>LIHJ01000056.1 GCA_001399805.1 Candidatus Bathyarchaeota archaeon BA1
GAAAACGGCAGCCTGCGTAAATACGTCTTTGGCGTTAAGCAATAGTAGAACCTTTTGCACAGACTCATCGAACTCCTGCTTATCCACCTTCTCCGTTTCTGCGGTTTCCTGCTGCAGAGGCTCCACTTCAAACCAGTTGTCGAAAATATCATGCGCCACAGCAAACACTATCCTATGGGCTACAGGCTCACGCTTCAAAGCAAAAGTAATGTTGGCAACCGTTATAGGCTGACCGAACTCAGCGCCCAAACCCGTGTAAGTCCGCTGTATCTCAGTCTGAGTTTTGGTTGGCGCGGAGTGAAGCCCGAAAAGCTTAGCAACTGTTGCCTGTGCAACATTTTTCAGCCTAGCAGCCATGCTTCTCAGCCTCCGTCCTGGCTTCTTGGAGAATTTGGCGGATCACGTCTTGAATGCTACGGGCTCGCCGTCTTTTCTGTTCCTTCAGAAGCCACTCATATAAGCTGGGGTCAACGCTCTGCTGGAAAATAGGCAAACATCCAACACCAACAACATTGTTGCGCCGCAGAAATAAAGCAATTTCTTGAATTGCACTTCAAATTTGAACTCTAACTCAAATTCAGCCTCAACAGAGGGAACGGGTTATGGCAGAGACCACACCTTAGAGATAGTCGTAGTAAAAACCAATGGAGTTTCAGTGGGCTTAGCCTACATAGTGAGCTAAGGAAACATAACGGCAACAATCATATGGTTCGCCGTAACAACGCGTGTAACAGCAGGACTAAGCTACTACAAAGAAAAAGAATAGGTTCTTGTTATCTAGGCTTTAATGAATCCTTTGCCTTTCTTGAGTTTTAGTGTGAAGCTGTGTTTTCCGGCCTTTGTAATGTATTCTCTGAATTGTGTGTCACAGTCGCATGAATAGGCTTCGACTGTAAATTGTCCATATTTCCATGTTTTCTTTGGTTTATCCTGCTCTTTTTTGCAGTTAGGACATTTGACCATGATCCTAAGCAGAGCATTCTTAACAAAAGGATCTACCTTATTTATTACGGCATCAAACCTCTCAGATGGAATCTTCTTTAGCTCCTGCTGAAGTTCCTTGAAAGCCTCATGCTTAGCGAAATTTTTATTTTCAAATCTTCCGAGCAATATGTTTAATATGTCTTCAAATGTGGGGCTATCGTCTCTCAGATAAAGGGTTCTCACCACATTTTGAAATGTTCTGTTTAGGCTTGGACCCCAATATCGCCTTCCAAAAATCCTCTTCATAAGCTCAACTATTTGTCCAATGATTCTTTCAGCGAGCATAGCTCTTTCATACTCATCTCGATAAGGAGGAAGCTCGAAGGGGTTAAGGCTGAACCTAACTTTCAAAGGATCGAGAAAGATCATGTCATTAATTCTTTCGGGCAAGCATTCAACTAAATCATAGGCCATATCTCCGTGAGGATCTATGACATGAACACAATATCCCTTCTCCTGAGCTATCATGTTAACGAGCAGGGAGGTCTTCCCTGTCCCAGATGAGCCAATCATGTAGATGTGCCTCGTGAGGTCTGCTAAAGAAATGCCCGCATACTCAACACCTTTCCTGTAATGCCTCAGAAAGCCGCGCGCGAGAGACCAACCTCTCACCTTTAGCAAGATGCCCACCTACCAACACTAGGGGCACAAGCGAACCCACAATGAAACGCATCCAGAGAAACGGGCTCAATCCACCAAAGAGCAGCTCGTCCACCGAAACCTCAGGCACGCCATGGAGATGACCAAGATAGGCAAATGCAGAAACACATGGACGATGATAGCTACTAAGGCAGAAGCCCTCATAAACCGACTAACCTCCCTACTCACAAAACACACCCTAAAAAATGGCAAACCCTAAAACAAGATGCAAACAACTTTTTTAACATCCCAACACACCTTATCGGGTTGTAGTAAAATACTCCGCATCAAGGTGACGGAAAATGGAACATTGGGACTTAATCATCATCGGAGCGGGACCAGCTGGGATCACAGCTGGAATTTACGGCGCTCGCAGCGGGCTTAAAACCCTAATCCTTGAGGAGAAAACCCCGGGCGGCGCCGCCGCGGAATCCCCCTTGATTGAGAACTATCCGGGATTCCCAGCGATCAGTGGGGGCGAGTTGATCAAGAAAATGGTTGAACACTGCCAAAAATTCAGGGTAACGATCAACGAATTGGAAGCGGTTGTTGAGCTCGACCTCAAGGGTGAGGGAAAGATCGTGAAAACAGATAGAGCCTCCTACATGGCTTCAGCAGTCATCATGGCCTCGGGCTGTCATTATAGAGAGCTTGGGGCCACAGGCGAAAACGAGTTTCGAGGGAGGGGGGTCAGCTACTGCGCTGTCTGTGACGGCGCCTTCTTCAAAGGAAAACGAGTAATTGTGGTGGGCGGTGGAAACTCTGCGGCAGTCTCCGCCATATACCTATCCAACCTAGCCTCTGATGTTAAGCTGGCTCATAGGAGGGACCAATTGAGAGCGGAGGAGGCCCTCGTGAAGGATTTGCAAGAACGGAAAGTGGAGTTTTTATGGAACACAGAGATCAAAGAGATCAAGGGAGACATCAAAGTAAAGAGCGTCGTCATATTCAACAACAAGACAGGCGAAATTAAAGAAATTGAGGCAGACGGCATATTCGTTCAAGTCGGCGAGGTGCCCAACAGCCAAATCGCCAAAGCGGCTGGGGTTCAGGTGGATAAGGACGGGTACATCATCGTGGATGCTCGTCAGAGAACCAATGTCCACGGTGTGTACGCCGCTGGCGATGTGACCACGGGACCCGTGAAACAGATTGGAACGGCTGTTGGACAAGCCATTGTGGCGGCCACCGAAGCGTTCGGTTACATCAAACGACCTTATTACTACAAGGCCTAACCGGTGGGAATGCGTGATAACAAAACGGGACCTAAAATTCAGAGGGGAGGTTCTCTTAACCCTTGGAGGAGAAACTTTACAACGTTGTCATCAATGTGGATCCTGCACGGGGGCTGCCCAACAGCCGCCCTCACCAGCTTTCGGGTCAGAGTGATAATCCATAAAACCCTGCTTGTGTTGAGGGAAGTTGTGCTGTCTGGCCGGGACATTTGGCTATGCACGGTTTGCTACACCTGCCAAGAACGATGCCCCACCGGCGTCGATATAACAGAACTCATGATGGCCCTAAGAAACTTGGCGTCCAAAGCCGACTATGCGCCTAACCCCTTTAAGGCTGTTGTGAAATCCCTCTATGAAACTGGGCATGAGTTTCCCTTCACTGGATTCACGAGAAGGTTGAGAAGCCAGGTGGGCTTGGACGAAAGGCCTCCCTTGGCAATCAACACGCCCGAGGCGTTGAAAGAGGTTCAGAAACTGATGGAGATGGTTGGTGTGAATCGCTATTGGAAATCAAGCAGGGTGGAACAATGAAGGAATACGCGCTGTTTGTCTGTTGCCTCATACCCGCCAGGCTCCCTGGTCTCGAAGCCATCTCCATCAAGGTCTTGGAAAGATTTGGGGTGCAGACAAGGCCTATGAGAGGTGCTTCGTGCTGCCCCGA
The DNA here is from genome assembly GCA_001399805.1 of Candidatus Bathyarchaeota archaeon BA1. The sequence continues at coordinate 3,520 of LIHJ01000056.1, forward strand.
CCCAGTTGTGATGAGGTCCCTCGATTATAAGGCTTGGCTGGTCATCGCCGCCAGAAATCTCTCCATCGCTGAGGAGATGAGGTCCGACGTTTTAACGTTGTGTAGCGGATGCTTCTCCACCCTCGGCAAGGCGAACAAGGTTCTCAAGGAAGACCAGCACTTAAGGAATGAGGTGGACAAGTGCTTGTCCGAGATTGGTAGGGGCTTCCTCGGCACGATAAACGTGAGGCATGTGGCAGAAGTTATTCGTGACCTTGGACCAGAAATCATAGGGCGGCAGTTGCAGAAACCTCTAAAGGCGTGGAAGGCGGCGGCCCAGCACGGCTGCCACCTGGTGAGGCCCAGCGACGTGCTTCATGTGGATGACCCAAATAGGCCAACCATCCTCGACCAGATTGTGAGTTGGGTTGGGGCAACGCCAGTGGACTATATGCAGAAGATGTTGTGTTGCGGTGTGGGGATAAGGGCCCTCGACCCCGACACAAATCTCATCATACTGAGGGAGAGGCTGGCCAGTATAAGGGAGGCGGGGGCCAACTGCATCGTTACTCCCTGTCCCTTCTGCTTCATCCAATTTGACATGGGGCAGAGGGAGGTGAACCGAAAGTTTAATGAAAGTTACGCGTTTCCCGTATTCTACATAACCGAACTGCTGGGGTTAGCGGTCGGCTTCACGCCCGAAGAAGTCGGGCTTCAATTTCACACAACCCAGATAAAGGAGGTTTAGGTAAATGCGAAAGGATGAAAAAAGGGTTGGCGTCTTCATCTGCCACTGTGGAAAGAACATCGCTGGCGGAGTAGACATCAACGCACTCGTAAAGCATGCCAAGCAACTGGAAGGTGTGGTATTCGTTACCGACAATCGATTCGTTTGCTCCGAGGAGGGGCAAGCCCTCATTCAAAACGCTGTCAAAGAACACAGCTTGAATAGAGTTGTTGTGGTTGCGTGTGACCCCACCCTGCATACGGTGACCTTCCAACGGTGTGGAGAGAGGGCTGGAATCGACCCCGCATTCACCGAACTTATCGATGTCAGGAAGTGGACCATGCCTGGAAGCCCGCAGAAGGTTGGTCTGCACGAGGCGCTGGAAAACTCAAGGAGGCTGATTGAGCAGACGGTTAAGAGGGTACGACTGAAGCGGGCAATTCCCCAGGTGGAGGTGAAGGTTGAGCCCTCGATTCTTGTTATTGGAGGCGGAATAGCGGGGGTCGAGGCATCCTTAGACTTGGCGGATAAGGGTTACAAGGTTTTCCTTGTGGAGCGCCTGCCCACCATCGGAGGAAAAATGGCTCTACTCTACAAGGTCTTCCCAACCAACGACTGCGCACCCTGCATCCTTGCACCAAAAACCGCCTACGCCAACATGCACCCCAACATCACCTTGATCACCAACTCAGAGGTAACAGATGTTCGGGGGCATGTGGGCAACTTCCAAGTCAAGGTCCTCAAAAACCCACGCTATGTGGATGAGAAGAGGTGCACGGGCGATGGGGTTTGCGTTGAGAAATGCCCAGCTAGGACGCCCGATGAGTACTCGGCAGGTATGGGCCAACGCAAGGCCATTTATATCCCGTTTCCGCAAGCGATCCCTCGAAAGGCGACAATTGATGCGGAGCATTGTCTATACGTCCAAAAGGGCATCTGTCGAGTTTGTGAGAAAGTTTGTCCGACCGCTGCCATCAACCTCGAGGAAACGCCCGAAATGATCGAACTGAAAGTGGGCGCAGTCATCGTTGCGACGGGCTTCGAGGAATATGACCCCTCAAAGAAGAGGGAATATGGGTATGGGCTCTACCGAAACGTCATCACCCAGTTCCAATTGGCGAGGCTGTTGGACATCGATGGACCCACAAAAGGGGAACTTCTAAGACCCTCAGATGGCAAGGAGCCGGAAACCATCCTGATGATTCAGTGCGTGGGCTCGAGGGATGAGAAGGCCAACATGTACTGCTCCACAGTTTGTTGCATGTATGCGCTGAAGCACGCCCAGATCATCAAGGAGATGGTTCTCCACGATGCAGAGATCTACATCTGCTACACGGACATGCGAACCCCTGGGAAGGGCTTTGAGGAATACTATAAACAAACGAGAGACCTAGGCATCACATTCATCCGTGGAAAACCCAGCGAAATCATGGAGGACCCAAAAACAAAAAATCTCCTTGTGGCTGTGGAAGACACCCTACTTGGCGAGCCCGTGACGTTGGAGGCAGACTTAGTGGTGTTGTCTTGCGCGATAGTCCCATCTCAAGGTACGAAGCGGCTCGCTGAAATGTTACGCATAGAGTTGGATGAAAACGGCTTCTTCAAGGAGGCTCATCCCAAGCTTCGACCCGTGGAAACCAATGTTCGTGGAGTGTACATCTGCGGATGTGCGCAAGGACCCAAGGACATCCCCGACGCCATCGTTCAGGCGAAAGCCGCGGCTTCTTGCGCCGACAGCGAGTTAAGAAAAGGGAAAGTCATGCTTCCAGAGCACCTGACCCGAATTTATAAATCTAGTGGCTAGGTCCACTAGCGTTTAATAGCTCCTTTCGCAACATTTCGCGTAGTGCTTGACTTAGCTGATGCAGGTGATCTTCTTCGCGTTCAAGGGTGAGGCATATGTTCTCCAAGGTTTGGCTAAGGCCTTTTACTGATAATTTGCTCTGGATCCATCCCCCAAGCTCTGATGATCTCTTTAAGCATGTCGAGGCGTCCCACTTTAGTCTTCGGTCGAATGGATAGCCCTGAGGCCGCGTATATGTTGCGGAGGAATTCCACTCCCTTCATTTGGATGTCGTGATAGGTGCTGATGGTGCCCCATCATGTATTCAATGTAGTCAGCTGGCAACTCCCAAAGCGGCGAGTTGAGTTCAGAAATACTTACCTATGCTTGGACGCAGAGGCTATATCTTCGATTAGTCTTAGGTTTAATTAATCCCGCTTTAACATATAAGTCAAAATACTATCTTTATATATGTGAACTCACTTCAACGAAACATTAGAGCGCGCTAATTGGGATGGCCATGAGCGGTGAAAGGGGGCTGGTGGAGCTGCTGAGGAGGGCTGGTTATCCTGAAAAGGCCATAGACTATTACGTAAGGAAGGTGAACGTTGGGGTGATTGAGGGTGCGGATGCCGACGACGCCTTCACAGGCCTCTGCGGGGACAGCATGCGTGTCTACCTGAGGGTTGAGGACGATGTGATAAGGGACGCGAAGTTTCAGGCGATAGGTTGCGCGGGCGCCTTCGCATCCGGCTCCACCATCACAGAGATGGTTAAGGGAAAGACCCTGGAAGAGGCCAAGAATATAACGGAGCGGGATGTTTTAAAGGATTTAGAGGGGCTCCCAGGGCCTAAACTCCACTGCGCCCGCCTGGCCGTAGACGCCCTCAGAAAATCCATCGAGAGCTATGCACGCGTGCAGCAATCTTAAAAGAGTGCTATAAAGGGTCTTAGGAACAAAACTGCAGGGTTCAGGATTCAAACCCATCGCTGCTAGCAGATGAGGATGGAGTACTCGCGTTTGTTGTAGGCAATGGCTGAGAGAATTTCCCTGGGCGTCAACCCAGCTCTCTCAAGATTTTCCATTACAAACTCAGGATAGATAAGCTCCGCGAGGAGCGCTATCTTCGCGCCTTCACGAGCAACTTCTTTCATGGCGAAGGCTAGTTTACTTATAAGCCTTCCAGCCGCATCATAGGGCATACGCTCGAGATAGGTTGGTATATGGGAAATGATTAGGTCGAACTCGCCGGTCAGAAAATTCTTCAGTTTAAGAACAGGCCATTTTTCAAATTCAACGATGTCGGCCACGTTCGCCCTTTCAGCATTGCCCTTTGCAACACTCACCCAGTGCTCTTTATCAACCCCTACAATCCTGACCTTTACATCCCTTCTTGTTTGAAACTCCTGTTTTATCTCTTCCAGATCAATGTTATTCCTTTTGAGGAATTTTTGGAGTGCAAAATTGTAGGATATAGATCCTGGAGCAATGTTCTTCGCCATAATTCCTGCCTCTATAGAGATGGTGCCGTCCCAGCAGAGCGGGTTAAGCAAGCTTCCTTCTCCCTCCCATTTAATATGTGACAAGAGACCTGAGACAACTGTGGGGCTGATCGCATGTCTTGGAATGACCCATCGGTAACCCCTTTCATTCAAATCCCCTGAGCAATTAATGCCTATCGCCAGCCCATCATCATAAACGTAGGTTCTAACGGTGACATCAGGCGCCTCAAGGTTCACGCGTGGCCTGACGCCAGCTTCACCCTGATAACTGTTTATGACCCCCTGTCCAAGATGCTTCTCCATTTCAGGAGTCTTAAACGAGTGATAACCAGGCTCACTCTCAACCCTATAATTTTCAACCGCAAAACTTTCATTCCCATCAATGTAATCCCTATAGGATAGATGCTCCGCAATGCTCTGCATATCTTCAAGCGTCTCCCACCTACCATCAAACAGTAGTATGGAGACTCGCTCAAGTACCCGAGCGCCATAACAAAGTTTAGCTATATCACGCCTAGAACAATCAAGGAATAGCCGCCCAGGCTTAACTTCATATGGGTATCTCTGAATCAACCTCTCTATTTCTTCCTCAGCCAGTTCTTCAAAGTTTACAGGAGACTCGCATAGAACCTTCATTATCAAAAACTATGGCGCAGTAGCACATAAGCTTTTTAACAGACCATAGATTTTTAACACAAGTTCAGGGCGTAATAAAGTCCCACAAAAATTACAGTAGTTAGACTCTGAAGGAATATGTCTCCCACATCTTAGACAAGTTAAGTATCGTTTGGGCAAAGAAGGGGAGACAAGAATCCAAAATCCATAGCCATGCTGACGTATTGTCGTCGTCCGCCAGCCATAACAACCCTATGGATATTCCAATAAATGATCGATGTCTTAGATAACGTAGCGATCGGAACTACCAGATGGATTATAGTTGACAAAACAGCTGAGAGCGAAAGCTAAGCTCAGCGACGCAGTAGTCGAATTCCTTAGTAGCGCCAGCAGCTTTAAGCTTTCCAAGCATTTGCGTATCAGGCTTTTCCACCATGCCCTTTGTTGGGATGAGGGTCGTAAGCCTGTATCTATAAGAGCCAATAAAGCCCTAAAGAGGGGGCCGATACCAAAATATTTTTGGTCCTTCAATCTAACATCGCCGTTTTTAAGCTGGTGGGTTAATGTAGGTTTGTAGGAAAAAGAAATCACATTTAAGACTTAGTATATTAATAATAACTTTGACAGAAAAAGAAGGGAGAGGATTAGCATAAATTCGGGTCTAGAGAGGTTTAAGGTCATGCTTCCCGAGTTTATTGTGAGAATGGGAAAAGCAGGTTGAGGAGGTGAGAGTGGTGGGAGAGGCATATATCGAAATGTTTACTTCCCCCGGATGCGCTAACTGCCCAGCGGTTAAGAAGATGCTAAAGGAAATGGTAAGCGAGTTGAAGGGCGACATCACCATTGAGGAAGTGGACATCACCGTGGACCCAACGAGGGCGGCTCAATACGGTCTGATGTCGGTTCCAGCGGTCGCCATCAACGGCATCCTCAAGTTTGTTGGAGTGCCAAAGAAGGAGGAGCTGAAGAAGGCGATAGTTGAGGAGCTGGAGGCATAAAGAAGGAAAATTTGGCTCTAATTTTCGGCTCTGTCGCTAATCGGGTGATTTTGTAGAAAGCTGTATTTTACTGCTGACCCCCACGGATAAAGGGAAGATGTATGTGCGCAGTTTTGTCTATTTCAGCCTTTAGTAAGCTTTTCAATTGTCTCAAAACCGAATTCAGAGAGTTCCATGTAATCCTTGGGATCAAGAAGCCTAGCTACAACCATTCTAGAAGCTATCCTAACGAGGTCCGCCCTAGCCTCTATCAAGGCTCCCTTTTGTTCTGAGGTTAGTCCCTCTTTCATTAGCCACTCCACGAGCCTTTTGTCAATGTCCTTTAACTCCTCTATAACCTTCATCATCTATACCCCTTTAGACTTTATACTCATATGGATAAATATGTTATGGCACAAGCATTATTCAAATCATGATTAAACAAAACACCTCAATATTAAGAAAACATAAATTTAATGGATTAGATGCGATAAGCCATAAAATGGAGAAAATTAAAAGTATTTTGGAGTGTTCTTGGTGGCTGTGATTGCCAGCTTGACAGCGTATTCTACGTCGCTGAGACTCAACATGGACGCTGGGCTATGAATGTATCGGGTGGGAATCGATATCACCCCACTTGGAACGCCTTCCTTAGTCAAGGAGATTCTCGCTGCGTCGGTGGCATCGGTAAACCCGTTTCCAATTGATACGGAATATTGCTTTCTTCCGCTGCATCAATTAAGAGCCTCAGCACTTTTGGATGGGTGATTAAGCCTAAATCCGCCACGGTCAGGGAAGGACCCTTCCTCATTTTTATGGGAGCCTCCACCTCCTTTACACCAGGGATGTCCCCGGCCCACCGTTACGTCTAAGGCTATGCCACATCTGGGTAAAATTGGAATGCGGCTATGGTGGCTCCTCTCAACCCAACCTCCTCTTGTATGGTCCCCACAGCATAAACGGTGCAATCCACACTCAGGAGATTTTTCATGGTCTCGATTAGGGCAGCGCAACCCACGCGATTGTCAAATTATTGGAGCAACCCTATTGATATCTGGGCTATATATCTTAGCCCAAGAGGGGTTTAATGCTACACGAGTTGACTAAATTGGGAAAATTGACCTACTTTAGAATTAATGTGTTGGAAAATATTATATATGGAGGGGCAACTTCCATTTTGGTGAGGGTTCTATGTGAGAAGACCCTTTAGATTTGAGCTTACGATTTTCGCGTTCGTCTTTCTCTTATCGACCCCCACGGTCGTTTACGCTGATAGGGGTATGATTCCCATACAACCTGAGGTTTCAGTTTATGAGCCTGGACAGAAGGCAATCATTGCGTGGAATGGAAGGGAAGAAATATTGATTCTTTCCACGGATGTGCTGTCAAATGGTGAAACATTTGTCCTCGAGATGCTTCCTTTACCCTCAAATCCCAGTAGAGTGGAGCTTGCGAGTTTCAAATCGTTCGAGGAAATCAATAAAAAGATTTGGGGAAGGGGCTTCAAGACGTATGGAGAAAGATCCCTTAAAGTAGAAGAAGGGGTGGAGATAGTCTTCCGCGAGAAAATCGGCACCCACGACATCACCATCGTCAAGGCTGCCGATACCTCGGAGCTCGTGAGGTGGATGACCGTTTTTCTGCGAAACAGCAACATCACCAAAGAAGTTTCTCTGCAAAACTTTGAGCCTGTTGTTGAGGACTACATGGCGAGAGGATTCAGATACTATGTTCTTGACATAATAACGGTTTCTCCGGAGCAGAGGAGCGTCGAACCCATACTTTACAGGTTTAACACGAGTTTCCTATATTACCCCCTTAAGATCACCAGCCCAGTCGGTGGAAACACGCAGATAACATTGTTCATTCTCACTGAGGGCTCAATCCAAGATGGATATCACCCACTTAGAATGGCAGGCTATCAAACCCCAAATGGATGGGAGCCGATAAAGATTTGGCTCTCAAGCGGTGAACTCTCAAAAATAGACATCAGGATAGGAGGACTCTTAAATGATGGCGCTTGGCTGACTGTCTTAACATATAACGGCAGGCTCGACGCGCTCACAGACGACCTGATGATTGCCGAAGAAGCCATTACCCCTACAAACCAAGGAAGTACTCCTTTAGGGTTCATAATCGCCTTGTCCGTTATCCTCGGAGCAACATGCACCTTAGCCGGCGTAGTCACCACCTTCCTGATAATGCGCTCAAAAGAGAGGGCGAAACACCAGACGCATTGAATCAGCATAATCTTAGAGATGATTACATGGAATTACATTTGATTGGATGGACTGTATCATTTAGTGATTGCATGGTTTGCTATGTATATAGTGATGATAACTTCTATGATTAGGGATTACCTAAAAAAGAGAAGAAATAAAAGATGTGGGCGATCTATCAAATCAAATAAGGCTTGACTTCTCCATTCATCACTTATTTTTAATCCTTAGGGATTGTTCCATGTCTTTAGCTATGGAAGGCTTGTTTAAGGTGCGTGAGTGATCAGATACGAAAGATTTTATAGATTTTCCTAGTGAAATAACAAAACTTGGAAGTCGTGGGTGGCGATTCATTGCGTATGAGGGCTTCGAGGGCAACTGAAGGAGATGCCTACGCCATAGCGGAGATATCCTCAGAAGTAGCTGAAGAGGGCATTGTTAGAGAGTTCAAGCCCGAAGAGGTGAATGGGCTTCTGTCCAATGAAGGCTATTACATCGTGGTGGGGAAGCTTGACGAAGAAGTCGTTGGTTATGTCCTATCAACCTACTCTTGGGGCAAGCTACACGTTCTGGATATAGCGGTGAGGAAGAGCAAAAGGAGGATGGGCATGGGGAAGATGCTCGTTAAACACCTGATCTCCCACGCTGTAGAGAGGGGGCTTCCAGAGGTTTACTGCGAAGTAAAAGCCAAAAACATTCCTGCGCTGAACTTGTTTACTAGCCTGGGGTTCAAATTCAAGCTATTCTCTACGCTCGTCGAGGGAGGTTTTTACGGTCTTTACCTGCCAATCCAAGCCTTCCACGAGGTGCTGCCGCCTTCTAGATAGGTGTTAATGTCTCTCATTTCACTACTGGAAGATTATGAGGCTTTAAAAGGATAGGGCGCCATAACCAACGCTTTGCGCTAGGAAATAGGTCATCACCCTCACTCGAACCCTCACATTCATTGACGCTTTGCCGACATGAATATGGTAAACCGTTAGTATTTTTAAGATCGGTTCATTATTTTCTTAATGTCTTTAATGTATTCTTCAGCTTTTTGAATCTCCTCTCTAACCTCATCTATTAGATATTCCCCGTCGTAGAAGCACCTTTCATGAAGGTGATGCTCCCTTGCACCGTACCTTTCACGTAACCCCATCGCCTTAACCTGAGGGTCTTTAAACCCAAGGGAAGCAAGGGCAAGCCTTCCAGCTCTATGGGACTTGATCTCCTCTTCAGTCAGACCTTTGGTTAGAAGTAGAGCGTTTGTGGCTTGGAGAACCGCATTCCAGGCTTTCTCAGCCGCATCTCTAATAATAACATCACTTTTCTCCCTTACCCCTCTCTCAAATTCAGCCGTTGCGGCCTCAGCAAATTTCTTAGCCTCAGAGAAATAGTAATTGACCCTTTCTAGTTCACTCGTTACATAAAGTCCCTTAACTCTTAACTAACGCTCTTTTGCTTTTAAGATTATCTGACATGGCGCCGGGGAGGGATTTGAACCTCGATGGAACGATTAGGAGGTTCAAACCCTCCACCGCATACGTGGTATCCGATAGGAAAAGACTCAAAACAGAACTGTTTAGTCAAAATTGGCACAGAAAATCCTCTTTTATGATGGCGCCGGGAGTGGGATTCGAACCCACGAGGCCTTTTCGGGCCACAGGCTCTCCAGCCAAGGGCTCAAGGCCTGCGCATTATCCACTCTGCCTACGGGATGTAAGACGTATGTCTAACGATTATCCCGGCATGTCATCCCGGCACCAATGGACAAGTTCATCTAATTCACTCCATCTTAAAATGTTTACTTGAGGAGTTCCCCTAAATGTCTTTTTGCCATTTTAGAAAATGAAGTTATCACAACAATTCTTAATTGAGGATGGTTCTTAAGTAATAAGCCTATTTTCCTTGCTACACTCTTCCAGTATTTCTCTGTACCTATGCCCATTACTTCAATTATTTTGGGTTTGATTCCTTGAATTAAAAATCAGGATAATAGGCATGATAACCACATTCAAGTCTAGGTTCAACAGAGTATACGATGCCGTTTGATGAAAGGAAATTTGCTACTTTAAGTTCAAGAATGTACTTATACTTCACAAGCTCATTCTTCATTCCCTCAAGCCGTTTCTTGAAACCATCTTCACCTAAATTCTCTAGAGAGATACTTCCACCTTTTGACCGGCTTTTAGCGAGCTTTTTATCGATCGTTTGCTTGAATTCTTTGTCCGTGTTGTAACGTTGTCTAAAAGCTTTACTCCCAAGCTTAGCTACTTCAGTAATCTTCTTGTAATTAACCTTATGTCCTTTCCAAGAATTACGCATTTTTCACGCAATTCAGGATCATTACGAAATCTGTTCCAAAAAGCTTCGGCACCTTTTCGACCAATTTTTGAAATAAAACTCAGTTGTTCTTTCCAAAGCTTAAGCTTCCTTGCTTATTCCTAATATCACCTTGAATAAAATTTCTTGGTCATCAGTATATCATGTGAAATGTAGCGAAAAGGGCGAAGAATTTCACAAGTCACTTCGTATGATTCTATTCAGCGATTTAAAAAATAGCTCAGCCATCCCAGCGCTATAAAAGATGTAGTTAAAAACATTTAAATCATACTCATTCATGAAGTGTTTACGACCTTAGGGAGCTGGGCGAAAGGTGAAGTGTCGATACTGCGAGAGGGATGTTCCGCTCCCGTTTAGATGCCCGTTTTGTAGTCAATACTTTTGTGTTGACCATCGACTACCGGAGAATCATGCATGCCCAGAATATTGGAGGGCGAGGCTTCCTCGGGTGGAGGCACCACCAATCATCGTGGAAAGAAAGCCTGAAGAGATTCTATACGAGTATGTTGTCACTCCAGTGCCCCAGCCTACAGCTAAGATTTTCTGGTTCAGCCCCACCGAGCTTAAACATCTGGCCCTTAGCGCATTGATGGTTATGGGCGTCGGCTTGTCCATCATCCCGCAGATGCGCCTGAGACCTATTGAACTAGAAATGTTAGTGAGCCTCGGTGCAGTTTTCACCTCGGTCTTTCTTCTACATGAACTCGCCCATAAGCTATTGGCCCAACACCATGGGTTGTGGGCCGAGTTTCGATTAACCATGGTTGGTGCGCTCATCACCATACTTTCGATAATTTCTCCATTCAAGATCATTTCACCGGGAGCTGTGATGATCTCAGGATATACGAGTAAAGAAAATGTTGGTAAAACGGCTCTTGCAGGCCCTTTAACAAACATCGCCCTTTCCATAATATTCCTCATGTTCATGTTGTTTCTGCCAGGTCGATTTTTCACGGTCATCGCGACGTTAGGTGCAGCCTTTAATGCTTGGATAGCCCTCATCAATCTCATCCCTATTGGTATGATGGATGGGTTAAAGGTGTTTCATTGGAGCAAGGGGATCTGGGCTATATCCTTCATCCTATCCATTGCATTAACAATTTTCACCTTCTCCGATGTTTTTGCCTAACACGCTGAAAAGACCCGCTTTAATGAAGTTTGCCTCCGTAAACCATAAGCTTTTGTACTCAAGAAGCATACAATAATTTATGTTGAGGGAAACCGCATGAGATTGGACCCATTAGTAAGGGACAGATACCCAGAGTTAATGGTTGGTTATGCCATTGCACACAACGTGAAGGTTGAAAGATTTGTGAAGGAGTTGGACGAGGAAAAACAAGGTGTTGCTAAGGAGGCTCAAGATAAATATGCCCTCACCCCCATACTGGAAATCCCCGAGATCAAGGCATACCGCGAATTTTATAAAGTGATGAACGTGGACCCCACTAAGATACGACCACCCACTGAGTATTTGCTTAGGAAGGCAATTGCAGGACGATTCCCTTCCATCAATAATCTTGTTGACTCCTGTCTTTTGGCGTCAGTAAAGCACTGGGCAATCGTCAGTGTTTATGACCTCGACAAAGTAAGGGGAACTCCGGTCGTCACCCTTTCAAAGTGGATGGAAACCTTCCAATTAATCGATGGGAGGATGGCCTCACCGACTGTTGCCGAGGTTGTGCTTCGAGATGATGAGAAAATCCTCACCGCCTACGCAATGGGTGATGCCAAGGCCACCATGGTCACACCACAAACCAAAAACGCCCTAATTGTTGCCTGGAACGCCCCCGGGATCAGCCAACAGCAGGTGGAAGCCGCATTAAACCTAGCCATCGACTATGCGAAACGATTCTGTCAAGCAACCATCGAGAAGAGTGAAATTCTGACCTAACCAACAAGACCTAATGAAGGGCTCACAAGAGTTCGATGCTTACAAAGACCTCTTCAGGAACACGGATTCTCATAATCCGACGCATCACGCGTTCTTCGGCGTCGATATCGATGAGGCGTTTATGGACGCGCATCTCCCACTTGTCCCAGGTTTGGGTCCCTTCACCGCAGGGGGTCTTGAGAACAGGCACGCGGAGCCGTTTGGTGGGTAGGGGGATGGGGCCTGTCATTTTCACGCCGGTCTTCTCGGCGATGGCCTTAAGTTCCCCACATACCTCTTCAAGCTTCTGGTAGTCGGTGCTTGTTAATCGAATGCGGGCCTTTCTCACCATCGCCGTATTTCTCCCAACGTCGCTCTTATCCACCTATCCCGTTTTAAATACTTTTCCTCTAATTTCTGTATTTAATACCTAAACATTGAACATTTTGGGTTTTCTGAAGAACATGATACCATTATTTTCAGTGATATAATCAGACATGGGCCTCACAGAAATCGACCAAATCACGAAAGAACGCTTCCTCTCAGCCAAATACTATCGGTTGACTGGGAAAGGTAGGGCTGTCTTTTGGCAGCAGCCCACAATGAAGTCTTAGAAGACATGAAGAAGAAAGCAGCAAATGTTTTGTAGAAGTAGTAGTCAGTTTGCTGTAGCACCGGACGACTACTTCTTCAGAAGTTGTTATTATCGCTAAGGGCCCCTGTTCAATAACAACTGAAGCGCGAGAATCTACCTCTTCACCTCTAGGCTAGGGTCGGTATTCTATATAATCCAAATGGGCTACAAATATTTTATAACGCTAGAATTGTGTTTATGGCAACACCCAGACTGTGAATAAACATGGCACCGTAACCATTGCGTGCCTTGAGGGTAATATAGGCTTTCACAGCCAATCCGACTATGAAAAGGGGCGTAAACATCAGAAATGTGGCAACACCAAAAAACATAACAACGCTAAATTAGTTATAAAGCCATTAATGATTAGTGTAACCTCTCCCTGCCCAGGTTTTTGGTTTGCCATGAGTATCGTCTGATTTTGGCGGACGCTCCATAGCCACAGGCTGCGCATCGCTTCTCCTTGACATTGTATGCTCTCCTACCGCATCGTCTGCATCGGATGTGGAGGGTCTTCCCGCGTAGCAGTGGTCGTTTTGATGGCACGGTTGGGGTCACCCCGGTATTGGAGTTTTTCGGCGAGTTCGTGCAGTTTCTGTGCTCGCATCCAGTATGGTCCTCGGAGCTTATAAGCTCTGAGGGCGAAGTCTCTTATTGCCCGCATGAATAGCTGGGCTTGGTTTTGGCGGTGTTCCAGTTGTAGGTATGGGTAGATTGCGTGTGACTCGATAGGCATACTCCAAAGAGGCGTATCGGAGCCTCCACAGTTTTTCTGCACCCTATAGTAGTACAGAAAGTCTTTAACCCCTAGCTTCTCTTTCTGGTAGGTGTGAATCCTTTCGAGGATAGGGCGGTATTTTTGTGCAACTTCCAGTTGGGACATGAGGCGGTTTATTCTCATAAAGGTAAGTGGAGGTGGCTTCGCCATCGTAGAAACCGCCCAGCCATTCTCACGTTATCCCTCAAGAAGGTCTTGTGTCAGCTGTCCATTTAGCGTGCGACCCTTTCCTCATGGAACAACTCTTGATAAACTAAGCCCCATGCGCTTTCCGAAGGACGGGGTTCCTTCGCTCATTTTCCCAAGGATTTTTCACCTTGGTGGTGGCGAGATGATTATGACGTTGTCTCCACGAACGATGATTATACCCAGTTTTTTCACGTTGTCCATGTTCGTCGTATCCTCGGTTTCTTCCAAAACTAAATTGAGGTGTTGGTCAAATCCTTTCAGTTTTCCTCGTAAACTTTTCCCGCCCTTTAATCGTACAAGAACGGTTTTTCCAAGGCTTTCCTCCAGAATCTGCGTGGTCATTTCACTCATGTGACGCCCTCTCAATAGCTCATCTAAGCCTTTGCCTTTTATAGTTCCCATGCGGATAATTTAAAGATATTGCATCAGAAATGGTGTTAATAATGTCTGAAAACCCTCGGCGACATTTCCTAAAGGAAAAAGAGGCAAAACAACTTCTCGATGAATTTTCTCAGAGATTTAATGTAGACACAGAACGATTGCTTGGATCTAAACCCCACATTGAGTTAGTTAAGGCTCAAGTCGCTGAAACTTTCATTATAAACGGAAAACCCCTATTAGCAAGGTTTCGTGGCGCGCTTTTGCCCACATTAATCTTTTATGACCTCTTCACCTTCCTTCCCAAGATTTTGGTAAACATGGGCGCAGTTCCGCATATCTGCAATGGAGCCGATGTGATGGCTCCGGGAGTTGTTCGCATCGATGGGGAGTTTAACAAGAATGACACGATTCTCATCGTGGATGAGCGCCATGGAAAACCGTTGGCGGTGGGTGTTGCCCTCTTGGATTCACAAGTCATGAAAACCCTTAAACAGGGAAAAGTGGCAAAAAACATCCATTATGTGGGCGATGGGCTTTGGAACTGCATTAAAACACTGGTATAATTACTAAGAGGGCCTGGGGGTAGGGGAAATATTTAAAGTTAAAATGTTATCTAGATTTATTTGTGGGGGAGTACCCCTTGTCAAGCCTAGGAAAGGTCATTGAAAAAATTATTAACAGGATCAAAAAAACCGAGGGGTCAGACGTGACCGAGGCTCCTCCAGCCTCCATTACCTTTCCCCCCAACGTCTACTTGAAAGCTCTGTCTTTACGTAACCTTGAGGATGTGGATATGATTAAGCGTGAGGTTAAATCGGGAAGTATTCTCATCCTGAAGGTTACACCCCTTGCGAAAAAGAGTGTTGAGGATGTGAAACGGGCAGTTGGCGAGTTGTGCGAGTTTATCCAACAGATCGGGGGGGACATTGCTCGTTTGGGCGAAGAGCGAGTGGTTATTACTCCACCTTCCGTTCGAATTTGGCGGGGAAAACCCGTTGTGCCAAAAGAGGAGATGCCTACCGCAGTTTAAATGTTTCCAAAATCTCTGGCGCCCTTGCCTGAACCTTGTATGCTCTTTGAAAGACGCTTGCTATGCTTAGGCATTTGGCTTTCTCTCCATGACATACAATGATCCCTTCAGGTTTCGGGGTGACTCGGCGGACATAGTTGATGATCTGTCTCCTATCTGAATGCCCAGAAAATCCTTCGATGGAATCAACCCTCAAATTCACTTTTATGATACCAATCTTTCCCTCACTGTTTATCATGGGTGTTTCAGCCAAGCCCCTCTGCACCCTACGCCCCAGGGTTCCCTCAATCTGATAGCTAACAAAGATTATCGTGTTACGTTCATCAGAGGATAAATGCCTGAAGTAGTCGATCACAGGCCCGCCTTCCAGCATTCCGGAAGTGGCTATAATGATGCTTGGCTCCCCTGTCACAATCTCTTCTCTTGCACTTGTATGCTCCACAATGGTGAAGTAGTCTGATTGGAATGGGTTAATCCCCTCATGCAGGATGCTGTTTCGCACCTCTTTTGCTAGATATTCTGGATAGGTCGTATGAATGGCTGTTGCCTCGGAGATCATGCCTTCAATGAATACGGGTGATTCCTTCATCAGCCCTTGCCGCATATATCCGTCAATGACCAGCATAATTTCCTGAGCTCGGCCGACCGCCGGGACCGGAATTAACGCCTTACCTCCCCGATCTAAGGTTTCGTTTATGATGGATGCTAGTTTTTCTTCAGCTTCCACCCTGGAGGGCATCTCATCCTGTGGGGCCCCATACGTGCTTTCAGTTATTATGGTCTCTACCCTTGGGAACTCTGTGACAGCGGGCTCAAGAAGCATCGTCTTTGCGTATTTATAATCACCAGTGTAGACAGTGTTGTGCAGACCCTCCCCGATGTGCAAATGGGCTATGGATGAGCCAAGGATGTGCCCTGCATTATGTAAGGTTAAGCGAACATCGGGTGCTATGTCGGTTACGGCACCATATCGTAATGGAATGGTGTGTAATACACTTTCGCGCACATCCTTTTGATCATAGGGCGGCATCAACCCCTGCTTATTCAATACATCAAGATAATCCAGCTGAAGTAAGGTCATAAGGCTCAAGGTAGGGGCCGAGCAATAAACTGGTCCATCATACCCATACTTGAATAAAAACGGAAGAAAGCCGCAATTGTGTATAATTAAACCATTAGCAATATAGTTAGAGTGTCCTAGAATGGTTAAGTCATAGACGTGAGTGCAATCTGCCTTGATTTCCCTGATTTCTGTAACTGGTTCCCACATGATTTCTGATTCGGTGATCTTCTTTAGCCGCAATAGACTCCTCAGAGCTTCCTGATTATTAGTTTTTTCTGCAATTTTAATTAACCTCTTTACGACCTCGCTAACTTTTCTCTTGCTTGGGTAATGTTTTACCTGGTAATGGTAATAATGAAAGCCTAACCTCCTTAGATCATTCTTTTTTAACCCAATTTTCTCGGCTATTGATAAAATTATTTCACTGCGTATCGGCAGTAAATCCATCCTGGGCGCCATAGCATGACCTATTTTTGGAAGCATCTTGAGGAGTTTTTGCATTTTGCGTTTATCATCAAAACCTATCTTACTTGTAAACTTTTTAATTGAATCTGGATCGTATATCACAAGATGAAATGCTTTTTCTCCACCAAATGTCGATGTTTTTTCATCGTGGTCATAGAGGTGTGTGATTATTCCGAAACGAATTAGCAACAGTTGCGTAGTGTGTGCTATGTTTTCGCTTGATGTGGAGAGGGTTATTGAATGGTTTTGGATGCAACCTTCGGCGTCAAATAATCCTTTAAGAAACGCAGCGAGTTCATCATTGGTTACTCTGCAGATACACCTAGGTATTTTTCTTAACGGGCTTTTGGCAAGTAGGGTGGGTTCTATTTCCTCAAGCCATCTCCTGAACTTTATCGAGTGGACTTTAAGCACACATCTTTTCTCCTTAACAACTTTTACCTTTAGATCGAATTTTTTGTTGATAAGTTTCGCGTAGTGGTGTAGATTCTCCATGTTTTTATCTGTGCAGAATACGGTATTGTAATTGTCTCCCATTTTTCCGCCATCGCCCAAGATGTAGCCAAGAATTTGACATGTTTCAGCGTCTGAAAATGAGGGAAAAGCTACTTCTTCAGGAAATCGTTGCCTTTCCCCTTCAAAGTCAATAAACCTTAAAGTTGATAGATAATCACCCTCCTTGAGAGATTTTGCAGGTTTAATCTCAATGTCTCTTCCGTTGAATGTGAAAAATGGGTGCTCCGGTGTAACTTTAACTCTCTTTGTCTTTGTCCTAACCTCAAGCATTACTGTTGGGGCAGAAATTCCTCCTCGCTGAATGCAAGCCACATCCTCCAGTTGTAGAGTATCATTAAAATTGACCGCTGGTATCATTTCCCCAGTTGGTACATCGCAGATTCTAGTTACTTCTCCCGAGGATAACTGAACATATGCATTGGGATGAAGACAATGATCTAAATGCGCGTGGCTTATGATGACGGCGTCCAAGGCATCAAGATCAAACTGGGGGGCGTCAAGCCTTGGGAGGGCTTCGATCGGGTTTGTGGAGCCTGGATTGATGCCGCAGTCTAACAGCACATGGCTTTCCCTCGTTTGTACCAGGAGGGAGGATCTTCCCACCTCCTGGAAGCCACCCAACGCGGTGATTCGAATGTCTCCAGCACCGTAAACCATGGGTCGAAAAATCCTTTCACCCACTGTACGAAGGATTCTATCCCGCTCCTTGCTCTCAGCATGGAGATAATGCCGCATGTGGGCCACAATTTTGGATGGTATCGGGGGGCTCCTTAAAATACGGGGTCTCCATCGCGTCTGTCTTACAATTTCCTGTAAGGTGGCCCCGTTTTTTCCAATGGCCAAACCCGGCTTTTTCGCATCTAAGATGACCTCGCCAAGGCTGGGGTCAAAGCTTATGCTGGTAATCTCCGCTTCTCTGGGAACGATCTCATGTATGATCCTCTCCGCGTCCTTCTCCGCCAATCTTACAGAGGGATCCGAACGTACAACAATTCTTTTCCTAATCAAGTTGACGATGCCGGCCACAATGTAACTTTGTTCAACCAGAATCTCTGGCCTTTTCGTATAAACAGCAAGGGCTGGGCCCTCAAATTCTATTCGGGTGATTTCAGCCTCTTTGGGGACATGCTCTAATATGGTTTGGCTGATTTCCACCTTAGTTTTGCAAGGAACAGTCACGCCTATTTCTCGCTCCTTAAGAGCACCCTAAAATGCTCCTCTTTTCTCTTCATCGCTTAATTCGCGATAACCCTTCTCATCTATGACCGAAACGTCGAAGCTGTCCCCGCTGGCGGCATCTCTTTTCATGGCAGAGTCCACAGCACGCACAACCACCGATACCATATCCTTAATTGCTACATCCTCTTTGTACTTGTCTTCCAACACCCCATAAGCTATGGGGGAGCCTGAACCCGTGGCGACACACTTCTCTTCTGTGAGACTGCCGAAGGGATCCAAAGAAAACACATGAGGACCTGTGCCATCAACACCCCCAACGATTACCTGAGCTATCATGGGTGCTAAACGGGCTGAGAACAGGAGATTTGCGATAAGCCGAGCCGCGGAGCCCACAGGCATGGGGCGTCCAGTGTTCAGTTTATACAGTTGGGCGTTTGCCTTAAGGATGTCCACGGTTCGTTGTGCGTCAGCCACTTGGCCGGAGATGGTCATGGCCAAGTGGTCATCGATCCTGTACATTTTCTTCCCCCTCTTATGAGCAACATAGTATCCCATGGTCACGCGAGTGTCCGAGGCTAGGATGACCCCGTCTTTACAAACCACGCCAATGGTTGTTGTTCCCTTTAAGGCCAATTGATTTCGTATTTCACGCATGTTTCATTTCTCCCGAAAATTAATGTTACACAATACTTCTCGGGATTTATTGTTGAGTTCTGCTGAACTTTAACGGTTATGAGGAATAACGTTGTAACGGGGTTTGCAAATAATCGGGATAAACATGTATTGTTTCCAATAAAAACATATAAGGTTTTCTACTTTGCTCTTTTTCCTTTTAATCAACTCCGCCAGCGCTACCTCCAGGGCGTGGGATCGTTACGGAACCTTAGCCGGCGCTAGCCCTCCGATCGGTTGGAGGGGTGTAAGGTTTTTCTGAGGCTAACCAGTGGGAGGAAAAAGGTTTGCGGTCCCGCCATAAAGGCAGAAAAAGGAAAAGGCATTTCTTCATAAAAACAGGGGCTGCCTTCATTCATCAAGGACGCCCTCCAGAATGCGAAAGCTGCGAATATCATGAACTTCGTGTTCCACGAGGTTTGTTTGATGAAGATCGCTGTACAATCTTAGAGTTTGGCGAAGATGTTGCATGTCTAATGGGCTTATCGCTTGTTAGGGTCGCCCTCACGCGGCTTCCTGTCCCTTGAATACCTCAACAAACTTTACAGTGGCTATCTCTGGAAAGAACTTCCGTATGTCTGTGGCAATACCCCTTTTAGCAATCTGCAGCCCCTCCACATAATACCCTTCCTCAGGCACATTTATCACAGCCTCCTTTTCACCTATCTCAAGAATGAACTTCTTAATGTCCACCGCCGGTATCCTTCTATGGATGAGGACAGCGATTTTCTCCTCCTTCGTCTCAAGTTTTTTCTGAACCGTAACCTCGTAAACCAAGGTTTTGCCAGCCAACGGAGGGTTAAAATCGAGTTGGACCCTGCCTGCCCCCATAGTCCTCACCGTGGCAAGTTTTCCATCGACTTCGAGACGCATCCCCAACTGAGGGGTAACCCCACGGGCAGTTAATCGTCGAAGGGGAACCAGCCTAACCTTCTCCGGGTCTCGATGCCCAAACCCCTTCTCCGGCGGTATCTCAACAGAGGCTGTTTTGCCTACTTCAAAGTTGGTTAGGCTCTCATCCAACGCCTTCAACACCCAGCCCTCACCCACAACAACCAGCCTTGGCTCATACGTTTCCCCCTCCTTATACAGCCTTTCCTTTCTTGCCACATCCTCAATGGTGGCGTCAAAGGCCTCGCCCGTCTCCTTCACCCTACCCACATAATCGATGAGAATAAAGTCACCTTTCGCCACTGGCATTTTCATCCCTCGTGAGA
>LIHJ01000047.1 GCA_001399805.1 Candidatus Bathyarchaeota archaeon BA1
AGAGAAAATGAATAATTCATCTGTATAAAGGTGTTCAGTTAAAAATAAAGATGTTTAAACAAACCATACGAAATTCTTATTTAAGCAAGAAGCTTTGACGAAAGGTAAAGAATGAGAATCGTGAAAACTCATGGCCACCAAAACATATCACCGAAAATCTCTAGTTCTCATAGCAACTTCCATGTGCGCAGCTCTTTATGCTATCGGAGCCTATGCAACTGCATACATTCCGTCGCCGTGGGGTTTCGGGCAATTTAGGCCCGCGGTGGTCATTCCTGCTTTCTTTGCCACAGTATTTGGTCCATGGCCAGCGGCAGTAGGCGCAGCTATAGGCACACTAACCGCGGATTCAGTTAAACAGGGAGCCCTTCACTTCGGAAGCCTAATCGCTGCGGTGCCTGGCAACTTCATAGGTTTCTATCTGTTTGGCTATATCGTTAAAAGGTTTAGTTGGAGCCGGTTCATCCTAGCCTCAAACTTGACGCTCACCGTCGCCAACTTAATAGTTGCCTTTCTTTACGTTTTCGCTTATAGATGGCTTTACTTAAGCGCATACGTGAACCCCGACTTTACGACTCTGGCATTCATATCTATTGGTCTTACCATCTGGTGGTTTGTTACCATGCTTCCTTTCGTCTTATTGATCACTCCCCTTCTAATTAGAGCAGCCGCAATGGCCGTGCCTTCAATTGTATCCGAAGACTTAAGAACATACAGCCTAAGAAAAGAACTTCCAAAAACAACGTTCAGTTTAGCTATGCTGGCTCCAGGAATCATAATGCTCCTCATGGGTTTAGTTTCAACAACCTATGCCGATTTCGGAAAACTGTTCTCCCTAAAAGGCGCCACACTGACTGCTATCCAAATCCTCTTCTACGGAGGTGGCGTTGTCCTATCTGCTTTAGGCGTCATGATATACACTGGGCAAAAGTTTCTTTGGCAAAAACCTCCTATAAAAGGGGCTGAAAAGAAACGCTAGAGGGGTCCCATGAAAACGAAGTTCAGTGTGGTGGCTGTCGGCGGAACCTTCGACGAGTTTCATAAGGGTCATCGAGCCCTCCTCATGAAAGGCTTTGAGGTTGGCGACCGTGTCCTAATCGGTTTATGCTCGGACGATTTTGCGAAGAGATTAATGAAGCCGCATGGGGTTGCCAATTATGAGGAGCGGTTGGAGGAATTGAAGAACTTTTTGAGGAGGCATGGATGGCTGGACAAGGCGGAGATATTCCCTTTGCACGACCCCTATGGCGTCACGTTGTCGAGTGGTTGCGTTGAGGCCATCGTGGTGAGTCGGGAAACCGAGCCAAGGGCTCATGAAATCAATGAAAAGCGGAGGACCAAGGGACTACCGCCCCTACATATCGTTGTTATTGAGATGGTTCCAGCCGAGAACCACGTTCCCATTTCCACGACCAGAATTCGGCGAGGGGAGATTGATCACGAGGGGCATCTGTTAGAGGCTTAGTTAGGGGATAACACTCAACATCTATACAATCCTCAAATTACATATTAACCTTCAGTGCATCCCACCGAGAGATTCCTTATTTTAATCGAGTTTCAGAAAGGGCAGATCTACTTATAGCCATTGATGGAAGATGATATAATATGGTGATGGTATGGTTAAAAAAGTCGCGGCAGTCATAGCCATCGTCATATTCGTGATCGTTGCGGTCGGGGCTTTTCACGGTCTGGTGAGGCAACCCTCACCAACTCCTGCCCCAACTCCCACGCCAACTCCTACACCGACCCCTACTCCAGTGCGGGTGCAGGTTAGTGATGTGACCGTTCATTTCATCGACGTGGGGCAAGGTGATGCCATCTTTATCGATACTACGGAGAAGGATGTTTTGATTGATGGTGGATCAAAGTCTGCAGGGAAGACCGTGGTTAACTATCTCCTAAAAATCAATATCATGAGCATCAACATCCTTATTGCCACACATCCTCACGCTGACCACATTGGAGGTTTGATTGTGGTCATGGAGGAGTTTGACAGCCGCGGCTATGAGATCTCTCTCGTGTTAGATAGTGGCCAGAAGGCGACGACGAAAGTCTATCAGGAGTATATGGAGTTGGCAAATAAGAGAGTGGTCAAGTTGGCTGAGAGGGGGCAGATATACCAACTCGATAATATCACGATGATGACCGTGCTGAACCCCGTACAGCCCTTAGAGTTCGACGACCCCAACGAGAACAGCATCGTGGTGAGAATCCAGATCTTAGACGTGAGCCTTCTGTTTACAGGCGATGCTGAAGTCTCGACCGAGCAAAGCATTTTGAAGTCCGGCTTTGTAATTAAAAGCACTATCCTGAAGGTTGGACACCATGGAAGCAGCTCATCCACATCCCAAGCGTTCCTCGAGGCGGCTTCACCAAAGGTTGGCGTAATGTGCGTCGGCGCTGGCAATCCCTACGGTCATCCACATCAAGAGACCCTAAGCAGACTAAAGGCTTACGGAGTGACTGTGTACCGAACTGACCAACATGGAACGATAATAATAACGTCGGATGGAAAAAACTACTCCATCAAAACAGCCTGATGAAGATAAGCATGCGTATCTAATAAGAATTTGATGCCTTCGCATGTTTGAGGCTTTAAGGGTTCTTGAACATTCTGCCTCCTCTAGGTTCCCCAAACTTTCGCTCCTTACTTCTTAAATACCCGTTAAAAAATAAATTCTGTGGTGCCTCTTTGAAAAGAACCGGAATAGCCCATTTACCTTTACATTATGGACGGGCACCTTATTGGCTAATCACCCGTATGCGCAAACTAGCAAATGGCATAGTTACAGTCGTAATCGATGAGTATGGGCGTGACGAATTTCTCCGAAGAATTGCTGACCCCTACTGGCTTCAGGCCTTTTCCTGTTGTATCGGGTATGATTGGCATTCCTCAGGGACCACTACGGTTGTAACGGCTGTTCTGAAAAGCATCTTAAAGCCCGAGGAACATGGCGTCGCTGTATGCGGTGGGAAGGGTAAGGTCTCCCTTCAAGCACCTACTGAAATACGTGATGCTGGGGAGAAATTTGGCTTATCAACGGATAGGGTTGATGGCTTACGATATGCGAGTCGAATGAGCGCTAAGGTTGATAACACCGCCATTCAAGCAGGCTACCCGCTATACCATCATGCATTTTTTGTAACCGAAGATGGAAAATGGGCGGTGGTTCAGCAGGGGATGAGCGTGAGGGACAGGACTGCCAGAAGGTATCATTGGCTCTCGGATCACGTCAAAAACTTTGTGGTGGAGCCCCACGACGCCATACTTGGCGATGTGAAGAGGGAAATCGCGCTCAACATGACGGCAAAGGAGAGCGAAGGATGTCAAAAAACCTCCACGGACATCGTCAAAGAGGAGCCGAGAAAGGTGCTGAGGGCGCTGAGGTCGATTAGGCCGACTCATCAAAAGTCTTTACAAGAGTGGATGCCCGCTGAGGCTCGATGGAAAGAATACGTGACTGATGTCCTTTCTCTGCCCCGTAACCTCAACTGGGAGGCCGTAAAGAGGGCGTACGAGTTCCAGCCCAAAAACTACGAGGAACTCCTCGGCATCCGAGGGATTGGGCCTGCCGCTGCCCGAGCCCTCGCCCTGATCTCCGAGCTGATTTACGGTGAAAAGCCAAGCTGGAAGGACCCAGTGAAGTACAGCTTTGCCGTGGGAGGGAAAGACGGGGTTCCGTTCCCAGTGGACAAAACCGCCTATGACGAAGCCACCGAGGTTCTAGAAAGCGCCATAAAACAAGCTAAGGTCGGCGATAAAGAACGAATCAATGCCATCAAGAGGCTCCACAGCTTCACAAAACAGAAATGAGAAAGCGTAGGTATGCTAGATTATACTAAAGCTGATTTTAGTAAATGATAAACAAAATAATTTTTAGAGCGTGTGTCCTAAAGGTCAACATGGCAAGTTTGTTGGATACCTTTTATAGGTGTACTTTAAAATTATACACCGAGGGTATTTATGGAATGGAAAGTCAAAATATTAGAAAATGGTAGGATTACGATACCTCAGGAACTAAGGGACCGTTTAGGTCTCAAAAAGGGCGATGAAGTCAAATTCTTGTTAGAGGGAGGAGCAATTTGCCTAGTTACCCCTAAACTTGAGGAGGATATCGTGGAGAGAACCAGGGGGTTTTTGAGGGGGATTGAACCCGAGTTAACTCCTGAAGAGTTGGAGGAAGCCTTCCTCACAGCCGTGGCGTCAAAGATTAAAGCTAAAGAGGAAGCCTAGTTGGAGATTCACTTTGTTGATTCAAACATATTTTATTATCACATGCCTTCCAAGTTTTTGTGGTTTGGCTTATCATCTTGCCGTCACCTTTTAAGGACGTTATATAAATGGCTAGTTATTTAGCTCTACAGAGGCGAGAGCCCATGGAGGATGTTGAGAGAAAGGTTATATACCTTAGGTATTGTGGTGAAGTGAATACTGAAAAGGTGCTCCATGCAGTTAAATTGCGGTGCAAAGAGACGAACATAGACAGGGTGGTAATCGCCTCGGAGACTGGGAGAAGCGCAATAAGAGCTCTTGAGGTGTTTAAGGGAGCGAGCATCAAAATGGTTGTTGTGACTCATTATCCCGCCACAACGTGGGGGCCGAAAGGAGATATACCCATAGGGTTGAAGCGAAAGGAATACGCAGAAAACCTGAAGAAGCTTGAAGAAAATGGAGCAAAAATTGTTCAAGGCACTAGACCTTTCGCTCCACCTTCCCGCTCGATTAGCTGGAATTATCCAACTCCAGAAGGCATTATTGATAAAACGCTTGAAATATTTGGGGCTGGCACAAAAATAGCCATAGAAGCGGCTATTATCGCAACTGATGCTGGAGAGGTGGAGGAAGGGGAAGAAATTGTATCTTGCGCAGGCACATACAAAGGCTTAGATACAGCTCTTGTTGTGAAAACCGCGCATAGTGGAAACTTCTTCAATCAATTCGAAGTCAGAGAAGTGATAACCAAGCCGATATGCCGTGTGAAGGAACTCCCCGAATATAAATATGAAAATTGGAAGGGCAACATAGACGATTATTACCTGCAGCTGGGGAAGATATTAAGTTTAACAGGTTATCCGGCTCATATCGCTTATTAACGGCGCCATCCTGTCTGTTTCTTTGATCATTACATAAAGTTAAATTAGCATTTTCTAAGCGTTATGCTCTGTCCGAACCATAGTACAGCCCGGTTTGTTAACGCTCTCTGCTCGGCCATCCCCTAATTCCTTATGGAAAAAATAGGCTCTGCACTGCATGTGATGGGTGGGTGATGATGTTAGCCCTGTGGTTGCGTGGCTGACAAACTTGAGGAAGTCATGCGGAGATTAGAAACCTTAAAATCTTCTCGTTTCCAATTTATCTTCGGGGAAAGATGGGCTATAGGAAGCGTTCAGGTTTAACGTATGCCCAGAAAGGGTATGTCTCTAGGAGTCGTCGGAAGGTGGGTGGGGGCGGAATGTCTAGTGGACCCAGGGTTCTATCTAACGTTTATGTTCCCTATTACAGCAACGAGTTCAGAGATGTGGTCCGGTATATCCAAACTGAACTGGGTAAGAAGGTGTATTTGATAGGGATCAGGGCCATGTTTGAGAGGGGGGTTCCGCTGTGGCGTTTCACAGACGACTTTGACATTTACACACCCCTAACCCGCGAGGAGAGAGATAAAACAATTGATTTCATCAGAAGAAAATATGACGGCGCAAAACATGTTTGGTCGAGGTTCGGCTTCGGCTTGGACTTTGACCCTATAGGCCACATTGACGTAACCATCATCCCCCCAACCATCCAAGACAAGTCATGGGAGGAAGAATCCATAGAAATCAACGGCGTACAAGTATTCCTGCCACCCCTAGAGGACATCCTAGTTTTGAAACTCTTGTCTCCACGTCGAAAGGACACGAGGGATGTTGGAGTGGCATTAAGGCTGGGAAAAGAAAAGATTAATTTTGAAAAGCTGAAGACAAAAGCGGAAAAGGTAGAGGTAGGCAGAAAGCTATCAAAAGTAGTCAAGAAATATTGCTAATTGACACTCAGATGATTTGCCGGCGCTGAAAGAACCGCTAGGTTCAGATTGATGGTTCCGTGATTAGGTCTTTTGGGATGGGAACCCCCCTTTCCCTTATGTCCTTGTAAACCTTTGTGATGTTGATGGCAAATTTTACGTGGGCGCGGTCGTGCTACCGCAATATTGGCACTAGGACTTCTCGTTCCTGAAGTAAACGTCTACCAACCTCTTGGTTTCGTTATCCATGATGGTGACGTGGTCCTCGTAGACATTGAAATGCTCAAAGCGGGTGCCTCAAGCACGGGTATTTGATAGTTCGCGAACCGCTGCGGGTGATCACATCAACCCCATCTGTGCCGCCTTATCGGTTTTTAGGAAGCCCTCAAAAGCGGTATTTAACATGCAGGGTAGCATGTTGGTCCTTAATACGTAGATGATGCCTTGGGCAGGAATCCTTAACAAGCTTTAAATTTTGTCAAACGTATTACCGAAGTAGGTGAATTGAGTGTCCACGAAAGAGGAGCTTTTGGCTAAGGCGAAGAAGCCAGGCGAGTTAGCCCTGAGATATCATCCATTTTATCAGGGGAAGATCGAGGTGGTGCCGAAGTGCGCCATACGCGGCTTTGAGGACTTCGCCATATGGTACACGCCTGGGGTGGCTGAGCCCTGTAAGGCCATCAAACAAAACAGGGAGCTCGTGTTTGAGCACACTAATCGCTGGAACACCGTGGCTGTTGTGAGTGATGGAACCCGCGTGCTCGGGCTGGGCGACATTGGGCCGGAGGCGGGGCTGCCCGTCATGGAGGGAAAGGCGCTTCTCTTTAAATACCTCGGGGGTGTGGATGCCTTCCCCATGGTGCTCGCCACCAAGAACCCGGAGGAGATCATAATGGCGTGTAAGTGGATGGAGCCCAGCCTCGGGGGGATAAACCTGGAGGACATCGAGAAGCCGAAGTGCTTCTACATCCTAGACCGCCTGAGAAAGGAGATGAACATCCCCGTTTGGCACGACGACCAGCAGGGTACCGCGGCCGTGGTCACGGCCGGGGTGATGGGTGCCCTAAAGTTTGTAGGCAAGAGGCTGGATAGAGTCTTGATCTCCATGATCGGCGCCGGCTCCGCCAATATCGCCGTGGCCAGGGTTTTGATCACGGCTGGCGTGAATCCCAAGAACATTGTTATGGTGGACAGCAAGGGGATTCTTCACCCAGGTCGCTTGGATGTTGAGAAGGAGGACCCCTACAAGTGGAAGATGTGTCTGGAGACCAATGCTGAGGGTCGCACGGGTGGCATTGCGGAAGCGATGAAGGGCACGGACGTATGCATAGGTGCGTCTAGGCCGGGTCCAGGGGTGATCTTGAAGGAGTGGGTTGCGGCGATGGCTGATGACGCTATCGTGTTTGCGTGCGCCAACCCCATCCCTGAGATCTGGCCCTGGGAGGCCAAGGAGGCTGGTGCCCGCATTGTGGCCACCGGACGCAGTGACTTTCCAAATCAGGTGAACAACAGTCTTGGTTTCCCCGGCATCTTCCGAGGAACCCTGGATGTGAAGGCACGCACCATCACGGATGAAATGTGCATCGCTTCAGCCCAGGAGCTGGCTCAAGTGGCCGAGGACCGTGGCCTGAGGGAGGACTTCATCATCCCCACCATGGACGATTGGGAGGTCTTCCCCCGTGAGGCGGTTGCGGTGGGCTTGAAGGCCATCGAGCAGGGTGTGGCTAGGGTTAAGCCAGGTAGGCAAGAACTGTCGGAGCGGGCGTTTACCATTATCAAGCGGGCAAGGGATGCCGCACACTGCTTAATGAAGCATGGGTTTATTCAACCGCCTCCCCCATAAGATTTGCTGTTAAAGCCTTACCTCCCCACTTTTTCTACAGCCCTTCCGACGAGTTCCATAAATATTGGAAATAATCCTTGGCAAACCTCACCAGGCCCATATGATCCGACCATAAGACGAGGGTTGGCTTCTCCTCGCCGAGAAGGAGCACCACTTCCTCATCATCCACGATGACGCCACCCCCAAACATATGGTCCCTCACCCTAACCTCTGCAACATTGGCTATCTTCCCTATGTCCCCTTCCTTCACATCCCTGGAGACCATGAACAGGACCCTCACACCGGTGCGTGGCAGACGCATCAACGTCGGAACGATGGACTCCACCAGCGTTTTTGTCAACATAGGAGCCGCGATCATCAGCTCGCTCTTGGCCTTATCTAACACCTCGCGAAGCTTAGCAAGCATATTGAACTCACCACGAAGAATCCATATATCCGGTTTTTCTCGGATCTCCCTCCTCTCATAGAGGGGCTGTAGCTCGCTCAGGAAGGCTTGTTCCCAGGATTTTGTCATGTTCTCTAACCTTAGTTTGGCCGCTCCCAGCGCTTCCGAAGGTGATCTGGGGTAGTATCGTTTGGGTCTCCCCTCTTCGGTTTCGATCCACCCCTTTCTGTCCAGGGAATTCAGGGTTTCATAGATCTTGGAGTAGGGCACATTCGCATACTCGCTGAGTTGGTTGGCGGTTACCGCCCCCTTCTCGATTAGGGAAAGGTATGCTCGAGCCTCGTACTCGGTTAGTCCAAGCTCATGGAGGATCCTCTTGGTTTTCTCACTTATGGGTGTGGTCAACCCTTTCACCCTATGAAAGGTTTCGAAACCTTCTTATGCCATATTTCCTAATCTCACCATAAATGTCTTACAACTCTCAGTGGTGTTAATTGGAAGTGATCAAGGAAACGAAGAGTATATGTCCAGAGTGCCTCAAGGTTTTGAGCGCTATAGTATTTGAAAAGGACAATAAGGTGTACATGAGGAAGGAGTGCCCAGAGCACGGGGAGTTCCAGGACGTATACTGGTCGGATTATGAGCAATATGAACGAGCTGAGCAATTCAGACATGAAGGTGATGGACTTCGAAATCCGCGAACACAAAGCAAGCAGGGATGCCCATACGACTGCGGAATATGCCCTCAGCACAAGTCGCACACCGCATTGGCCATCATCGACGTGAGCAATCGATGCAATCTTCGTTGCCCGGTTTGTTTTGCAACGGCCGGAACCACCGGATACGTTTACGAGCCATCCAAGAAGGAAATTTGGGAGATGCTGGAGAATCTTAGGCGCAACGATCCCGTGCCCGCAACGGCGCTCCAGTATTCAGGAGGAGAGCCCACTATTCGAGAAGACCTTTTAGATCTTATCCGCATGGCGAAGGAGGTCGGCTTTCGGCACGTGGAGGTCAACACGAATGGTCTCCGACTTGCACAGAGCGTTGATTATTGTCGAGGCTTGATGGAGGCTGGGTTGAGCACGGTGTATCTACAGTTTGATGGTGTCACATCCGATGTTTATCAATTCACGCGTGGGTGTGACCTACTGGACATAAAATTGAAGGCCATTGAAAATTGTCGTAAAGCAGGGGTCGATAGCATTGTATTGGTGGTCACGCTCGTTAAGGGGGTCAATGATCATCAGATTGGAGACATCATCCGATTCGCCATTCAGAACTTCGATGTGGTCAGATGCGTGAATGTTCAACCAGTTTCCCTTTGCGGCAGAATCCCTGAGCGAGAAAGGGAGAAGATGCGCATAACCATCCCCGACTTCATGAGGCTCTGCGAGGAGCAAACCAACGGGAAGATCAAGGTTTCGGATTTTTATCCTGTTCCAACAGTGGTTCCGGTCTCTCGTGCCGTTGGCGCTCTGAAGAATCGGAGGTATGTGGAGTTTACGGCCCATCCTCATTGTGGCATGTCCACCTTCATCTTTGTTGAGGATGACGAAATCGTTCCGATCACCCACTACGGCAATGTGAATGGGTTCATCAGGGCGATGGATGGGGTTTACGAGGAAGCTGTGAAAGGGCATGAGAGCAGGGCCAAACTGCGGCTTATCGGCGCCATGCGCCACGTGAAGTTTGGCATGCTGAGAAAGTATGTTTGGCCCATATTGAAGACGGGAACCTATGAGGCCTTGGGCAAACTCCACATGAGGATGCTGATGGTCTCAGCCATGCACTTCATGGACCCCTACAACTTCGATTTGGAGAGGGTTCAGCGATGCTGCATACACTATGCGGTTCCAGACGGTAGAATCATTCCATTTTGCACCATGAATTCGATTCATAGGGCGAAGATCGAGGAAAAGCTCGGGATTCCTCTGGATGAGTGGAGGAAGAAGCATAAGGAAGAGGTTTTATAATTCAACTTTTCATTCCATGGCTTAGCGCTGTTTTCTTTCCCTTCCTCATGATGGTTGCTTAACTTGAAAGCGTTTGAGTGTATAGAAAACCTCAGTAAAGCTTATATGTTTGTATCGCATTGTGCACATTGTGTTAATAGAATGAAAATTGTGTTAAACTCCATGGTAACAATACACTTAGCAAAATTAAGTATCCTAGAGCAATTCACGAACATGTTTGACGAAGTGATCATCCCCAAAAAAGTTTTTGAGGAAATAATAAGGGAAGGATACGAAAAGGGTTATTCTAATTCAATAGTTGCAGAGAAATTGATTAAAAAGGGTTTAATTAAAGTTGTGGCATCTTCAAGTGAACAAGCACTCAAAGAACTCGAGGCGTTTGGCTTAAAGGAGGGAGAAGCGGAAGCCGTAGCCATATACTTCCAAGAAAAAGCCGACAGAATGGCTTCCGACAACAGCACCGTAAGAAAAAATCGCCTCATCTTAAACCTAAACTTGATAGGAACACCAGCCATCATTTATTCGCTTTTTGAAAAAGGAATAATAGAAAAGGCAAAGACAATTGAGTGCTTAATTGAACTAAAGAAAATCGGCTGGTTTAAACCCGACATTATTGATTCAATAATAAAGGAGGTTATGGAGATTGGGGGAAAGTAAGCTCATTTCCATGGGAATACGATTACCGAAAGAACTCCTAGAAGCTATTGAGGAAAAGGCCAAAGAGGACAACACTGACAAATCCACCGTAATACGACAGTTGCTGGTCTCCGCAATACAAGAATACCAAAAACAAAAAGCTGCCCAACAATACAAAAATGGCAAAATCACCATAACGGCCGCTGCAAAAATGGCAAACATAACCGTACACGAAATGATCGACTACTTAATAAAGTCTGGCTACAAAACAGAATACACCTTGGAAGACTTCAGAAGGGAGATCAAGCTACTTAAATAATTTCATGTAAGCGACAGCTGAACACGCATTGATACGTCGGGCTTCCCTTCAGCTTAGGCATAGGAAAGCCTATAAGAAGCCGCTGTCCTTTTGAATTGTGAGATGAGGGATATGGGTGGGAAGAAGAAGCTAACCCTCAAGCAGATGGAGCGCATGCGGGTGAGGAAGGGGGAGAGGAAGGAGGGTAAGTCTGGTGGAGCTGTCGCCGAGAAGAAGCCCGCGGGAATCATCCCGCCCGACGCCAAAAGCGAGAAGGTCATCGGCGAGATCAAGAAGATGAGGGTCCTCACGCCCTATATGGTGGCTTCCCGCTTCAACCTACGCCTCAGCGTGGCCAAGGGCCTCCTCAGGGAGCTGGAGCAACGAGGAATCCTAGAGTATGTCTCCGGTGGTGAAAACATCAAGATCTACAAGCTCCCAAGCTAAAGGGCTCCTCCGCACAATTTTCCCCAGGCACCGGCGAATCATACTCTAATACTTTAATAATCGCTCCTTTAAGCATGAAAATGGGTTTTCTTTTAAGTGGAAACATGCATTGATCTGAGACATACAGCGGCGTGTATATGACTAGAGGTGCAGAGGTTATGGTGAAATTCCTAGAGAGGGCCTTCACTGGTGAGGAGGTCCAAAGGGCCAAAGAAATGATTGATAGCGGCTACAAACATCGCCTAAGGGTGAGGGGAAGCCCTGAATTCAAATGTAAGGTGAGGGAGGCATTAAGGCTGATCAAGACCGCTAAGTACTATGAATTTCTTCGGACGTACATTAGACAGATTGTTGAGATTGGCGGTTTCAGTCAGCTTCGTGAGGCGGACGTCGCCATCTGGGCAAACAAATATGTGGTTGACGACCCTGTTGACGCGGCTGGCTTCTTTGTTCAAAAGGCGCATCAAATGAAGGAATACCTAGAGGGCAGGCTTTACTACGGAGGCGAGGCGGAGAAGAGGGCAGTGGAAAAGCGCATCGAATTTCTGAAGGAACTTGGAAGAAGAAGCCAAAGCAACGACGTGAGGAAGAAATGCGAAGAATACGTAAAGCGTTGGACAGAGACCGTGTTCCCATAACACCATTAATCAGACCTTTTCCACCCGGATCTTGGCCCCGCTCTTCACCCGCCCAAACAGTTCCAAATTCTTTGTCACCCTCCCGACGATGTTGACGGGGCTGTAGGGCTGGGACTCACCATAGAAGATGCATAGTGCATTTCCCATGGGCCAATAGGCGATGGCCCCCCTTTCAACGGTGGGTTTCGCTTTCTCCTCCCCCATCCTCACCAATGTCTCAAAGTAAACCTCCTCCTTCCATATGGCTGCCCGACCCTCAATCGGCAATCTCCTGAGAATTGCATCAACCGTTCTCGGCGCACTAAACCGGATGAGCTCACCCTCGGCCTCCCCTACACCCTCAATGATGAACCTTATGGGAAACCTTGAAACGCTAGCCAAAACTCTCCCTCATCTAAAGATTTGATTTCCCTCATAAAAAGAATTGGGAAAAATAAACCTCGAAAAAAGCCTTGAAAACGAATCTGATGAGACGCTAACCACAATCACTTTACCCGTCGATCCGACACGTTCTCAAGATCAACATCCATAATACAATAAAGCTCAAGGCACAACTGCACGTGCTGGGCCGCTTTGTTGCAGCCGAATTTCAATCTTTTGTTCTATCGAGGACTTGGCTATCTGAGAAAAAATCGAAGCTGGGTGAAGCCGAAGAAAAATTGGAATCAACGATTAAGGCGTATTCAGCCTCGTCGTAGGGCATCCGTAAAGATATGTATGAGAGACTTAGCCCAAGAGGCTATCTTTTTGGAAAGCGACGCCTCAATATGCTCTCAAGCGTTGGTGTGCCAATCTCCTGAAGTTCATATTTGGCTCGTACTGCGGGCTTGTTGAGGAGCAACACCCGACGCAGGTCGATGGGGGTTCCGATAACGACCACATCGCACTGCGTCATATTGATGGTCTGCTCCAGCTCGTTTATCTGCTCTTTCCCATAGCCCATGGCGGGGAGAACAGCCCCAAGATGTCCATAATCCCTAAATGTGCGTTTGATGGAGCCAACGGCGTAGGGGCGTGGATCCACCATCTCGCTCGCCCCAAGCCTCTCTGCGGCGATCGTTCCTGCACCATACGCCATGTTGCCATGAGTTACGGTTGGACCATCCTCCACCACCAAGACTCGCTTTCCCCTGATGAGTTTGGGGTTGTCCACCGTTATGGGTGAAGCCGCCTCTACGATGGTTGCGTCACGATTCACCATCCATATGTTCCTTCGAACGGTCTCAATGTCCCTAGGGTCCGCTGTATCCACCTTATTAATGATCACTACGTCAGCCATCCTTAGGTTCATCTCTCCGGGATGGTAGGTCATTTCGTGACCTGCCCTGTGGGGGTCCGCCACTACGATATGCAGGTCGGATATGAAGAAGGGCACGTCGTTGTTGCCCCCATCCCAAACGATGATGTCCGCCTCCTTTTCAGCCTCCCTCAAAATCCTCTCATAATCAACCCCAGCATATACGACGATTCCATTGTCGATGTGCGGTTCGTATTCCTCTCGCTCCTCGATGGTGCACTCGTGTTTGTCCAGGTCCTCGTAGGATGCAAACCTTTGGCACACTTGTTTACGTAAATCTCCATAGGGCATCGGATGCCGCACAACCACCACATGAAAGCCCCTTTTCCTCAGGATGCTGCAAACTCTCCTCGATGTTTGGCTCTTCCCGGACCCCGTTCTAACTGCACAAATCGAAACCACGGGAACCTTAGCCTTCAACATGGTGGTGGATGGGCCCATCAACCTAAAATCGGCCCCGCTCGCTAGCGCTATAGACGCCTTATGCATAACGTATTCATGCGATACATCACTATACGCGAAAACTACTTGATCCACGTTATGTTCCTTAATTAAGGTCGGCAGTTCTTCTTCAGAATGGATTGGTATGCCCTCCGGATATCTTGACCCAGCCAGCTCCGGTGGGTACACCCTATTCTCAATTCCAGGTATCTGCGCGGCGGTAAACGCCACCACCTCATACTGATCATTGTTTCTGAAGTAGACGTTGAAGTTATGGAACTCGCGGACCTAAGCGCTAGGTCTATCGCGTCCCGCAGCACCTAAAATTATCACTCGAATATGTTCAGAATCGATGTTTATCACCTCCCCTTTTCAGAATTGTTTGACACTCTCCTCGACTGAAGTCGGGAGATTCTCTGGTAGCTCCCTTGCTACGCACGGTTCATCACTCCAGAGTTTGGGCTGTGTCCAATGCGGCCCTGCTCTCCCCGATGTACGAGGAGAACCTCTCCGCTATGTTTATGGCTCCGTTAAGATCGGCGTTGAAGTGGTCCAGTCTGCAATTTGTGCACTTGAACCTGGCTTGGCTGAGCCTTTCGCCTTCTCTTCCGCATCTGTGGCAAGTCTTGGACGTCCAAGCCTCGCTAATCTTGTAGACCAATATGCCTTCCCATAATGCTTTGTAGGTTATCATTTGTGTTAAGTGATAGTACGGCATATGAGATACTATGCGGTTCATTCTTCCGCCTTTGTCTTTGACTTTATCTCTAATGCCCTTCAAATCTCCTACGATAATGACTGCGTTAAGCCTCCTAGCTTCACTGACAATCCCTTTTGATATCTTATGAAGAATAGCGTCCACTTTCCTTTTCTCCCTATGTCCAATCCTCTTGATAACTCTTAGCAATTTCCTCTTTCCAAGCCTCCTACGGAGCCATGCATAGTGGCGCCTTATGCCACGAACCTTTTTGCCGTAGAACTTAGGATTCTTCATCACGCCGTCCGCAATCACCACCGATGTTGCGATGCGGCGTTCACCCAAGTCTACGGCCAAGATGGTGGATGGAGGTTGTGTTTGCCTAAGCTCAACCTCCTTCATCACCGTTATGTGGAGCGACCAGTGATCGCCTTTCCATAGAAGTTTCCCCTCCCTTATACTTAAAGATAGGAGATGCTCTTGGTTACGGGGGAGTTGAATTGGGACCTTTATTCTGCCCCTCACATGATGAACTGGGATCTTCACCCAGAACTTAGCGAGCTTGTTCTCAGTCTTTCTTATATTAAAAACGTCTCTGCGTAGGATCATGGGATACTCCTTATTTTTTGGTCCCTTACCGTTCTGTTTTCTGACCTTCCTCAGCAGTCTATGGGCTTGCTGTTTAGTTGCGGAGTAGAGGGGCGCATCGAAGCCCCGCAAACAGGCTTGAAAATTGTCATACTCCTCCCTGAGCAATGCCCCCTTAATCCTTGTTAAAGCGAATATCCTCGCCTTAACCGTCTTTCTAACGATCATTTTCTGCTCTGGATTGTTTATAGTCCACATAACTATCTACATCATAAGCCAATTAAGTGCTATCCTCAATTCATCCACATGGCTGAAGCCAGCAGCTTTCTTAAGGAGGTCCTGTAACCCCCTATTGAATTAATACTCATTATATCAAATTCGTCGGTGATAGTTACCTCATCTGACTCCATTCTTATCCACTTTACTGCTGGAGAGATTCATTAACTCGACATGGACATCCTCATCTTACTTCTATATAAGCTTTTGACTGATTCCAATCCCCAATATAGAAATTATCCTTAATGATTTAAAAACCGCAGATTAGTCATTTGAGCACCTCTACGATGGAATCCCCAATATGGCTGATTTCCCTCAACGTCACACCTGGATGGATCGGTAGGGAAAACACTTGTTGAGCAGCCTTTTCCGTTTCAGGAAGGTGGTATTCCCCGAATTGATGGTAGTATGGCATGAGATGAATCGGAGTGTGATAGTATATGGCAGCTCCGATGCCGCGCTTTCTCAACTCTTCCACGACCTTGTCTCTTGTTGCCGCATCGGCGTCTCGAAGTCGAACCGTGTAGAGATACCAGCTGTGTTTATGATTTCGTGGTTGGATGGGCAGTTGTAATCGTTTGGCCTCGGCAAGTCTTTCTGTTAAGAGCCTAGCGTTTTCCCGTCTTTTTCTAAGAAATCCCGGAAGCTTACGGAGCTGCACACATCCTATGGCTGCTTCCATCTCGGGCATGCGATAGTTGTGCCCAATCATGAGAGACCTATAGTCTTCCCTCTCCCCATGTGAACGGATACAACGCAACGTTTCCGCATATTTATCGTTGTTGGTGGTGACCATGCCACCCTCACCAGTGGTCATGTTTTTACTCGCATAAAAGCTCCAACACGCCATGTCCGCAAAATATCCAGGCGGCTTACCCTTGTATTTGGCTCCATGGGCTTGGGCTGCATCCTCTATGAGGATTAAATTATGCCTTTGAGCGATTTCCCGTATGGCTTCCATTTCCGCTGGCAGCCCATACAGATCGACTGGCATGACCACCCTCGTCTTCGCCGTGATAGCCTCCTTGATTTTTTGAGGGTCGATGTTATAGGTTTGGGGGTTGATGTCCACAAAGACCAGCTTTGCGCCTATCAATGCCACGACCTCGGCAGTAGAAACAAACGTGAA
Organism: Candidatus Bathyarchaeota archaeon BA1; assembly: GCA_001399805.1. The sequence continues at coordinate 16,651 of LIHJ01000047.1, forward strand.
GCTTGGAATGATCACCTCATCGCCTGAACCAACTCCAGCCGCTAAAAGAGCCAAATGCAGAGCAGAGGTCCCGTTATTGACTGCGACAGCATGCTTAGCCCTCACAAACCTTGCAAAGGCCCGTTCTAACATCCTAACCATGGGTCCATCCCCGAGAGAAGTGGTCAACACTCGGCTCCTCAAAACCCTGGTGACCATCTTAACTTCTCTGTTGTCAATTTGAGGCATATTAATAGGAATCATCTTCCTCAATGTTCTCGCCTTCTAAACGACCCTACATTCTCAAAGTGTTTGCTTATTGTTTTCGGTTTGAGGCTCCATCAAATCTTACTTTAGTATCGAAATGAGTGCCTTCATGGCTGCGGCGGAAGCGTGCGCCACTGTCTCCGCTATATTCATTGGCTGCTGTGTTGTTCCTGCTAAGAATATTCCCCTAATGGGCGCTTCGTTGGTTGCGAGGCTTGGGTGCGCTTCCTTAAAGAAGCCATCCTCGCCCAATGAAATTCCAAGCGTTTTTTGAAGGTCAGTTTCTGGCTCTAATCCCGCTTCTAAGACGATGAGATCCGCGGTGATGGAGAGCAGCTTGGAGGTTGCCTTGTCATACACGTCGATGGTTAACGACCTGTCGGGGAGCTCTCGAACTTCGGATGGTTCGCCATGAATGAGGTTGACCTCTGATTCCCTCACCCTTCGATAGAATTCTTCGGCTCTCCTTCCGACCGCTCGCATGTCCGTGTAACAAATATATGTGTCCACTTCGTTTCCATATTGACCCTTTAAGAGGTAGACATGTTTTAGGGCGTTTATGCACCCAACTCTGCAACAATAACTGTGATTTTGCACCTCCCTGGAGCCGACACACAAAATGTATGCAACGCTCCTCGGCCTTTCCCCGTTGTCGATTCTCACGATTCTCCCATTCGTGGGCCCATTGGGGCTGCATAGTCGCTCATACTCAAGCCCCGCGATCACATTTCTACATACGCCATACTTGAACTGACCCTTTTTCTCAGCATCGTATGGCTTGAATCCCGTGGCAACGATGATCACGCCGAAGCCGATTTCCTCCCCCTCATCCTTTTGTTCAAAAATAATGGCGTTTTC
>LIHJ01000046.1 GCA_001399805.1 Candidatus Bathyarchaeota archaeon BA1
GCTTTGTTTTTCTGCATTTTTCCAAAATGCGTTTTTATTGCCTTTTATCGTGAAAAATCCTTAAACAGCTTCTTTTCACCTTACTATTCTTGGGCCAGTCCATCTTGGCATCGGTTACTTTAGATCATGCCCGAAACTGAGTGAAGCTAACAGCTATCGATATCCCAGGTGCTAAGGTTTAGCGCGTGCTAACCTCTTCGTTGCCCTGCGCTATCTTGCATTACTTACCCTCAATACTTGTCTCTCACCGCACGATTGTATACTGCCACATTTCCTTCCCCCAGATATGGAAAAGCCACGATCATAATAATCCTACCCAAAGATCGATTTAGATCTCCAATTGAGGGCCTTAAATTTCCGGATGGATGGGAATGCGCGGTGCCGATTATAGAGAAGTCGATGGGCATCATATGCAACGGAAAACTGGCAAAGCCCCTTCCGTATCTTGCCATTGGAGGAACCAGAACTTCGGATATGAGAATTGCATCTTTACCCACTTTACCACGTAAAAGCAAAATTGCCTCTCTAGGATGCAAAACTTTAGCGTTTTCAAGAATAACTCCGAGCGCTTCTCGACTAATGGAAACCACGACGCTCAAGTTCCTGCCTCCAGTACAAATTGGTCACGATCCCTTAATGACTTTCGCCACCCACTCGACCAGGCCCCTTAGAAATTCAAATTAATTTAAAGGATCCGCCACGTATGATAGTGGTGGGTAAGTTGAGTGCATGGAGGCTATTAAGACTAGAGACCAACGACGCCTTCACGAACATGGCTGTTGATGAGGCCGTTATGACTGCTCGAATAGCGGGGTTAGTGCCGAGCACCTTGCGCTTTTACAAGTGGAAACCCTCAGCCGTGTCAGTTGGGCGTTTTCAAGACGTTTTCAAGGAGGTTGATGTTGAAAACTGTAGAAGGCATGGGGTGGACATTGTGAGAAGAATTACAGGTGGAGGAGCCGTATACCACGATCATGACGGCGAAATAACCTACAGCGTGATCGTCAACGAAAAGGAACTGGGATTCGTGGACGTGGTTTCCGCCTACAATATGATATGCAATGGGCTCATTGAAGCGGCAAAGGTCTTGGGAATTCGCGCCGATTTCCATCCAGGAGACCCAAAACAGTGCCCGAATATTACCATAGGTGGAAGGAAAATCTCGGGAAGCGCCCAACATCACAGAAGAGGCGTCCTGCTTCAACACGGAACGTTTTTGATGGACATAGACCTAGAGAAAATGTTCACCTTCCTAAGGGTTCCATGGGCCAAGACACTAATGGATGTGCTAAAGGTGGCTCAGGAGCGGTTGACATCCGTAAAGCAGGAGCTAGGGTACAGCATATCAATGGAGGATGCCCATCAAGCCCTGGTAAGGGGTTTTGAAAGGGCATTGAATACAAGTCTCATAGAAGGGGAGCTAACGGATTACGAGTGGCACCTCGCTGAAAAGCTCCGAGAGGAAAAGTTTGCAACTGATGACTGGAACCTCCAAGGTAAACACCTTTAAAAGCCTTTTTGGACCATATAGAGGTCTCCTAACTGCGTCTCTATATGTGTGTCTATAGAAGTTCTAAGCACGATTCACAAGTGGCTCTGCTAACCAAGGATGAAAGACCTCAGGAAGAGGTTAATGACCGTTGCGATTACCGAGGCATACACTGCCTTTCTCCACGGAAGCTCGTGAGAAAAGTGTATTGCAATCGCCATGAGCCCGGCTATCCATAAATCGATCGTGTAACTGAAATAGATTCCAACCTGATATGCCAAGTTGGGACCCCAACCTTCTTGATAAATTTGATTTATTATTATTTGCGCAGCTTTCTTTTCCTCGTCCGTGATCGGGTTCCAGGCCTTGAGCGGCAACCGAAGCGTTGGGAGGGTTGAAATTAGTAGCGCGTTGGCGAGGACATAGATTATTGTGACGGAAAACACGTATCCTGTGATGATGAAAAACACCTGCCATGGCCCTGTCTCAACGCGAAAAAATCGGATAATCAGCAATAAAAGAGCGGAGTACATGACCCAGTTAACGATGAAGCTGAAAGCGGTATTTGTTAGGGATTGGATGAGATATCCGCTAAACACATCTCTTGTAAGCAAACACGCATACTCTCCTGGGGTCTCGGTTTCAAGGAATATCTTTGAGGCGTTAACGTACTGCGCACCCATCGTAGCGAGCAAGACGAGCCCAAAAATTAGGAGGGGCCCCTTTGCGTCAGGTTTCTTCACGATTTCTTCAAACGCCTTAAATGGGGAGTAAAAAACCTTGAGGATCTCAAGCCCAACCAACTGTTTATCACATCCTTCCACCCTTCCGCATTCAGTGTTTGTCCAAATTTCGCTTGGGCCATTCCAGGGTTGTCAAAACCCCAGCTTCAACCTCCTGTAAGTGTCATAGTCCACGTACTCAATGCATTTGTTTTCGGCCTGATACTGGATAGTGAACTTTTGTCGAGGTTTTTTGTCCTCTATCTGGCTGGTGGTGATGAGGGAGTATGCGTCGCTGCCCGCCCCAGAACCGTAGCTGACAATCATGATTCTCTCGTTGGGCCTGGCCTTGTCTAAGATGGCTGCCAACCCGGTGGGTGAGGATCCAGAATACGTATTACCGAACTTCGCCACCTGTAAGCCGGGCATGTACTGCTCCTCCTTGAAGCCCAACTCCATTGCCACCCTGATGGGAAAGCCGATGTTCGGCTGATGAGAAACAAAGTAGTTCACGTCGCTGGGTTGGAGCCTCAGTTTCTCCATGAGCTTTAGACCCGCCTTTATTATGTGCTTAAAGTAGGCGGGTTCACCGGTGAATCGACCACCATGTCTAGGGTAGGGTTCTAGGTCCCTTCTCCAAAAGTCTGGGGTGTCCGATGTGCAGGAGTACCAGCCCTCCACCTCGGCGATGACATCGTGCATGCCGAAGATGAAGGCGGTGCCACCGAAGCCGACGAAGAAGTCGAGTTCTCCACCGAGTTCATCTCTTGGTGCGGCTTGGGAGTTGTCGGTACCTATCACCATGGCATAGGGTGTGCGGGCGCCGGGATAATACACGAGTGCGGCTGCGTCCTTAAACATGCTTGTGGCAGCCTTACACGCAAACTCTGTGTCGATGGCATCCACGCCTTGTACACCCTCCATCTTCTCCTCCTCACCAAGCTTCAACACCTGGGCCACCTTAGAGGCTATAGGCTTCACAGTGTATGGGTTAGACTCTGAGCCCACGTAAACTTTACCGATAAGTGAAGGATCCACACCTGAGTGGATTAGGGCCATCTTTCCAGCCTCCGCCGCAGCGGTGATGGCGTCCTCATCTATAAACGGTACCGATCTTTCCATATTCCCCTCCTTGATTCTAAATTTCGATACGTAGACGCCGTATCCAACGATCCCCGGCGTTTCATATTCCTTTTCTGGTTTCACGATCTTATGTTCCTGATGTGGATAGTACTCGTCAGCAGGTGTGAAGGCTAAGGAAATGGTTGGGATGATGTCGCTCTGCTTTACGGCGCACCTCCTCCTGAATCTTGGAACGACCTCCCTATCCTCAAGGCTGGATAGGTCTATCTCCCTATCCTTTAGGATGCGGTCCGTCAATCTACCTGGGACTCTTACCTTTCCATCATGAAATGAAACAATGCCGTAAACGTAGGATCCCAATTTTACGAATTTATTTGTTGGCTCTCTGACAATGGTGCAAACCTCTAATCTGCCCTTCTCATAAAAGAAGTCGACATCCCTCATTTTGCTAAAGCTCTTTCTCCCACATTCCCCACAATAGTCCCTTGGCCTGAAGTATTCTTTGCCACAGAGGCTACATTGACTGCCCCTCAGTCGATCTCCAATGTAGGAAACCCTTCGCTCAATGGGTTCACTACTCATGTTAATCCCTCATCAAGAGGTGGACATATGCCTTGGTCCCGAACCCCTCAAGTTCCAGGACGCACCCAAACCGTAGGTCTTTACCCGCATCCACTTGCCTCTCTCCAGCCTCACCCCTCAGCTGCTTAACAACCTCAAAGATCTGGGCTCCACCCGTAGCGCCTAGTGGGTTCCCATCCGCCTTTAAGCCGCCATTCGTGTTCACGAATAGTCGTTTTCCGCTAATCTCATAAAAGCCCTCATAATGGTTACGGCTATTGTGAATGTCAAGCCAGGCTTTTCCTCTCTCTGAAAAGCCCATATCTTCGAGGGACACCATCTCTAGCAATGTGGATTGATCGTAGAGTTCCGCTATTTGGATGTCACTTACCTGTATGCCTGCCGTTTTGAGTGCGTTTTTCATCGCTATTGCACTGGCTATGAATCCTGTTCTGTTCTCACGCGCGGGGAAGGTGACATAATCCGTGGCGGAGGAGGACCCAATAATATAGATGGGTATGTCAGAATATGCTTTCGCAATCTTTGGGCTTGCTAGAATGAGGGCTGTGGCGCCATCGGAGATGGGGGCGAAATCGTAGAGCCCCAAGGGTTTACGCGCCCTAGATCTCTCCTTCAAGACTCGATCCAGGCTGATCTCTCTCCGGAATTGGGCATATTCATTCTTTACCGCATGGTGATGGTTCTTAACGGATATTTGCGCCAGGGCCACGTTGAACTTTTCAAGCGATTCCCCAGAAATCCCATACCTCTTGACATATTCCCTAAGCATGAGTTCATGGTTCGCCTCCGGGGTGCATCCAGCGTAGTAGCTCCACGGGTCCTCTAATATCATGAGGTCGTCCCTAATCTTATCCCAGCGATCTGTCATCTTCTCGACCCCGCCCACAAGAACCTTGCCATACTTTCCTGATCGAACCGCATGGTGGGCGTTGAGAAGGGCCGAGCTAAAAGACCTCATCTTCTCCATGGGGACATGCAGTTCCAACAGCTCGGATAGAAATCCCTCCTCAATCCCTATCTTGTTGGTGATCTGAAGGAAGTAGTCTGAGAAGTAGCAGGCATCTAGGTCTTTCCGCTCCACACCAGCGGAATCCAAGGCTTTTAGCCCAGCCTCCTCCACCAGCTTTTCCGGCTCCCTCTCATACTGCTCACCGAATTTGGTTCTGCCCACACCAATTATAGCTGGGCATCGACGATTCATCAGCTCACAATCCCCTCTCTTCAAAAATTCTATGCTCATGTTATCTTTTTTAAGTCTTTGCTATCTTACAGAAAATTCATGTAAGCCTCCCTTGAAGCCTTTTTTCTGATGATAAATGAATTGAACCTCTGGCCTAATCAATCAAGCCGAGACGTAGAAGGGCACTTGCAAGGCTACAAAGTCCTTGTATGAGGACCCCTCCCCACCTGGCATTTAGGATCCTATCGATTTTGGATTCCACAAACTTTAAGCCCCTCAAAACCGATTCGTCATTTAGCCCCAAACCAGCAGCTGTTAACGCATTGAGAATCACGCATGTTTTGAATATGCCTCCCTCACAAGTTTTTCTGCTGTAGCCTGGCCATGCCCCATTGGGTAGCTGGCTCGCCCTAAGCGGTTGTATTGCCTCTTTCATTATGCGGTTATTCCCATTAATCCCTCCTATGCTAAGATAGATCATGGTGACCTCAGGAGAGCCTCCCCACCCCCTCTCCTTCCAATCACGCTTTAAAAACTCAAGGATGGCATCCATGTACCCAGTGTTGGCTCCATCAATTGTTTTCAGGGCAGCGAATACCATTGCGGTGCTCCATGCCTCACTTCTTGCATTAAGTGGCAATTCCCCTTTGGGTTTCCAATGCCACCCGCCATCCTTGAGTTGCTGTTGCTTAAGCCACCCCATTGTATCTTGCACCCATTTTTTGTCCTTCTCTCCACCAACCAAGATGTAGGTTAACAGGGTGGAAGTGGCTGAGTTGACAAGTCTACAGATGTCCTCCCCACTTTTTTCCTCGATAAACTTTAAGACAACCTGGCGAAACTCCTCGGTGCACCCCCTAGACCTCAAGAGGGGGTGAGTGAGATACAAATCGGTTAATGGCCATCTTCCTCGATTTTCTACGAGGAGAACCCTCAGTTTACGCAGCAAAGCCTTCTCGCCGAAGGCCCTTTGTAGCCCCCTAACATGGGCAGCCCTCATTCTTTTCCCCACAAAATTAAAGTTGGATAGGGATAAAACTAATATAGTTTTGTTGGCAGAATCGCCCACATCATAGGGAGGTTGATCATGAACAGGATTCATCGTCTCACCATAACCGTCGATAACATTCGGGGCAAATGCCCTGTTTTTAAGGTTGGAGAGAAAATAGTGATCGAAGAGCCCGAGATCGTTCCTGAGAAAACGGACGCTCTCTGCATTCATGCGTTGGGGTCCATGCTATCCATGATCATTGCTTTAAGCCGTGGCGTCAGTTTTAAAGAGCTGGGCTTGTCGAAGGAGGAAGGGGACTATGGCTACGTTCAGTGCCTTGATCCAGGGCCTCCATACACCCCGGGCGGAACGGTTATCTTTCACATAAAACGAGAGGCGATGAGGTAAACCTTCGAGGTGACGTTGGGCATTTCCTTCAGGATGAGGACGAGATGTAGTGAGCAACTTTAACCCCAACAAAAATTAGCTAGTATTAAGAAGTGTAGGAAACCTACCTATGGTGAAGAGAGGAAGAAGGTGAGAGCATTCGCAGCGCGTTCATGGATGCTGGTGCTTTCTAGACGGTGCAATGGGAGAAAAAAGAGTCGAGGTAGACG
>LIHJ01000044.1 GCA_001399805.1 Candidatus Bathyarchaeota archaeon BA1
TATTTTTCTCCGCCATCAGGGGCCATGACCACCATAACGCGCGCGCAACATATCCAGATGGCCTTGAAAAAGTTGCTGAATCCCTCGGCATAGAGGAGCCAGAACCCATGTGGAGCGGCTTAATGCCTGACTACACCATTCATGTCACAGAAAATCCCTACGCAACTAAGTTAATTAGCGGTCTAATTGGACTATTTTTGGTTTTCAGCGTAGCATGGGGCATCGGATGGGCAACCGCCCGCAAAAACCACGTTTAGACCAGATAAAAATATTTATTGCTGAACATGCCATGCCAGGTTGTGGTCAGGACCAAAGAGGACGACATCGGAGTTGAGCGACTCCACGATTTTTACCGCATTTGCCGATGTGCAGCAAACGTCGCATTCCGCCTTTGCCTCAGCCAGCGTGTTTACATAAAGGACAATAGGTATATTCTTGTGCTTACTTTTCCACATTCTAACACTTTCGTATGGGAGCATCTGTGCCATTGGGCACCTAGCGCCTTGGCTTGGCAGGAAAACCCTTTTATCTGGGTTTAGAATAGCGGCTGATTCGGCCATGAAATCAACGGCTGAAAAACAATAATTCTAGCTTCCCTTTCCTCCATGGCCCTTCGACTTAGCTCAATGCTGTCACCGACGTGGTCGGCAATATCTTGAATTTCTGGCCTCTGATAGTTGTGGGCAAATATTATTACCGTAAGAAGTGGTGATATCCCCCGCAAACTCCTCTTTTTTCTGTTCTTTTGTCATGTTTTGGGTTTGTATTCTGGCTCCCTAGTCTGGTTTAAATCCGTTACCATTCCCACCCAACTTCCCATGTGTAGCCGCAATCTTGACACTCATACTCGTAGCAACCGAACTCATCTGCTTCTGGAGAATAGTAATCCTCCTCAACTCTTTCAACCCATTTCGAGCCACATTTTGGGCATTTTATTTGTTCCAACTGCAGGCCTCCTTAAACCTCAGTCCAACCCTTTAAGAGGTCCTTACATAACGAGTGTTGGCGAGCATTTTTTAATCAGCATGGTGGACTCCAAGCCGTCCTTGAGGAACTTCGAACTAATAGAAGACTGGAGCTAAATGGTTTAATCCTTGAAAAGTGCGGTTCAAGGAGATCTTACTCAGGAGCCGGTAGGTTCTCAAAGGAGGGTCCGATACATGGCGTTCCAATGATGGCTAATGTGCGAAAAATCTCATGATAAAATTAGGAAGCTAATGAGTACAGAGGCACTGAACAAAGCCAGTCTGCAAGGCGGATACATCATGAATATTGACCCAGCGGGCATGGTGATTCATACTAGCAGTTGCAGGTGGATTAGAAGAATGGATCCTCAGAAGCTAGTTGGTGGAATTTATTACTCTGAGAGTTATGAGGATGTCGTTAACTGGTTGAAGGCAAGCTCCTCTAGGTTTAAAGAGTGCAGTACATGCCTATCAGGTCGAGAACACAAAGTCTCTTAAAAATCGAAGTCTATGCTGAGTTTTTGGCGTACGCACGCAAAATTAGGTCCGCGTATAATGAGGGAGGGTGGTTTCATGTCTTCGTCTTTTTTGAGTCGTCGGATCAAGGGGACGAGTGACTTGCTTAAGGTTATTATTGCTTTCTTACCCTCTTCAGCTTCTGTATTTTCTCGACGAGTTCTTGCTGCTCAGCCTCCATAAGCATTCACCTCCTTATCGGCGAATTAGATACACGCGCGCTAAGTTAGCGTCCTAAGTCCCGAAGACGTAACAGAAGTAAACAAACATAAATATTAAAGGAATGCTTGTTATTAGATGAGCGAGGAAGTATGGCTTCAGTTTTAATACCTGAAAAGCTTTACAAAAAGCTAGAAACGGACGCCCGGAAAAGAGGGATCTCGGTAGACGAACTTATAGTGGAGGCTCTTAACCCGAAGACTCTGAACTCAAACGAGAAGGCCGACTATTACCTTAAGCTCCATGAAAAATACTTGAAGGATGCAGACGGGTTCTTGGCTAGGGAAGACTACGTCCAAGCATCTGAAAAGTTATGGGGGGCATCGGCAGAGATAGTTAAGGCGGTTGCGGCATCGAGGGGCTTAGACATCAAAAGCCACGGCGAACTTCACGAATTTGTAACGAAACTCTGGGAAGAGACGCGGGATCCCCAAATTCGAACCCTATGGTTAGTCGCAACAACCCTACATCAGAACTTCTATGAGGCTTGGTTACCATCATCATTGGTTATGGAGGCCGCAGAAGATGTTAAAAAGTTTTCTGAGAAAGTTAAAGGCCTTTTGCCTCAAGGTCAGTTACAGGAATAGTATGTACGCGCGCGGTAAGATCCAAACTTCTCAAGAATGATGCCTTTAACCGGATTCTTGGTCTATACGGAAAGCGAGGATTAAACCTCGCCTATCCACGTTTTCATAGTAGAATTGGACAACGCCCATGTGAACATTCAAAGGCCACTCTATGAAGATTCACATGTGGATTTAAGGACTCTCTTAAGACTCTATCAAAAGAGCGCGTGAACTTCCACGCACCAACTCCAACGCTTTGATTAATATTTTTAGCCCGTGATCGCCTGCCTTAGTTTTCCTTAAATTTGGCAACACGATTAGCGATTAGAGCGGCTATGGCCCCGGCTGCAACTCCACCATCGATATTAACGACGGCAAGGCCGAGCGAACAGGCTTGAAGCATAGCCATTAAGGCGCTGACACCTTTCTCGCCTAAACCATATCCAATCGAAGTTGGAACAGCCACTATCGGGACATCGACCATACCCGCTACTACGGAAGGCAGTGCCCCTTCCCTTCCTGCAACCACCACAATTACGTCCGCATCCTTCTCAATCATCTCTTTAAGAGGGGGGAAGAGTCTGTGTATCCCTGCTACACCTACGTCGTAAGCTGTTATGACCTCGCACCCCATCTCCTCAGCTATAACCCTCGC
>LIHJ01000075.1 GCA_001399805.1 Candidatus Bathyarchaeota archaeon BA1
GTCGCTACGGAGGGGTTTTTGAGGAGCCTCACTGAGGCTGGCGTTTTGAGGGAGGAGTTGTGTGGTAGGGTTGTTTTTTGTCCCTATTGTAATTCTGTGAATGTTTTTACTGGTTATTGTTGTCCTAGTTGTAAGTCGCTTAATGTTGGAAAGGCTTTGGCGATCGAGCACATTCGTTGTGGGTATATTGATGCTGAGGCTCTTTTCCATGTGAAGGAGAAGCTTGTTTGCCCCAAGTGTCATGAGGCGTTAACAGAGGTCGGTGTGGATTATAGGAGGATAGAGGCTTGGCGTTGCAATGACTGCAGTAAAACCTTTGAGGCCCCGGTCCCCCACTATTTCTGCTCTGCATGTGGAAGAAGCTTTACGTTTGATGGGGCTGTGTGTAAGGAGGTTTACTGCTACAGTTTAAGCGATGAGGTAATCCATGAAGCATCCAAATATCTTATCATAGCCCCCGTCAAGGAGTTTTTTGAAAAGAATGGATTTAAAACAGAAAGCCCAGGCTCCATTGAGGGAAGATCCACCACAAGACATCTGTTTGACATTGTGGCCTCCCGCGAAGGTGTTACCGGGAATGTGACCGTTGTTGACTTAGCCATCTCAAATTCCCTCGTCAACGAGCAACCGCTGATAGCCATGTTTGCCAAGGCCTTCGACACGAATCCGGCCCAGTCGATTCTCATAGCGTTCCCCAAACTTAGCGACACTGGCAAAAAGCTGGCTGGCGTCTATAAGATATCAGTTGTGGAAGCGAGAAACACCGATGAGGTTATTAAGAAGCTGAGGGGGATGATTAAAGCCGTAGGTGTGACTGGGGCTGAGCCTCTCGATGTGATGACCTTGTTGTCGTTGCCGGATCATTTGAGGATAACGGCGATGGCGATCAATAAGCTGGGCAGGTCAACCGCTGAGGATGTTGCGAAGGAGACGGGGAGGGCGAGGGCCGTGGAGAGCGGCTATCTGAATCAGCTAGTGAAGTTAGGGCATTTGAAAAGGGGGAGAGAGGGCCACAAAGTATACTTCTGCATTGAAAATAACAGGTGGTGAGTGATGGGCAAGGTGATAGCGATTCACTCCAGCAGGGGCGGAACAGGGAAGAGCCTGATTGCTGTTAATTTGGCCATGATCTGGGCCCGTGAAGGGAGGAATGTGGCTCTATTCGACCTTGACTTCCGAGCCCCAAGCCTCTTCACCGTGTTTAGAATGGGGGACTATAGACTCATCGACTATTGGATGAATGATTTTTTGGATGGGCGTTGTTCAATAGGGGATGTCTTGAAAAATCTAGCTGAAAGATATGGCACCGAGGGGAAGTTTTTGGTGGGTTTGGCAAACCCCTCCATAGAGGCTGTTCGGGAGGTGATGGGCAAGGATAAGAGATGGGAGATGAGGGCTCTTCAAAAGCTCATCGCCCTAAAGCCTGTTCTTTTGAATGAGATGAGCATGGATTATGCCATTTATGATACCAGCCCGGGGATAACGTTCTCATCTGTAAATGCCGTTGTTAGCTCTGACTTTTCAGTTGTGGTGGCAACCATGGATGTGTTGGATATGGAAGGGACGCGGCGCATGATTAATGATGTTTACGGAGCCTTTGGGAAGAAGAGTGTGATCCTCATGAATAAGGTGCCCATTGAGTCCCTGTCGTCCGAGGAGCAGAGGGATGGGTTGTCCCGCCAACTTAGTAAAACTTTTGCTCAACCAATTGTACACATGATTCCCTGTTATTGCGATGTGCTTCGAAGCAGTAGGGAATCCATCTTTGTCCTTGAGAGGCCTGAGCATCCCTTCACTAAGTACTTGTATGAGATGGCTGAAAGGCTCGAAGGTCTTCCAGGAACCTCATAAGACGATGCACACAAGCAGCGGGGTCAAAGGCTTTTTGCTGCTGTTATGTCCCTCATATGCAGTTGCTCCCTTAAGGACTCATAGTAGGATTCAACAAGTTCCGCGCCCCTCGATGTGATTTCATAGACCTTCCTTTTGCGCTTACCCTTGAATTCTAATCTGCTTTTTATGAGGCCGTCTCTTTCCAGTGATTTGAGGAGGGGGTACATGACACCATACCCTATTCTGACACCGAAATCGCTTTGTATCTTGGATATGATCCCGTATCCCCAGAGGGGGCTTGCCTGAAGGATTCTGAGCACGAACACGTCGAGGAAGTCCCTGGCAAAGCGCCGCTTAAACTCGGATACCGACGCCTCTCTGTCCAGCAAGTCACCCACCTAGTTGGTCGTTAATAGGTATTTTGCGATATATCACTTGTGTTCGCTTATAGAAGTTAGCCAGAAAACCCACGATTTTAAGGTGGGATGAATGGCATTAAATTCGCCATCGTCCATCTCTTCTTTGGGCTGAGGGGTTGGCATCGGGGTCTACGCTAGAACACGGGATGGCACGTAACTCTGAACGACTTTCTCACCCTGCAACTTGCCGATGATCTATCGTCATCCGTTTACTTCCGCCTGTGAAGGTCCTCTTAGGTAGTCTATGAGAACATCCGTATCAAGACATAGGCGCCTTAGACCACAAGCGCGCGCACTTAACTTTTTACCATGGGGGTTCACAATGTAAATTTAATCCCTAAGCCTCCGCGTTCCAACACCANGTTTTTTGGCTCGCCTCGCAAGAGCCATTAGCCTATGGCTATAGGCTCTCAACCTACCCCCTACGTTTTTGTGTTGTTCCTGAAAGTAGAAGTGGGCTATAGCTGAGCAAATCCAAAACCCCAAGATTGCAACAACATAACAAAAAGACGCCTGATAAGTCCTACGATAGCGATAAGTAGTTTCCTAGTTGAAATAGTGACGTGATCTATGAGCCTGGAAGATGGAATAAGGTAACTGATGGAACCGTTGACCAAACCAGAATTCAAGAGCCGGTATCCAGGTGAGGTCATCTTGTAGAATTTGAGATGGAGTATGATACGGCGCGATCCCAAGAAACGTTTAAGCCTGAATTGTACCATTTGAACTTTTCAAAATATTTATAAGATAACATTTTTATATAATTTTGTTAGTAGGCGAGGATTATGGTTGAGGAAAAATTATTGGTTAGGCTAAGCGGCGTTGCAGCAGAGGTTTTAAATGAACTTGTGAGGAGGGGGTATTTCGCCACCAAGTCGGAGGCAATTCGGGCGGGAGTCTTAAGGCTGGGTGAGAATTTCGGCCTTTTTAAGCCGTCCATGCATTATTGGCGGGAGCTGGGTGAGGAAATAAGAAGAACTGGTAAGAAGATGACGCATGAAGAGATTGTGGAGGCTTTAAAGAGGCTTGAGCAAGAAGCCTAGAAGGGTTTACTTAGACTCCATGGTCTTCATCTTCGGCAGACTTGAAGAATGCAATTCTAGGCTCGTTTTATTTTTGGCTCAGCTCGGCGAGTTTGAGGTAGTTACATCCGAGCTGGTTATTGAGGAGGTGGAGAGATTTTTTAGAGAAAATTTTAGCAGAGAAGCCGCCTTTTTGGCGCGAAATTTTGTTCAGGAATTGTCTTCCCACATCGTAAGAAAAAGCGATATAAAGGCTGAAATGGACGTATTGAAGGGCAAAATCAAGGATAAGGATTTAGAAAATGTGGCTGCGGTTAGGCACGAAAACTTAATACATCTTGTGGCTTACGATAAGGATTACGAGGAAGCCGATGTAAGAGAGTATATAACGCCGAAGGATTTTGTTAAATTATTTAAACTTGAACCCTATGATAAAGAATACTAACATAAGAGAGCATGTCGATAGCGAATATAGCTTAAGCTTTGATCTGTGGGTTACTGCCACAAACAAAGGTTTACTTAATACGGAAAAGCCCCGAGAAGCACGATTTACCTTTTTCGAGTTCTGTTAATGCTTCTAAGAACGTTTCGCATGCCGACCTCATCCTTATGTAACATTCGGGTTTCCGAGAATTTGTTGGCCATTAGCAAGCAGTGGTCTAGGCTGTGCATTAAGCGGTCCACGTCCTCCTCAACCTTAAGACGACACGCTCTATGTTTGTGATGCCGCCGCCTTCTTGACTTCCTCATAAAAATCGTCGATGAGATAGGATACACCCCAATGTCCTCTTGGCTCTTTCTTTTCCTCCATTCCTTTATCACCTCCTTTTAAGTTGATTAAAAGTCCCGAAATGTAACATCACAAGACTAAAATTCAGCAAGTCCCGAAGATTCAACAGGGCCTTTTTGCGTAAAGCTTAAATATTGGGAGCGCATGTAGAGATTTTCAAATATATCAAAAATTCGATATATTGTTGATGTGTAGCACAGAAATACACAAAGCTAGCAGGTAGGGAAGGGTCACGGCGTTCACTGAGCTGCTGGGGCAGGTGTTCGCGGCGGTTTCCCTAGCCGCTGGCATCCTGTTCTTCATGTATGCCGTGAGGTACTACGTCTCCATCGTGACGGTCCTACTCGGCAACAATAAGATAAACGTTGTTGGCGTTAATAATAACAATTGGAGGAACAACCGCAGGTGGAGGAATAACAACTGGAGAAACTACCATAACAAGCTGAATTTTAGTAATAGGTGGAAGAATCGCGAGCCCTTCGTTTCCATCCACCTTCCAGCCTATAATGAGAAGAATGTGATAGAGAGGATAATAAAGGCATGCGCCTCCTTGGACTACAAGAATTATGAGGTTGTGGTGGTGGACGACTCCAGCGACGAGACCGTGGAGGTTCTCTCCAACAACTGCACGAACATCCCGCAGGTGAAGATCGTTCATCGAGCTGAGAGGAGTGGCTACAAGGGAGGAGCCTTGAACGAGGCCCTCAGGCACACAGACCCTAGAACTGAGTATGTTTGTGTCTTCGATTCTGACTTTATCCCTCCTCCAGATGTTCTTCATCAGTTTTTGTGGTATTTTGAGAACCCGAACTACAGGAGATACAACAATAGAAACCGTCTCAATAACAACTATCGTAATAACAATAATCGCTTAAATTTCCGTGGGAACAGGTGGAATCTGAGAAACCGGTGGAACAATCAAAGGAATAACAACGAGGCTGGGATTGTTGAGGCGGTGGACGATTATTATCGGAGGCTGGAGACGGCTGCGGTTCAGGGCTATCAATGGCATTGTTTGCCTCCAGGGACCGAAATAGTCACGGATGGCAGGCCTGAAAAGATAGAGCGGCTCCACGTCGGCGATTATGTATTGACACATGATGGTGGATATCAAAGGATAACGCAGACGTTTAGACATCCGTATGCCGGAAAATTGATGAAAATTTTGCCGTGTTATTCGAATGAGCCGTTATTAGCAACCCCGGAACACCCGATTCTTGCGATAAAAACTCGGCGGTGCCATTACCCGAGCAACCGAAACACGATTTGTAAAAAGTCTTGTGCGAAAAAGGGGACCTGTAGGCACCGTTTCTACGAAGATTACGCTCCACGTTGGATCGCGGCAGAGGAGCTTGAGGCTGGAGATGTTTTACTGTACCCTGTTTTGCAGGAAAATGGCAATGTCCGCGAAGTTAAGGTCTCCGACGTAGTGAATATTCCGATTAAAATCTACGGAGACTATGTTTCCCCGGCTGATGAGTACCATAGAAGAAAACTTGACCAAAGGGCAGTAGATCAATTGCTCCTGGATTACCGAAAATATAACATACATTGGAGTACTGCAAGAAAATACGTTCAAGATATGGGTGTGGAGAGGGAGCTCAGAGTTAACAAGATACCCAACAAGATAGTGGTGGACAAAGATTTCTGCCGATTGGTTGGGTATTACTTGGCCGAAGGATCGGTTTATGTCTCGAAATCGAAATGGGAAGGCAGCAAACTAATATTTAGTTTTCACGTTAACGAAGAAGAATATCAATCTGACGTTACCTCATTGATGCAGAGGTTTTTCGGTGTAGCTCCAACTCCCTGTAAACCGAAGGATAGCAAAGGCATTCAGCTTGTGGTGTGTTCAAACGTGCTTGCTAATTTCTTTAAGAACTTGTTCGGTACGGGCGCGGATAATAAAGCCTTGCCTGAATGGTTCCTAACCTTACCCGTTGAGAAGCAAAAAGGGCTGTTCAGGGGGATTTGGCGTGGTGATCAGAGGACTTTTCAATACGCTACCATCTCTAAAGTTTTAGCAACTCAGTTAAAGATGATCATCCTTCGATTAGGCCTAATCCCGTCCGTACTGAGATATAAGAATCTTTCAGTCATTAAGATAGGCGGAGAACAGCTTAACAAGGCTTCTCATATTCTAGGGTACAATCATCCCTTCACCCTACAGAGGACCATGACCTATCAACGAGGCTGGGTGGACGATAAATACGTATACGTTCCAGTGCGCAGAGTGGATGAAGCGGCATACAACGGCTACGTTTACAACTTGGAAGTGGAGAAGGATAATTCGTACACGACACTAAACGCATCCGTACATAACTGCCTTAATACGAGTGAGAATTG
>LIHJ01000061.1 GCA_001399805.1 Candidatus Bathyarchaeota archaeon BA1
TACCCGATCGAAACTGGCTGGTCCGTGGCGCGGTACGATGGTGCCTGGGTTTACGCATCCTTCATCATGCCCAACGGAGAACCAGGAATCCTTCTGCTGACCGTCTGGATGTGGGACAATGCAACACGCTGGTTCGCTGGTTCCTTGGCTATTGAGAGGATCAGCGGTGCAGGCGCCCTGCTCATCGGCGTTGAGACAGCCGCGGACATCGCCTACATCAAGACCAAGGTGGACACCATAACCACCAAGCTCAGCGACTTAGACGCAAAAATAGTGGCCATTAAGGATGGTGTGGCCGTCATCGACACCAAGCTGGGAACCATGACCGCCACCCTCAGCGCCATCAACGCCACCTTAACCCAACTCATCGTCGGCACCAAGGGCGACATCCTGGCCAAAATTGACACGGCCGTCGGGACCATAACGGCCAAGTTCTCAGACCTCGACGCCAAGATAACCAAAGTCAGCGGTGACCTCGTCACCATCTCAACCAAAATAGGCGACGTAACCACCACGCTGGGTGACATCAAAGCCAAAGTGGTTGCTATCGACGGGTCGGTTGCCACCATCAATACCGACGTGGGAGTCATCAAGGGAACAGTGTCGAAGATCGATGGAACCACCGCCACCATCAAAACTGATGCAGGTGACATGAAGGTCAAATTAGATGAGCTATCTCGAGTGACGGTGGGCGTCCCACTATTTATATACGTGATAACCGCCCTTTCCCTGATAGCGGCCATCTTCGCCATCATCGCCGTCGTGATGATCCATCGGAGGATGCCTGCGTAAAGCGGGCACCTCAACCTCCCTTTTTCTTTAAAATGATTATGAAGATGACATGGTGGAGGAGGCCCTATGGGTCAAGTTCGATGACGACCATTATCCAACGGTCAGATTGCTCCTCGGAGGAGACATAGGATGACAAAAGGTTGCTGATGAAGGAAGGATCATCCTCGCCGATTTTGACACAGAAACCCCATTACACCATATTTAACAAGGAGTTTGGTGAAGGAAATCAAATGCCTTAAGGTCGTGCGGGCTCGCCTCAAAACCCTANGGACAACCCTCCTTCCGTCATCAAATCCTTAACAGATAACTTGTCAAGCTAAAATAATGGCCAGATCGGAGCCACGCTAAGCACGAAAATCAAAACAAGAACAACAGCGGTCAGCTTCCTACCCTTGGTGAGCCCCGACACATCATCCAGCGGGCCTGGATGCTGCTGTAGCGACAGGAGGAAGGCAACGATCGCCATGGGCCAATGCCCCAGAGAGATCAACACCATGACAGACAAGAATGAGAGAAGGCTGCGCGCCCTCTGCCCCAACAATCCCCGCACGGCATGACCACCATCAAGCATGCCCGTTGGCATCAAATTGAGCATGGTCACAAGCATGCCAACCCAGCCTGCAAAGGCAACGGGGTGCAGCCATATCACTTCGCCACGGCCCCCAGGAGGAAACAGCACGGTGATAAACTCGAATAACAGTGGCATCTGAAGAATCTGCGCCCCTCTGGGCACCTCACTCATTGGAATTGCCAGAGACCATCGAACCCCAATGATGGTGACAATGATCGTGGCTATGAAACCCACAACCGGACCGCTGATACCAAGGTCAAATAGGGCATCCTTGTTTGGGGCCAGCGACTTCTGTTGAATAACAGCCCCAAATGTTCCGATCCCATATGGCATGGGAGGACCTGGAATAAAATAGGGGTAACTGGCCTCCACACCATGCCTATGAGCGGCCAGCTTGTGCGCCATCTCATGTGCACCAAGCACCGCCATGATCGCCACCATGAATGTCAGAGCCCCCACCAAAGGGCTCGAAATTAAACCCCTCCTCACCCAATCCAGCGAGAGAATATAACCAGTAAGCAGCGTAGTCCCCATAGTCGCCAAAAATGACGCCGCATTCACAACCCAACGACCAGGCTTCACAGGGGGCCTACGGACAACCTGCAACAGGCCCTTACCCTCCCTCCTCCTAAGAATCGGTGCAAAACCCAGGGCGTTCAAACGCTTAAAAAGCCTCAAAAAAGCTTGCTTTGAATCCCCCTTCAGCCCCACATTAAAGGTTGGGGTGCCAAACTCAAGAAAGGCCTCCTCCACATCAAACTCCAACTCCACCAAGCCCCTCAACTTCTCAAACTCCATAAACTCGCCCGAAGCCTCAAAGAAAGGGCCGAAGGAAGAACCACCCATCATATCCACTCACACATCAACTACTAACCGAGATATTAGAACCTTACGTTATCCCAACCATTCCTTAGCAACAAACCTTGCCACATACTCTTCAAAATAGTCACTCCTTTTGAGGTAAAATCCATAGTTGACGAGGGCAGCCATCGCTCGCGCAGCGTCTTCCGGCGACGAGTAGGCGGGGATCCCAAGCTTGTCAAACCTCGACCGAATGTACAGCGCCATCTCCGTCTCACCAATATCACAAGCCACTACAGGCTTGACACAGCCGCTTAACAGTTTCCCTATCCTATCCACAAAATCCTCCCGCAGGGCAGGGGCCTGATGAAGCCCGATCACGATAATGCCGTGAATCTCAGGGTCCTCCAGAAGTATTTTGGTGCCATACTCAAACATCTCAGAGGTGACGGAGCCAGTGAGGTCAACAGGGTTTAGATTCGTCGCAAAGGGCAAAATCTCACCCTTTTTCTTTAGTTCCTCAAACTTCTGGATAGTTTCATTAGAAAGCTTCCTTACATGTATTCCCCTCGACTCACACTCGTCCACCGCCATGATGGCAGGTCCACCTGCACTCGTGATCACGGCAATATTGTTTCCAGCCGCTGGAGGCTGAAACGCCAAGGCTTTCCCCGCATCGAAAAACTCCTCCATGTCCCTCACCCTTATAACCCCAACCTGCGTGAAAACGCTGTCATAAATCTTGTCAGAGCCAGCGATGGCTCCCGTGTGAGATAAGGCAGCCCTAGCCCCAGCCTCTGTCTTCCCGGACTTCAGAGCAACGATGGGCTTCCTCCTTGTAACCTCCCTCGCCACCTCCATAAACTCCCTTCCCGCCTCTATGCTCTCAGCATACAAAAGAATCACTCGTGTTTTCTCATCATGCAAAAGGTACTGAAGCATCTCTGGCTCATCCACATCACATTTGTTTCCGAAACTCACAAACTTGCTGATGCCCAGCTGCCTACCAGCTAAATAATCCAAGGCTGCGGCGCCAAAGGCACCACTCTGTGTAACAATGGCTATGGGCCCTGACATGGGACGGGGTGTGGCTACCACCTCATCTCCGGTGGTAAGAACCTTTGTTTCGGGAAGAAAGAGCATATCCACGCCGGTGTGGGAATCATAAACCCCCAAACAATTCGGACCCAAAACCCGAATCCCCGCTTTTTCAGCGATCGTCGTCACCCGCTCCTCGAGTTCATGGTTTCCAACCTCGCCAAAACCACCACTGATTATCACCGCTACTTTCACTCCCTTAGCTGCTGCCTCCACCATAACCTTGGGTACAACCTCTGCAGGGACCACGATGATAACCAACTCAATGTCCCCAAGGATTTTTGTAATCGATGGATAGCACCTAAACCCGAGAATGTAGTCCTCGTGCGGGTTAACAGGGTACAGCTCGCCCCTAAAGATTCCCCTCCGCTTGTTGTCCACGAAGTTTTTAAAAATGACGTGTCCCGCCTTCATGATCTTACGAGAGGCCCCCACCACCGCAACCGACCGCGGGTCAAAAAACAGACGCATCTGCTCAACAACAGACATCATTCCAGTCCCCTACTAGAGAGTTAGGATAATATTTGCGCAAGGTTTTCTTATCATAGGCTGTTGAGAGATTAGTAACTCCTCTATATAAGTCGTCTTCTTTGTTGAAGGTTTCGAAAGGCTTATCTCCTGTTTATCTCGGATAAATTTTGATGTCTTTAGAAGTTGTTCAATCAGTTCTATTCAGATATGAGAGAAGCGAAGAAGTGGAAAGGTTGCTTTTAGATTAACGAGACATTGTTAACGCTTGCATAAAGAAGCTTATCGAATTGAAAACAACCTCATTAAGGTCAATTCATGAAGCCATTTATGGCGAGCTTAAACGCAAATACGGCTATCAAACAAGCTTCTACGTTACAGCCTACAGAGTTGCAATTGCAACCGTCAAGTCTTGGAAAAAGAGGGGTGGAAATCCGCCTAAGGTAAAGAAGTTATTCGTTAAGGTCTCACCCTTAGCCTACAAATTTGATGGGGAAAAGTTAAGGATTTCAGTAAAGCCGAGAAACTTTGTTAGCTTAAAGCTCATCTATGGATGTTATCAAAGAAGGTTCGTCGATGCTTGGAGGCGAGGGATTTTCAAAATAGGCGAGATTATAGTAAATGAAGAATACGTCCTCATCCCTTTTAAACGCGTAGTTAATCTTCTTGAGCCCAAGGGAGCTATAGCCCTTGACATAAACGAGGAAAACGTAGTCGGTTTAGCAACTAATGGCGGCTCTTTTACCGTTGACACAAAGAAGTTGAAAACCATACGCTCTGCATACTTTGAAAAGAGGGAAAGGATACAGAGTAAGGTTGCCAAGGGAACTAAAGCGTTCCAAACGTTGATGAAGAAGTATGGTAGGCGAGAAAGCAACGGAATTAAAGACGTTCTTCATAAACTGTCTAAGGAGATAGCTGAGAACCCCTACTATGATAATCTGCATTCCTTAATTAGATATAAATATATAGATAGACTTCATGATTCTAAGTTAATTCTTTAGACGTATTTCACACCAATCTTGAACCCACGTATTTCTATAACCTCAGGAGTTATTTCCTCTATTATTTTATCAACTTGTGCTGGTGGAAAAATTTCCCCTAACTCATCAACGGATTTGTTAACATATTGCGATGCGTTGGGGTCCCAGACTTGAATGGATTGGAGTTTTTGTTCTTTCCAAGCACGGGGCATCACCACATAACAGCGAATGTTAGGTCTAAAATTAAATAACTTCTCAATTATATCCATCAAAGCGATACGATAAGCATTGACTTGTCCAGCCCCGTAATCTGGGTTCTGCATTGTAACCTCAACTATCAATAATGCGTTATCTTGTCCTTTAAGTAGAATATCGAATTCATGACCTATTACCGGGAAGTCTTTATAGAGTGACTTCGCTCCTTTTTCTATTAGCTCAGGGGAGTTATAAACTAAATTTACAACATCATCATGCTCTAAGACAACATCACCTTACCTAAAATTCTTGTTTTTTACACCAAGTAGGTATTTAGAAGACCCGAGGGAAGCATTGTTTGAGGGCAAATCGCGCATGATTGCTCACCGTTGAACTTTGACACTCCCAAGGCTTAAGCCTTGTGGGATTCTTGCTTCTAAAGTTTTCATTGGTCGGTTATTCATCGACCTTTTAGCCTCCCACCTCATTCCGTTCCACTTTAGAAGCAAGGGGTATGTCATTACCCCGTTAATGCTCTCGCCCTGACGAGAGCCTATACTTAAGAAGCCTACAGCGTCTCTGTGGGCTTCTAATCCGCAGTCTAGGCATCTGAAGAACCTTCCGGTGTTAACGATGTTTTCTGAGTCGCAGCTTGGGCATCTGGTTGAGGTTTTGTGTTCACTAACCTCTTTAACTTTGATGCCATATTCCTCAGCTACATCTTTGATGCGTTTGATGACGTGGTGGAAGCTCCAGAAGTTGTGTGTATTAGGCATGGCCCACATAAAAGAAGTATAGGAACCTTAAATGTTTCTCTTATTGAAGAGTAAACCTTAAGGTTGTGAAACGTTAGATTTATAAATTATTACTATTATAGTAACATATATGGCATATTACGAATTGTGGAACATATTGTGGAACTGGAAGAAGGAGTTCACAGTTAGGGAGTTCATCTCAGTTTTTCCCAGCCCTGACCCTAACAAGGTTTTGCACGATATGGCTAAGAAGGGGTTGTTAGAAAATGTTGGCTGGGGAAAGTATAAAGTTAACTCTCCAGAGGAATACTTAGCAAAAAGGATTAACGTTTCTGAAGCTTACGATTTGTTAAAGCAAGTTAATATGAAATACGCGTTAACAGGACCAGACGCTGTTTTTTTATGGACTAAAGGCGGCTATCAAGTGGATAGATTCTTCGGCTTCTACCCAATTCACTTGAAGGTTGGAAAAGACGATTTAAGAAAATGGAGGAGCTTCTTCAAGTCAAGAAAGCAAAGGTTCTACGTCAAGGATCAGCCAGTAAATAAGACGTTGTTCGGCTTGTTTTATGTTTTGTATCCGGAGGATGATTTTAAAACAGAGGAAGTGGAAGGATTCAGGGTTGAGCCATTGAAGGCTACCGTTGAATTCTGCAAGCGACACATATATTCCTATGAGCCAGCCTTGGAGATGTTAGATGAGATGTACGATTTAGGGTTGAGAGTGAAGTACAAAGAAGCGGAAACGAACTTCTAGTGATGAACATGAAATTCATAGAGAGGGAAAACGAGATCCTTAAAGCATTAAAGAAACTGGTGGAAGCAAGGCTAGATTTCATCGTGGTCGGAGGCTACGCTGTCAGCGGGCTAGCAAGGCACAGATTCTCCGTTGACTGCGATATTGTGGTTCAGAAAAAAGATCTGGAAAAATTAGAACCAGTTCTTGAAGAAGCAGATTTTATAAAACACATAGAGAAAGCTGGTTTTGATGAAATTTATGGTGGAGAGTTTATAAGCTATAAGAAGGATGTAGACAAGCTCCCGGTTACGGTTGACTTGCTTGTCGGAGCTCTAGTTTGTAGGGCAACAGAAGCAGCCTGGAGCTTCGATTACATCAAAGAGCATTCGGTCATGGCTACCATATCTGGAATAGAAGCTTCCGTTAGCTGCAGAATCCCGGAGAAAGAATTGCTCATTGCGTTAAAAGTCCATTCAGCGAGAAGGGCAGACATAAGGGACATAGTTATGTTAGAAGAAAATGCTGATTTAGAAAGGACATTAAAGCATTTGAAAAGAGGCAAAGCAAAAGCTCTACGAGAACAGATTAACGGGGTAATTAAAGCCCTTGATGATCCAAACCTCGTTGATTCTATAAAAGGAGTTTTTGGCATAAGCGTAGACGTTAGAAGGCAGATTGAAAACACAAGGAACGATTTGAGGATGATAGGAAAGAAAGTATCGTGATAGCGGATATGGACAAATCCGCCCAGATTTACAGGTAAATAGAATCGAATTTAAAAGCAAGGTTTCTGATCCTAAAGGTTCCATCGATGGAACTGTTTACGAAGGACTTGATTCAATGTGAAAACTCCATCGTGGGAGGTTCAATTTTTTGAACTTGTATGCTCTATTGGTTTTTCGTATTGTAATTTGTTCTCTCAGTGTTTCGTTATTAGTCTCCTTAACGCGTTGGGGCAGCACAAGACTTCGGTGTGAACAAGTTCTAGATATTCAAGTAGCTCAGTTTTGAGTAATAGTAGAGCCTGCTTGTTTGTTCTATTCGTTTTACGCGGAAGTCTTCAATTTCAAAGATTTTCTCTTGTAGGTGCAGCACCATTACTCCGATGATCCCATTGTTGTCTGCTTTCACTACGTAGCAGTGTTTAGGCACAATTTTTAGATGGTCCAGCGTGTGCTGTTTAGCTTCCATGAAACCTTTCTCCCAATCAGCATTATGGTTCTGAAGATGCAAGCTCAGCTACCATGTCCACATCGCCCACTCTCATGTGACGAATCTAACCATTTGACATGACCTCCTTATGAGACGACTTCTAAAATATATTTCGAGGAAATGATCCGTTCAATGAGCGTGAAGCTCAACGGGCATTAAGACAGCAACTATGAGGATCTAGAAAATTCATTATGCGCGCATTTAAGCCAATATTTAGATTTATAATGCCCCCTCTAGTACGCCGATAGATAGAAGATAGGTTGTTAGGGCTAGGATATAGAGCAGGGCTTGTCGTGGGAGGCTGTAGAGGAACTTTGAGTCTTGTACAGCTCTCTGAACCTGGGCCGGATAACGAGGAGGAAAAAAGAATGGGGACGACTATTGGTGGCGAAAACATAGCCAACGAAGTAACTACGATGTGTAAGGGACTGCCGGGTGTGAATGGTGATGGTTGCGCAGCTACGCGTCGTAGAGGTATGACCGTTCCACCGAGTAACATGATGTCTGCCGTGAGAATAAACGATGCATAGATCCAGGCGAAGGACTTTAGAACGATCTTATACTCCATTTTTCTTGCTAAATGGCTCCAGAGCCGAACAATGGCCAGCACCACCATCGGAAAAACCAGAACTCTCACCAAGGTTAAACTCGCTATCTCATAGGGCTTAAGTGGATAGAGCTCGATGCAAGTTGTATTTAAAAACTGCGTTCAATTTGAGGGCGAGGGAATCCATCCGGCTCGGACGATGACTTTCGGACGATGACGATTGGTTTATGCTCCACTTTATTAAGCATCTCCCAAGTCACGGCGGTTATTGCGACGCCGAATTTCTCTGCCATGTCCCAGACGGTTCTGCCAGCCCCGAAGCCTCGGGCTCTGTTGGCGATTTCCGCGATTTCGAGGGCCTCTTCCATCCGCATCTCAGAACCTGCCACTGCAACGGGTGTGGCCCTTCGCCTCATCCTGAAAAGCCTCCCGATCACGTAGGCGAGAAGCCCCCCAAACGAGTGAATCCCCCTTATTGGCCTCGGTCGGGGTGTGAAGTGAAACCCACCTAAGGAATATGTCTTATCCGTATCGATGATCATTACCACCACATCCTTGCCCAACCTAGAATGAATGCAGTCACGAATCCTCTGCGCTATTTTCTGGGCATCCCTCAATGGAAGACTGACGTAGGAGTAGGGCAGGTTACTCCCGTCAATCCCACCCTCCGAGCCGAACATCAGTGCCTGCAAAAAACCCGCTCGCTCCAAGGCCACCTGCTTATGGGCGCATCCTTCCCTTAAAGGATACTCCCGAATATGCTGAATGGTCCTCCTTCTAAGGTGGCAAAGGGGTCCAAGAAAATAGCCCCA
>LIHJ01000049.1:0-2929 GCA_001399805.1 Candidatus Bathyarchaeota archaeon BA1
GAACCCACGAACCCCTACGGGACAGCCGCTCTGCGAGACGGGATGCGTGTCCTCGTCTTCCATAGCTAGTTTTTCATTTGAAGCACCCCATCTCACCTCAGGGCTGCGCCTTTGACCTGGCTTGGCAACCCCCGCTCAAGCCAAATTACTAACCACATGCCTCCAGTTAAATCTAACTCATCAACTAACGACTTCCCTGTAGAGGAGGACAATTTTTCATGAGCCTCAATCATTACTCCCTAACCATTGGTGGATATGTACGCTTGTGTTTAGACCTCTCAAAGCGGCGCAGTATTTCCTCAACAGCCTTGACGGGAACGCCTGTCAACCGGCTAACCTCTCTCGGCGGAAGTTTGTGATCAAACAATCCAACCAAGACGGGGTCGAGTTCTTCATATCCAAGCGGTATCTCGTCCGTAACTTTGTGTCCTGGGTAAAGTTGTGGGCTGCTTGGCTTGTAGGCAATCTTGTCCGGTATGCCCAAATGCTTAGAAAGCTCCCTGACCTGCGTCTTGTAGAGGTGACTAATGGGCGAGAAGTCTACGCCCCCATCACCATATTTGGTAAAGTAGCCGATTAATCGCTCACTGCGATCCCCGGCGCCGGCGACCAAATAATTGTGGAGGTTCGCGTAGTAGTAGAGGATGACCATACGGATCCTAGCGCGGATATTCGCCATGGGGATTCGTTGTTTAGGATCATTTTGGTCGATACCTAACCGTCTAGAGAGTGCCTCGCTAATATCTTGAATATTAACGAGTTCTGTTCGTATTCCTAGCCACTCCGCCAACCCCTTTGCATCCTCAATGTCTTCTGAAGGGGTAAACACCATGGGCATTATAACTCCCAAAACTCTGTTCTCACCCAAGGCACGAACGCAGAGCGCAGCCACCAGGCTGCTGTCTACGCCCCCACTTAATCCCACAACGACGCCAGCAGCATTCGCGTCTTTCACGGTTTTTCTGATAAATTCCACGATTTCATTGGTGGTCCTCTCAAAATCCAGTTTCGGAATGTCCTTACCCAGTTTTTTCATCTCCTTTACCAGCTTCTCGCGGTAAACGTTCTTTCAACTAAGCCTGGCGTAATTCTGCGCTTGCAATACTTGGCGCACATAATCGAATTCTGAATAGTTATCGCTTTAAATGTTGTGTCAATAGTTGATCATCTAAATGATTCTTAAGTCCTCCTTTATCGTCGTTAGAACCACATGGGTATTACTTCTCTCCACAAAAGGCATCGCGAGCAAAGATTTTGTGAAGGTGCTCAGATCGTTTCTGCTCTTAAACTTTGCAATGATTATGGCATCTGTTAAACTAGTCACGTATACACGCAACAGACAGTCGGTAGCTTTGCTATCTCTTTTTCCATTTCTAAAAGTCTACCTCTCGATACGGTTATCTCGGTTACCACGGGTCAATTCATACCCAAGTTTTTCATGGTCTACCACCGCAGAATATCCCTTTATCACCCCTTCTCGCTCCATTTTCTTCATTCTCGACAAAACCGTGCCTGTAGAGACACCCACTTTCCTTGCTATCCGTCTCATGAAAGCCTAGCGTCCGAAAGCAACACTCTGAGAATTTTCACATCGATTTCGTCTAGAGGCATGCCTCAAACAGGAGGTATAAAATTGTCTTGTAGACCCCTACACAGTGTGAGAAGAAGAAAAAGAGGAGCCCAAGAAGGTATCTATAAATTCTATTGATCGATAATATGGCATTCAAGGTGATTCGAGATTGTACTTAACCAGAGAAGAAGAACGAATGCTTAATGGGGGATATGGGGAAGGAGTACAAAAAGCAATAGAATTGCTTGTGACCATTGGAGATGCGTACGATGCTGAAAGGATGGTCAAGATAAGCCGCGCCCACGCTGCTTCAAGCGGTCAAGAGGGGGATCTATACTTCGTTGAACTTTTGGCTAAGGGAGGTGCCGTGTGTAAAGTGCCCACTAGCACAAATCCGATATATGATATCGAGTATTTTGACAACATATTCAGAATTCCAAAGGAGGAAGCTGAGATGGCTTGGAGGGTAAAGATGGGCTATAGGCGTGTGGCTGCTATGTTGAATTGGTGTTGCACACCGTACATCTCGGAGAATATTCCGATATATGGTGAAACTGTTGCTTTCTCCGAATCCAGCGCCACACCCTATGTAAACTCTGTGATTGGCGCAAGAACCAATCGAGAAGCAGCTCAAAGCGCGTTAGCAGCTGGAGTTATCGGCAAGACCCCAGAATATGGCTTACATTTTAAAGAAAACCGAAGGGGCACGGTCTTAGTGAGGGTAGAGGCCGCTCTAAAGGATGCTTTTGATTATGCCCTTCTGGGACAGTATGTGGGTAAGCAGATTGGCTATGGAATTCCCGTGTTTATCGGTAGGTTAAGGCATCCAACAACGGAAGAGCTCATAAATCTATGTGCAATGTTAAACACCTCTGGTGCCGTACCCATGTTTCACATACCCGGGATCACCGTTGAGGCTCCCACTGTCGAAGAGGCTTTTGGAAGCAAGCCTCCAGAGGACAAAATTACTGTAACAGATCACGAACTTAAGCAAACACTGGAGGAACTTCAAACGGCTAGCGGCAAGGTAGACCTCGTCATGCTTGGGTGCCCACATTACACCCTTAAGCAGCTGGGAGATATCGCAAGACTGTTAGAAGGGAAGAAGATACATGACAATGTATCATTTTGGGTTTGTACGTCAGCTACTGCTAAGCTGTTAGCCGAAAGGATGGGCTACGTGGGCGTCATAGAGGGAGCTGGTGGGCACGTCGTAGCAGACACATGCATAGACGAGCCGTGTTGGCATGCTTGTAGGGGCAAGGTTGGGATCACGGACTCACCCAAATGCGCCTACTATCGAAGGTTTAAAGAGGCTATGGTGGCTAGGCTGTCAGATTGCGTTGAAGCCGCGATCAA
>LIHJ01000049.1:2979-6534 GCA_001399805.1 Candidatus Bathyarchaeota archaeon BA1
GGCTATGGAGAAGGCGAAGCTTTAGTCTCTAGAGAGCCGATATGCTTCTATCTCACAGATCCCAAAACGGGCATGGTGAGGGAAAGAGGCCATGAACTAGAGGGAAAGAACATTGCGAATAAGGTGCTTGTCTTTCCATCAGGAAAGGCCAGTTCTGTGGTCCAGATCGATGGCCTCTTTAAACTGGCGTCAAACAATGTCGCTCCTAAAGCAATGATCGTCAAGGATGTGGAAACAGTACTTATCGTCAGCGCAGTGATAGCAAAGGTTCCTCTTGTGGATCGATTAGAAAAGGATCCATTCGAAATCATTCGCACAAACGATTTTGTCAAGGTGGATGCAGATAAAGGAATCGTTACTGTGATAAGGCGGGATTTTTAAGAATATCGCATGTTTGCGTGAGGGTTGATATTGCATATTGCCCTGATAGGTGTGGGTAGAGTTGGCCAAGCGACGGCTTTCGCCTTGGCCCATGAACCATACATCGATGAGTTGACGTTAGTAGACATTGCGCCAGGTCTCGCTTTGGCTGTGGCGGAGGAAATGCGCCATGCTAGGGCAGGTATGCATATCCCTATAGAGGTCAATGCTTTCGA
The DNA here is from genome assembly GCA_001399805.1 of Candidatus Bathyarchaeota archaeon BA1. The sequence goes on from LIHJ01000049.1 coordinate 3,576, forward strand.
GAACGTTGATGAATTCTCGAATGCAGATATCGTGGTCGTTACGGCGGGCAAGCCCGCGGCGCCAAGAATGGGTAGACGAGTTCTTGTAGAGACGAATGCGAAAATCATTAAAAGCATAGCCGAGGTTGTTGTACCTCAAAATCCCGGTGCAAGGTACGTTATCGTGACAAATCCGGTAGACGCATTAGCGACTTTATTCCAGAAGGTGAGTAAGGCAAGCTATGTAATAAGTAGTGGGTGTCATCTCGATACCCTTAGGTTTAGAGCTGAATTGGCCAAACAACTCAAGGTTCCCGTAAATAATGTTGAGGGATACGTGGCTGGCGAGCATGGACCCAATGATGTTTTCCTGTGGTCAACCGTCAAGTTGGGTGGCGAATCTTTCGATGAACATGTAAAGAAAAGAAACTTGGATATCAGCAAGGATAAAATTGCTAATGGGGTACACGAGATCACCGAAACCATACTTGAGAAGCTTGGTGGCACGATGTATGGCCCTGCTACGGCTTTTAGAGACATCGTAAGAGCTATTGCACTAAACACGCATAGTTTACTTTCGGTAGGAACACCCTATAAAACACCGGAAATACCTGAACCTGTGCATGTTAGCATTCCTTCAAAACTTGGAATGAGCATTGGACCCACAATTGAGAGCTCTCTTACCCAAGAGGAAAGAAGGGGATTAGGAGAGGCTGCCAAAGCAGTACACAGCACATACAAAATCGCATACGAAAGTAGTGCTGAGAGCGTTCGAGGGCGTGATAAGCCTTAACTATGCTTTATAATCTACGGTTTAGACTCAAGGCACATTCGTATTCGCTTCAATCCCTCTTCAACCTGTTTATAATGAGCGGAATAGGATATTCTTAGATGTCCCTCACCAGCTTTTCCAAAACCTGAGCCAGGTACCGTCACTACCCTAGCTTTCTCTAGGAGGTGCAATGCTAGCGCCTCATCTGATCGATCAAAACTTGAAAAATTTGGAAAAACGTAGAATGCTCCTTTCGGTACTGTATATGATAAAGACTCTATTTTATTGAGTTCGTTGATAACCAGTTCTCTTCTTTTATTGTATTCTGCAACCATTTCTTGAACGCAGTCTTGGGGGCCTGTTAGTGCTGCGAGGGCTGCCTTTTGTGAAATTGCGTTTGGACATAAGGCTGCATAATAATGTATTTTACGCAATGTAGCTGAGAGCCCCCTTTCAGCTGCTATATAGCCGATCCTCCACCCGGTCATCGCGTATGCCTTTGAGAAACCGTTTACTGTTATTGTTTTGTCCTCCATGCCGGGCAAAGAACCTACACTAATATGTCTTGCGCCATCATAAACAAGTTTCTCGTATATTTCGTCCACGAAGACTATTAGTTTATGCCTTTGCGCCACCTCGGCTATGATTTCAAGGCTCTCCTTAGAGAATACATGCCCGGTAGGATTAGACGGGTTGCACATCCAAATCATCTTTGTCTTAGATGTTATTTTTCTCTCCAGGGCCTCCAGCTCTATTCCATAATCCTTTTCCTCACTAAGGGGAACCGTGATAGGCATGGCTTCAGCTAATAAGGTGTCTTCAAAATAAGCGGGATAATATGGTTCAAGAATCAAAGCTTCGTCACCTGGATTTAGGAACCCTAGCGCAGCAATGAACATGGCTTCCTGAGAGCCAGAGGTCACAGTTACTTCTGCTTGTGGATCCACATTGATACCATTCTCCTTTTCAAGCTTTTCAGCTATAGCTTGGCGCAGTTCCAATGTTCCGTTAATTTCTGTATAATGTGTAAAACCTCTTTCCATAGCATCTTTAGCCGCCTCTAAAATGTGCCTCGGCGTTGTGAAGTTCGGCTCACCCTGCTCCAAGTGAACAATGTTTTCCATTCTTGCTGATAACTCAAGCATCCTTCGGATGGCCGAGGGCTTTATTAAACCAGCTCGGTAAGAACCCTCAAAACGTACATGACCTCATTCACATTTTCCCCGCTGTTCTGCAAAGTTTCACCTAAAAAGTTAAATCATTTTTTAATATTTTTGTTAGCAGCCCAACAAAAAATGGATGGAGAATTATGAAAATAAATGATGTTTTGATTGAGGATACCTTCGCCGAGATTTTTTCGATGTATACTGCAAGGATTTTGATTACGGCAACGACGAGACGATGGGCGTTGGAGTCCGCACTAGAAACAAAGGGTCTTGGCAGATCGGCGACTCTTCCTCCCTCTGAGGCGTCTATTGAACGTGCTGCCAGTGGAACCGAGACTCCTGACACAAGACCTGGATACATATTGCAAGTAGGGGATCGAAAAAGAGAGGAATTTAAGCATTGGCTTGTAACCCGCATTCGGAAGGGTGTGTTTCCTATTCCGACAACTGCGGTGTTTAATGCACTGCCTCAAGAGATGGCTGAAGACTTTGTGGATATGGAAAACACACCTGTTCAATTGTTTGGCGACGGTTATGAAGAGATCGTAGAAATTTTCGGTAGAAAGATGTATAAGATACCACGTATGGATGGCTTTCTCTATGTAGAAAAGAAGCTGGGAGTAACAAAAGGTGTTGCTGGAGGGAACTTTTTGATTATGGGCGATTCTCAAGGAGCAACGTTGCTAGCAGCGGAAACGGCACTTGAAGCTATTATGGAGGTCCCTTACGTAACCGGAAGAATAGCCGCTTCAGGAACTAAGGTCGGAGGAAAGCTATACAAAGATGCTGTCGCAACAACAAATGATCCTTACTGTGCGTGTATCTCTGATAAAGTTAAGAATAGTAAGATACCAGATGGTGTGCATTGTGTGTACGAAATGATTATAAATGGACTATCTCTGGAACACGTGAAAAAAGCTATGAAAGCAGGAGTGGAAAAGGCCGTATCCGTGAGAGGAGTGAAGAAAATCACAGCGGGAAATTATGGCGGGAAACTTGGGAAAGAGCGCATATACCTCCATGATCTAATGAGGTGAAAGCG
>LIHJ01000053.1 GCA_001399805.1 Candidatus Bathyarchaeota archaeon BA1
GCGCTCTAAATCTTGTTCCTCTCTTTTGTCTTACGGTGTCGCTTCTTCTGTTTCGACTTTTGTGGTCTGTGCGGTGCTTACTAGGTGGGTTACGTAGCCAGCTATCATGTTTCTCAGTTTTGGAGAGGAGGTTTTGACGAGGCTTTTAACAAGTTCTTTTTTTGCTTTAAAGTCTGCGGTGAACCTATCAGGAAATCGGCTTAGCAGTTCTCGGGCTATCCTCTTCACCCGCTCCGGCCGCACCTTGCCCAAGATTTAACGCCCCTTAACCCCCGCTCCTTTGCGGTCCCTTAAGCTGTACTGATTCTTCGTCCTTTTCACGGCCTCTTTTTTGCTTGATTGCTAGGGTTTCGGATATTTTCTCGTCGTAGAGCTCGTCGGCGTCGAATCCAATGCCGTCTATGATGAATTTAGGCTGGGGGATCTTGGATGGACTGTACCAGAAGTTGATCTCAACCTTATGTTTTTTGCAGAGGGCTTCCACATCAGCCTTAAACCTCTTGTAGAGTTGGATGAGTCCCTCTCGAAAATCGCGTGTTTTCTCCCAATCCTCAACTCCCTTCCCGCGTGTTCGAGCCAAAGCTTTCCAGACGCCCTTGCCGTAAAGGCATGTGGGCTCATAAAAAGGTTGTTAGTTGCCGCAGACAATTCACTACGCTGTTCTCTGAACGCCAGCCATTAGTAGTAGTTGGCGCGCTTCATAAGAGAAAGCCTAAAATGCCGCTTAATGGAGTTTAGTTCTCATGCGATGTTCTAAGTGCGGTAAGTGTTGTGAAAGAACTGAAATGTTGCTTTCAAAAGAAGATGTTGAAAGGTTGGAGAGCGTGGGCTTTAGCCAAGAGGATTTTGCTGTTATAGGTGGGGATGGCTTGACGAGGTTAGGAAATGTTGGAGAATGGTGCTATTTCTATGATTCTGAAGAGAAGAAATGCCAAGTCTATGAGTATAGACCACTAGGATGCTGCATATACCCTATTATATGCTCAATTGATGAAGGCGTAATAACCGACGAACTTTGTCCAATGAGGCACACCATCTCCAAACACGAATTAAGAATGAGGGGAAAAATCCTAGTCAAACACTTAAAAAAGATAAACCATTCACAGACGTGAGAGGCACCTCTCCTCGAAACAATTTTAAGAGACAGCAATATCAAGCCAATTGTAGAGCGGAACCGAAAGGGACAACGAATCGTGTGTGCTGTCTTTCTCATCCAGCTACTCGCTTAATTCCTTTTTTATCTGTTCAATTTTTCGGGTTATGGTCTCAACGATGCGGTCATTGTTTAGGTACATCATTGGACTGTTACAGATGGGACACTTAAAGAGATGCTCAAATGCCCCCTCAAAGGGGAATCGCTTGCAGCCGGGCGTTTGGCAGCCGTAAAACTCGTGGGTCTTCTCATACTCAAGCCGGGTTTCAAGTTTTTCTAGAACACGACGCTTTTGGTTCAGGATAAAGCCTTCCAGCTGGTCGGGTTGGAGCCTCCACTGGAAGATAAACCAGCCTGTTTCTTTGTCGCGAGACTGCCTGAGCGCCACAAGGGAGTGGTCGTAAAGTCTATAGAGTACCTTGCGAACCATGTTGAGGCGTATTTCGGTTTTATCCACTATCTCGTTGTCTGTGATCTCGTCAACCCCCTTAAGGGCATCAACTACCCTAACAGCCTCTTCTCCGAACAACGCGGCGACCTTCTTTAGCGTCTCGTCATCCACAAAGAACAGTTTTGAAACGCCTCCGCTCAGACAAAACGCGCAGACGAGCTCCACCCGAAGAGAATATGAGGAATATCACTCGTGGTTTTTCCATTAGGTAGTGCATCCCCGGGATATCCCCCTAATATGGGGATATAGATCCAACGTATTTTCCGATTATCTTCTTCTGTGCCTCGCATTTCTTGCGTTTTTCGCTTCTCTTCTTCTCCAGTCTCTCTTTCTTTGAGTCTCTATCCTCGCTTTTGTGCCAACATAGTAGTGTTCGGGACTAAACTCTACTCTGTATTGACTAATCTTTCCGTAGAAAGCTTCACAGTCAATCTCATCTTTGGAAAGCGATGTTATGAGTTCGTTCAACTTGCTCTTAATTTCTTGAGATGTAGACTTGTCCCATGCCTGAGAATAAACTAGATAAGCCGCATGAAATCTGAAATCAGACGGTTTGTCAATCAACAGTTTTGGCACAACTGCATCGTCAACGTTTGATTCTTGGGTCATATGCTCTAGACTCAATTTACTTGAGCAGTATATGTAAAGCGAGTATTATAAACGTTTGTTAGAGCAACCAGAAGGCACCGTCGAAGTTCACCTTTACGCCAGTTTCCTGCACTTTGACTTTATAGACCATGGCATACCAGAACCACACATGTTAGTACCACGGTCCCTGAAGCGTGCATTTTAGTTATTAGAGAATATTAGCAGCGTTTAAAAGAGAGATCCACTTATCATATTAGAACACCGACCACGAGGAAGTTAAAAATGAGTAGTTTGTCTAGAGAGCCAAACGTCATATACGTGGGTAGGAAGCCCCCGATGAACTACGTGCTGGGGATCATAACAAGTTTCAGCGGGTTCGACACTAAAGAAGTTACTTTGAAGGCGAGGGGACAAGCAATAACTACTGCCGTCGACACCGTCGAGATAGCCCGACATAGATTCATGAAAGACCTAAGCATAAGCAAAATCACCATAGGAACCGAAGAAATGCCACCAAGAGAAGGCGAAGGCAGATCAAAGATGGTTTCAACGATCGAAATCACCTTGACACGAGAGTAGGAAACAAGTGAAATGCGAAACAAAGCATGGACCGCGCGAGGGCGACCCCCCGGTAGGCATCACTCGTACGCTGACATTCGGCTCCTCGAATATCTCGCCAAAATTTCAATAAAGCACGGAGTTGATCCAGACAAATTCTTTAATGGTTTACATGATGCCTCTCAACATCAAGAGTCTACGTGCGGAAAATTATCGATTGCATGCCGTATGAGGACCCGGGACTACGCGATCTTTCTTATAACCAGAGGTCAGAAAGTGGTCGCACAATTTCCCATGCCTGAGCACATCCTTGCAGAAACCAACCCCCTCAGAGGGTTTATGCATAGGCTGCCATCTACAAGAAACTCAGCCCAAGAGGCTGAATCAAACCACTATCAGATCAAAGATTTAAGGGCTGGAATGAGACAGATTAAGATAAAGACAAGGGTTCTCGAAGTATCACAGCCAAGGCTCGTCACGACTCGTTTTGGTTTCTACGCTAACGTGGCGAACGCCCTCATTACCGACGAAACCGGAACCATCCAATTGCCTTTATGGAATAGACAAATACATGAGATTTCTGCGGGTGATCTCATTAAAGTTGAAAACGCGAATGTTGTTGTGTTTAGGGGTGCGCGTCAGTTAAGGGTCAGTAGAAGCGGAAAATTGAGTGTTATAAAAAAGTTAGCGTGTACACCAGAAGGGCTTTAGTATCTTCTGTAACTTCTTCTTCGCGGCCGTATCCACCTCTCTCCTCACGGCCATACCTATACGGCTCTCGACGAGGTAAATACCGCCTCTCCTGTTCATACTGCTTACTAGACAGATTGTTCTTCGTGTTAACCTATGAGATAGGAGATTCCTCTAAAAGTTCAAAGGTGCCATACCTTCCTATGTTCAAGCGCATGGATCCCCGGAACAAATTGACGTAGCTGTTCTTGATGCTTATGGTATCTCCTTCATTTACTTTGTCTATGTTGTCATCCCAAAGGCTGAGATATATACACCCTGCCTCGTCTCCAACCAAAGCATCAGCAACTCTATGTATAGGATAGTCTCTTCCTGATGTAACGTCCCTAGCTTGGCTTTTCGATACAACCTTTACGATTACGTTTACTTCTCTTGAATTAGGGGTTAATTCCTCTATTTTCACTAATGCGAAATAATTTTCGTAAGACAGCTCTTAAGGGTTTAGGTTAGCGCCGGAAAATCTTGCATGATAAAGAAAATAAGAAATAGTGCAAGGGTAAAGAGCATGCTATGCTCAAAAGTTGAAGATATCCGATAAAGAGTATCGACGAGCACTCCGCTTCAAATAGATCAAGGCATGAAACTTTTCTGCAACCTCACTACCTCGCTGCTGTCCTTCGCTTGAGCATACCTTTCTAAAAGCTTATGATTTAATGTGATGAAGTGTGGTCCCCACTTGAAGACGGAGAGCAAACGCTCCGCCTTCTCCCTCAGACCCGCAATGTAGAGGGCAGCAGCTAACGCCTCCGCTGTGCTCAGCTTGGTGGGCGTCCCATAGTTGGTCGGGTTGGCAGCGATCAAATAGGGCAAGCAACGCGATGCTCCCCGCATGGAGAGCTCAAACACCTCGTCAGCGTGTATCCAACTGCAGTCAATGGCGGCCAAGCCCCTCCTCTCTATTCTGTCGTGGTCGGCGGGTGAGAAGGCCCTCTCGGAGAACGGGTCAAGGACGACCGCCCCATAGGGCAGCAGCCTCACCCGATGAACCACCCAAACGAGGCCGTGACGCCTAAGCTTCAGCGTGGTGCACTTCCTTGGGTCGCACTGCCTCGCATGATACACGCAGATCTTCACGTCTCTAGAGGACACCCTTTCGCACCTTCATGTGAGACATCGGGTCGTCCATGACCCGCGGAATCCAGTCGATGAGGTCCGTGGGAACCATATGATAACCCTTCTCACCCTGAACGAAGTCCCCAGCAGCCCCATTAATGAAGGCCCCGGCCACCGCAGCCTCGAAGGGCTCGGCACCCCACGCCAAAAGTCCCCCCACAACGCCTGATAGGACATCGCCAGTTCCGCCCACTGTCATGCCTGGGTTTCCCGTGAGGTTAAGCTTTACACGTTTCCCGTCCGAGATGATGTCCACATGACCCTTAAGCAGTATGACCGCGCCAAGTTCTTCGGCTGTATGCCTCACCTCCTCCGCTCGCTGCCTTAGAACCTTAGGCAATTCCCGCCCGGTTAGGATTCGATACTCCCCTGCGTGGGGTGTCAGAATAAGGGGTGAGCCCAGCTTCCGCTTAAACTCGGCGAATGCCTTCAGCCCATCCGCATCCAACAACAATGGCACCCTCGCCTCCTCGACGGATTGGATGATCCCTTTAACGGCCGCCTTCGTTTCGGTATGCAATCCCAAACCAGGACCCATCACCACCGCCGTAGAGGCCTCCAAATATCTCTTAATGACTGGAAGATCTCGCGGGTTAAGGTGGTCCCCCTCCAGCTTTATGGTGATGAGATTGGGGGACATGGAGGAAATGGCATAGGCGGTTCTGTGCGGAGCCGCGATGTAGGTGAGGTCCACGCCAGTCCTGAGAGCCGCGAGAGCCACAAGGGTTGGGGCACCCGAAAACACGTCGCTCCCACCCACCACCAATAGCCTCCCAAAATCGCCCTTATGGGCCTCTGGGGGGCGGGGCTTCACCACCAGCGACACGTCGCCGGGACCCGCTAACCGCTCAAGCTCTGGTGGTAACCCGATACCCCCTACGATCAATTCACCAGCATACTCCTTCGCTTTGAGCATCCCCGGCTTCACCTTATGAAACGTGACGGTTAGGTCAGCTCGAACAGCCTCACCCAACACATCGCCAGAGTCTGAATCAATCCCCGTGGGCACATCCACAGCAACGCGAAAGGCCTTCATCTCATTGATCTTTCTCACCAACTGCAGAATCGGTGGGCGTAGGGTCCCCTTCAACCCCACCCCAAGGAGGGCGTCGACCACCACCTCAGCTTCGATGCTAGGAATGAGCGATGAGTCATAAACCTCATGAAAAGTCATAGCGTCTCTCAAGGGCTGTAGGGCAAGCCAGTTTCTTCGAGCCTCATCATCCGCAATGTCTTCGGGTCTCCCAGTGAGTATTACCTCCACCTTAAAGCCAAGGCAGATGAGGTGGCGAGCTACCACGAAGCCATCGCCCCCATTCCCACCTAATCCACAGAAAATAGCAATCCTCGCCTTTTCGGGTGTAAACCGTGAAGCGATTTCGGTGGCAACGGTTCGCCCGGCGTTTTCCATGAGTTGCAGTCTTGAAACGCCGAAGTATTCTGAGTTCAATTCAAGGGCCCGCATCTCTCCGCTCGTGATCATCTCACTTTTCACTATTGACACCTCTCTATCTTAATTTGGTAGCAAAAAATATTTTAGGTTATCAAACCAAACATAAGATCAAGGAGGATTATAAGTATGCCCATCGCTTTTGTGCTGATCAACGCGGAGATAGGTTCAGAGGATGATGTCCTTCATTCGCTCAAAAAGGTGGAGGGGGTGGAGGAAGCCTACACGGTTTACGGAGTTTACGACATCGTGGCGAAGATCAGAGCCGACACCATGGATAGACTCAAGGAAATTGTGACATGGCATATACGGAGATTAAACAAGGTTAGGTCCACCCTCACCATGATCGTAGTAGAAACTTAGTCCACGCTAACAATCCTTTTATTTTGTTGAAGCCTTTATATTGGTTCAATTTGATCTTAATTTGCTGTTAATAAGATTTAATGGAAAGAACATTACATAATGTTTTATTTGATTTTTTAAATAAAAAATACATGATTGGCTTAGCTTTTACGAAGAATCGATGAACTCCCATCTCTATCCCTCTTAAAATATAGGTACTATAACAAGGATACGGAGGTACCGTTAGTTATCGGTGCCTCTCTCTTATTATCTTCGTTAGACCTCTTGGGGGGGCAAACTCTGACGGTCTCTATATCTTGTGGTTTAAGTTTCCTTCTAATCACTCTCACTTTTTCTTTCAATCTACCACAGACTTAGAATCTTGGCGGGTGTATCGTTCTGAACAGTTTTTCTCCCTCTAGAGGAGAAAGCAAAACGTTATTTCTTTCGCTTCTCATAGAACTGGTCTTAAATATAAGAAACTTCACTAGTGAAGTTTTTTATAATGTTTAAAATGGCTGGCTGGGTAAAGCTGGCGGCGTGGGTTACACCATTCAGGCGCGTAAGTATCCAGCTGACGACCCTTCTTGGTCAAGCGGTAGTAGCGCCTTGGCTGTTTCAGGTGTGGGTTGCTGGAAGGCTCCTCACGCGCAGCCTCCACCAACCCCAGCCTCTCTAACCAATAGATGTAGTTGCGGATGTTCGTGTAGGTGCCGACCTTAACCTCAAGCTGTTGCTTCTCCCTTTTGAGGGCGCGGTAAAGCTGGGTTATGGTGGCCTCCTTATGTCGCTCTAAATAGTCGCGGATGAACAGTCCAGTGCTAAGGGGAAGCCACCTCGCCGTAGCGCCACCTCAATCAATGTATAAATCGTCGTAGCAGGGTTGGCGAAAGACTCTCCTTTCCGGCCGCCCTCGGATTCGCTGGTAATGGACAAAAACTCGGTCACCCAGCTGAAAGCGTTTACCGCATTTTGTGCAGCCGCCATAAAAACGGCCCTTGTTCCGATGGGTGACCATTATTTCCTTCCAGGGCAAAGCGGCTCCCCCGCTACTTTATGATTCTGCGCTCCGACCAACACTTGAAAAGCTCAAAGGTCCTTAACAGCTTGTAGCGTGCCTCCCTTATTCGCCTTCTACGCTCTTCCTCAAACTCCGCTGATAGGTCGGGGGAAACGTGAGCTCCAGCATCACCGGCTTACCCGTCCTTATGCTACTCTCAAATTGGCGAGCGGTCCAACGCGCTATCTCCTTCCGCTCCTGGATGTAGGTCGCAACCGCCTTATGATCGTCGTCGGGTGGAAGGCCGAGCCTAACTCACTAACCCCTTTTTCTCCATGTTTCAAAATCATTAAGCCGAAATTCTCTTACGACTGAAAGTTCTTATCATTGCAATACATCTCCTGATAGCTGTTGAGCGGATGACGATGATCACGATGCACATTGGATTCGACGACACCGACTCACCGAGGATGGGATGCACCACCTACATAGCCGCCCTCCTCGTCGAAAAACTATGTAGGATAGGCGTCTCCTTTATCGACTACCCAAACCTCATCCGCTTGAACCCCAATGTCCCTTGGAAAACCCGTGGGAACGGAGCCCTCTGCTTAAGGCTCCAATGCGATAACAAAATCGCGGGAGAAATCATGGAAATCGTAGTCACGGCGGTGGAGGAAAGCGCAGACTTAGGCTATGGAGGCACGGAACCCGGCATCGTTTTCCTTATCGGAAACCATATACCCAAGGAGATTAGAGGCTTCGCCAAACAAACTATTCAGGGCATTGTGAAAATGAAGGAAGCCGTGAGGCTCATTCGGATGTTCGGGGCGCAGGCGGTGGGCTTCAAAACCGGACGTGGCATCATCGGTGGCCTGGCTGCGATTGGCGAAACCTTGGAGGATGACTACACCTTTGAGATCATCACCTACCGAGCAATAGAAAACCGTGGCACAAAAAGGCGAATACAAGCATCGTCCGTGTTGGAAATGACAGAAAAAACCGCACCCCTAACCTTCAATAATATCGACCCCGAGAGGGGACGTATCCTCATAACCCCTAGGGGGCCTGACCCGATTCTCTACGGCATCCGGGGTGAAACCTTGAATGTTTTGAAGCAGGCCTATGAAATAGTCCGCCCGGAGGAGCCAATCGAGCGTTGGGTGGTTTTTCGCACCAATCATGGGACTGACGCCCATTTACGAAGGATCGGATCAATAAGTGAGATACAACCCTTTCACCCAGTGATGGTCCGAGGAACAGTAGCCAAGGAACCGCAGATCATACCAGGCGGTCACGTCATCTTCCCCATCGAAGACAAAACTGGACGTGTGGATTGCGCAGCGTATGAGCCCACAGGGGCTCTTCGGGAAGCCGCAAAATGTGTGATTGCAGGAGACCTTATTGAGGCATGCGGCGGTGTTCGACCTCCTTCATCGAAACACCCGGTCACCATTAACCTAGAGAAGATGCGTGTCTTAAGACTGGCTCCCCAAATGGTTTTCTTCAACCCTAACTGCCCCAAGTGTGACAAGCGGATGGAGTCCATGGGGAAGGGACAGGGGTTTCGATGTAAGAGGTGCGGCTTCCGATCTACAAGTCTGAGGAAGGTGGCTATCAAGGTTGAGAGAAAGATTAAGAGGGGGCTTTATATTGCATCCCCGAGGTCCCAGAGACACCTAACTAAGCCCCTCTGCCGATACGGGCAAGAAAAATCCGGTCAACCAAAAGAAATGGTTCAGACCTGGCACTTTCCATGACGCGTAGATAACCACAACGCCTTTATGACACAGTGTATTTTCTTATTATCCAAAATGTAATTATATACACAGGATTTGGCGGTCATCATGGCCAAATACCTAGCGCTCGCGTAGGAGTTTAAAGGCTGGACCAAACGTGAAGAGAAACGTTTTAGGGTCCAGCCGGGGAAGAGCTACTGTCGCGACTGCGGGCTCTGCCTATCCTGCCCCCAAAACCTGGACATACTCCGGTTTCACGCCCTCTCAACTGTCTACGGGCTAAAAAATTGGGCTAAGAAACTGTATCAAGCGCTCCAGATTAGGGCAGATAATTGCAAAAATTGTGGTGAGTGTGAGCCCAGGTGCCCATATCAACTGCCAATCGTAAACATGCTGCAAGCGGCAAAAAACGACCTAAAGCCTTCCGCTTCTAGGCAGCCTCCTAAGTTAAGCGTCGCCAGCCCCTTTTCCCAAGTCCAACAATTATAAGAGGTTTAGAGAGCCCCGTTTAAGCCTCATATTAAAACCTAAGGGATCCGGTCTGTGCGCATACATGAGGAATAAGTTGAAGGGTCGTAATGGAGCCTAAAGTCGTAAGTGGGAAAGTTCGAGGCTCATCGAACTTCCCCTACTCAGTATTTGAAACTACAACATGTGGCTTTAAGAGAGATCTCTAGATAGGCCCTGATTCCTCATCGACAACAGAGTGTTTATGATCTTCACTTGAATCATGTGGGTCCTGTCCAAGGTGCGGGGGGTGGGATTCGAACCCACGAAGGCCTGCGCCAGAGGATGTCTTATGGAATAGCTTCTATCCGCTTAAGTCCTCCCCCTTCTCCTAGGGGCTCTTTTCTGACCCTACTTAGACCTAGCTCGGGTACCCCCGCCAACCTTTATTGAACCTACACGTTCAACTTAAATCTTACTTGCTGGTATGCCTGTCAGAATCTTCAAGGGCAATAAAATTATATGGGGGCCTCTTTGAAAATCTTAAGTAAATATGTGTGCTACTCTCTATGTTAAAGAGGAAATGTGATGGGCACCCTAACTCGGATTTTCGGTTATGTTCGAAGGTACTGGTTTTTAGAGTCCTTGGTCCTGCTCTGCATGGTCTCGGTGGTGGCACTGAACCTCGTGATCCCGATGCTGTTGAGGGCGGTCATTGATAGGGTTTTGGTGCAGATGGAGTATGGGCTGCTTCTCATCATGTCCCTCTCCATCGTTGGGATCACGGCGCTGAGGGGTGCCCTCGCCTTCGCGCAGCGGTATGCCATGGAGTATGTGGCACAGAGGGTGGTGTACGACCTCAGGAAACACATTTACGATGTCTTAGAGCGTCAGTCATTCGCCTTCTATGATAGGATGCAGACGGGCCAGCTCATGTCGAGGGTGACGAGTGATGTGGACCTGATAAGGGGGTTCTTGGTTTGGGGTTTCCCCATGTTCACCAGCATCATGATCACCTTCGCTGGCATATTCATCATAACATGGTCCCTGAGCTGGAGGCTAACCCTGTTCTCACTCCTCACCGCCCCAGTCGTATTCCTTATAGCATACCGGTTCTCGAGGAGGATACGCCCCATTTTCCATGAGGCATAACAGCGATTAGGTGCGATAAACTCGGTCCTACAAGAGAATCTGACGGGCGTGAGGGTAGTCAGAGCATTCGCAAAAGAGGGGCTGGAGGAGGCCAAGTTTAGGGCAAAGAACAGGGATTATCTTGACTGCAACGTTATCGCCGCCAAACTTAGGGCCACGTACATTCCCCTCATGGACCTCATCGCCGGGATCGGCATGGTGGTCATCCTGCTATATGGTGGGTTGCAGGTTATCTCTGGAGAAATAACCATCGGAACACTAGTTGCCTTTAACAGCTACCTGACATTGCTGATCATGCCAATGCGCTTTCTTGGCTTCATCACATCCTTCATGGAGAGGGCTCTGGCGGGTGGAAAACGTATTTTCGACATATTGGATGCGGTTCCAGAGGTGAAGGATAAGCCTGACGCTGTTGAGCTGCCACCCGTCAATGGGCACGTGAGGTTTGAAAACGTCTCCTTCAGCTACAGCCGGGGACTCCCGACCTTGAAGGGTGTGACATTTGAGGCCAAGCCAGGGGAAACCATAGCGCTGCTCGGCACGACAGGGTCTGGAAAGAGCTCCATCATCAACGTGATCGCAAGGTTTTACGACGTTACAGAGGGGAACGTGACAATTGACGGATACGATGTGAGGGACGTAAAGATAAGCTCTCTAAGGAGGCAGATCGGCATAGTACCACAAGAGACCTTCCTCTTCTCAACCACGATCAGAGAGAACATCGCCTACGGTAAGCCATACGCCAGTATGGATGAAATTATGAACGTAGCTAAGTTGGCGGAAGCCCACGACTTCATCGTTTCGTTCCCACAGGGCTACGAAACTATGATTGGCGAGAGAGGCGTCACGCTCTCAGGTGGTCAAAAGCAACGCATCGCCATCGCACGGGCACTTTTGATGAACCCTAAGATTCTGATCCTCGATGACTCCACCTCAAGCGTTGATATAGAGACAGAGTATCAGATCCAGCGTGCCCTCCAGGCGCTCCTTAAGAACCGAACAACCTTCGTGATCACCCAGCGCCTCTCAACCATCAAAAATGCCCACAAGATCATCGTTCTTGATGCCGGACGGATCGTGGAGATGGGAACCCATGAAGAGCTGATGCACAATAATGGGCTGTATAAGCGCATTCATGACGCCCAACTTGCGGCCCAAATCAGGCCGGAGGAAAAGATAATCAGCCCTGAAGGGAAAGGCCAGGAGGTGCCATGCTAGGTGGGCCTACACTACCACATGCTCATCGATGAGGAGGAAATGAAGCGGAAGATCCCCGACCGCGTCTTGATGGGCAGGTTGCTAAGGTTCCTGTCTCGGTATAAGAGGAGGTTTTTCGTAATCTTAATCCTCCTCATAGTTTCCGCTGGCCTTGGGCTGATAGGCCCTTATATCCTATCCATCGCCATAGATCACTACATCGCAAAGGGGAACGCCCCCCTTCTTTACTGGATCTCAGCGGTGTATGCCGGGGTCTACGTCCTAAGCTGGTCAGCGGGCTACATCCAGATGTACCTCAGGTTCTGGCTTGGGCAGAGGATCATCTTCGACCTGAGGGAGGAGATGTTCTCCAACCTTCAGAGGCTTTCCTTGAGCTTCTATGAGAGGCGCCACGTGGGAAGCATCATGTCAAGGGTCACGAATGACGTTGAGACCTTAAATGAGTTTCTGACTTCTGGTGTCGAGACCGCGGTTGCGGACCTCTTCATCGTCGTTTTCATCGTGGCGATCATGCTCATCATGAACTTCTGGCTGGCTATGATCTCGTTCACGGTGATCCCAATACTCTTCATCGTCACTATCCTCCTGGGGGTGAGGGTGAGGGAGGCCTATAGGTTGACGAGGAAGAAGATATCTGGGGTCACCGCAAGCCTCGCGGAGAGCATATCAGGGATGAGGGTCATCCAATCCTTCTCTAAGGAGATGGACACTGCCCAGCAGTTCGACCGTGTGAATGTGAAGAATCTACAGGCGAGTCTGCAGGCGGCTCGGGTCTCCGCACTCTTCTTCCCACTTGTCGATGTGATCAGCTCCATCGGAACCTTCTTAATCCTCTGGTTTGGTGGCCAATCCGTTATGGGCGGTTCCCTCACGGTAGGTGTCTTGATAGCTTTCATGGCATACGTGACCAGGTTCTTCATGCCCATTAGGGATTTCAGCATGCTGTACAATAATGTGCAGGCAGCCCTAGCAGCAACAGAGAGGATCGTTGAGCTACTTGACACTAAGCCAGAGGTTAAGGAGGCAACCGATGCCGTGGAGTTGCCCCCGATAAAGGGTGAAATCGCCTTTAACAATGTCTCTTTCGGGTATGACCCAGATCATTTTGTGCTGAAGGAAATCAACCTCAAGATAAGGGCAAGTGAGAGGATCGCGCTTGTTGGACCCACGGGCGCTGGCAAAACATCCCTCGCCAGCTTAGTGGCCCGCTTCTACGACCCGCAAGTTGGAAGCATCACTGTTGATGGGTATGACATTTGCAAAGTGACCCTAAAATCGCTCAGAAGCCAGATGGGCATAGTACTCCAAGATCCATTTCTGTTCTCCGGCACAATACGGGAGAACATAGCCTACGGCAGGCCAGACGCCAAGGAGGAGGAGGTCATAGGGGCTGCAAAGGCAGTCGGCGCCCACAATTTCATCATGGCTTCTCAAGATGGATATCACACCGATGTGGGGGAAAGAGGTGTTAGGCTCTCCATGGGGCAGAGACAGCTCATCTCATTTGCCCGGGCGCTGCTTGCCGACCCAAGGATACTCATCCTAGATGAGGCAACCTCCAGTGTGGACGCCTACACAGAGCAGCTCATCCAAAAAGCCATAAGAAAGTTGCTGGAGGGCCGAACTACACTCATCATTGCCCACCGCCTGTCCACCGTCCGAAACGCGGATAGGATAGTGGTGGTGGATAACGGCAGGATAGTGGACATGGGCCCACACGAGGAACTTCTGAGGCGAGAGGGGCTATACCAAAAGCTGTATGAGACGCAGCTAAAACCTTTAGTAGCTGAGTAGGCTCAAACGACTTTACTTCGTTAGGAGATGCGGCAAAACCTCGCGCAGGTCATTAGCTCTGACCACTATGTCCGCATGCTTTCCTACGATATCTTTGCGGGGATTAAAGGCGATCCCCAGTCCCACCCTCCCGAATAAGGGTATTAGGG
>LIHJ01000050.1 GCA_001399805.1 Candidatus Bathyarchaeota archaeon BA1
TTTCTCTTTATCACATCAACTGGCTCACACTCCCCGTCGTAGAAGGCGCTCACGTGTAATCTGCTTTCCCTTGAGTGGAGCCTCTCCCAAAGCCCCAGCTTATCGAGCTCAGGCTCCCTGAGTATTAGTTCCTCTAGCTTCTCACGTCTATCTCTCATGCTTTTGGGCATTTCACCATACCTCGAAAGAATCAAGGCATCCGTCGCCCTTACCGTGGCACCCCAAGCCTTCTCGGCCGCGTCCCTCACGTTAACATTCATCTCCTCAACTGCCTTCTTAAGCAACTCCTCTGCATCAGCAATAATAGCTTCAACTTCTAGACCCAAGCCAATACCTTCATCCAATAGAAAAGAAAGAGTAGGTTTTAAGTCTTTTTTAACCCCCTATCCCCCTACCCGTGTGCCTGCATCTACTTGCATCTAAATTCTTAAGTGGGTTTCCTTGATCGTGTATGCCGAGGAGAGCCCTGAATGAGCTACGCCAGCGCTTTGAAAGCCATTCGTCAGTATTGGGATGAGAAGGCTCAAATCTACATTGGGGGCAGGACGAAAGAGGGTTGGTTTAAGGAGGTCGACGAGATAGTTTTAGGTTTTATTAATGTGGGCTCAGAATCCCTGGTTTTGGACGTGGGACTAGGTGTATTCGCCACCTATCTTGTTGAGGCAAAACAGTCGATGGTAGTAGGTTTAGACGTATCTAAAAGGCTTCTTTGCATAGCTAAGGACGGGATTAAAGGGGCTGACGCATCCAATCGGCTTTTCCTGATTCTGGGGAGCGCTGACTTCCTACCCCTTCGAGACGCATGTTTCGACGGGGCAACCTCCATGCTGACCATCCATCACTTGCCACCACCCAGAATTCAGGAATCCTTCAAAGAGATTCAGAGAGTCCTCAAGAAGGGAGGAAGATTTATCCTGGCGGAGGACTGGGCGTATGAACCAAAAAATGAGTTTCAAAGAATCGTTTTAGAATTGAGGAGGCTGCTGATGCTGACCGAAACAGAAGAGTATCATCAGGAATATAGGGAATACGTTGCCATGCTTGAGAACGCTGGCTTACGAGTTGTTGATGTCCAGTTTCGTCCTCGTCCGGTCCTCTTATCGAGGTTTGAGCACCTAACCAACGAGAGAACCCACAAATTGTTGAGGCGGGCGAGACAATTTGATGAGAGGGATCAGCTCGTGGACACAACCATCATCAGCTCAATAAAATAGGAACAATGTGTGGTTTAAGTTTCATTGAGTCTTGACCTTAATTCCTCCCAGCTTCTTCTCATTGATTCCACATAGCTTGTTTCTTGTTGAACCACCCCCATGATCCTTTCGTTGGTGGTTAGCCGACCCGTGTAATATAAGAGAACCCTTGTGAATAGTTCCTCGAATCGTCTCAGGTATTCCCTTTGCCCGGTCCATATGAAATTGAAGGCTAAGGCATGTTGGATGTGTGGGTAAGCATAGACCCCCTCTGTAATGATATCTGTGTTGTCCCAGAACAAATATGTCCGATTCACCTTGTTTCTCTCCAATTGATAAATCGATACGAGAATGTCGAAGATGGCGGGCAACCCCTTATGCAACGGTGACTCAGTGTGTAGGTAGTCGGTGGTGTACCAGCCGGTGAATCCGTGAATGCGTAGGTAAGCCAAGCCATCTTTGGAAAAAACCAGCGGCTGCAGATGGGTGATAGGGCTGGAAACGACCGCGTAAACAAGGTCCAGACTTTCCATCAGATTAAGGATCCACTTTATGTTCTCCTCTTGAAACCATTCCCTTGACCTAAACTCGATCACCAGCTTGTGCTCTTTCGGACGCTGGATGGCGCTGAAAAAGTTAACAAGCTTTTCAACATTTTTCTTTGTGCATTGTAAGCTGGCTGGAAATTGGAATAGCAACGCCTTAGCCTGCGGCCCAATGATCTTGCATCCCTCAAGCATCTCATTGTAAAACTCCACTGCTTGCGGGCTGAGAGGATTTGTGACTCTGCTTCGGCGACTCCACCCTGGACCGTGCGTTATGCCTGAATACGCCTTAAGCACGAAGTGGAAGTCTTCCTGAACCTTTTTAGCCCAGCTCCTTGCGACATACCTCCAACGATCCAGTCCTCCATAAAAGGTGGTATTCACCTCAACAGCGTTTAAGACATGCCCTATGTAGCTGAGTGACTTGAATTTATCAATCGGTCCGTAGGACCAGCCCGACGTCCCAACCCTGATCTCCATCGCACAACCTCAGAGCGCTTGCTTCCTCATTTTTGTATTTCTTTTAGTGGAATAAATCATTTTAAAATTCAATTGACTTCTGCGACTGGTGGATAAACACGACGATATTCGCAACCGTATGCTATACAAAAAGATGCGATAAAGTTCTGCTTTTAAGAAAATCAAAGGGGTTTGGCAAGGGCAAATGGAATGTGCCCGGTGGAAAGCTGAAACCAAATGAAACACCCCGCGATTGCGTCATTCGAGAGACGTTTGAAGAAACGGGATTAAGGTTAAGCGATCTAAAATATCATGGCGAATTAAAGGAGAGCACAGAGGGACTGCTGCAATGGGTGGATTATGATAAACTGCCTTATAGTAACATGTGGGAAGACGATCAATTCTGGGTTCCATTGCTGTTGAAAGGTGAATCCTTCCGAGGGAAATTCTACTTTGATGAAAGGGAGAAAAACTCATCAATTATTCGATCGAAACCGAAAGGAGATAAGAGATATGCAGAGTTATGCACTAAGCGACGTATGGTTTAAATTCCCACCCCTCCCGCTCCAGGCAGATTTTCCTCATGACCTTGACGGCCATTTCCCTTGGTATGAGCATCATGACCTTGCCCACATGCTTGCAGAACTGCTTGACGGGTATGCATCGGCTCCAATCCGCACAATCGTGAAGTATTGCTCGATTTTGAAGGTCGATCAACAGGTGATACTCACGGATCAAAGCCCTAACCTGATCGTCCGTCACCTCTTGAATCGCCACCTCTTTATCTTTGATGCCCTTGGCTCTTTTGACCCTGCCGCCATCCATGAACACGTGGAGAAGCTCTTGAAATTCCATTCTATCTATTTTTTCGGGCATGAAGGCAGTCAATGTTATTGGTCGTTTCTCCAACGTCGTCGGCACCACGGCTTTGACCTCGAAAAACCCTTCCACAGTCTGCTTCGCTTCCGCCTGCTCGGGCGTTATGACACCAAGCATCTCTAAAACCTGTAGGCAGTTCTCCACAGCATACCCATGATAATGATTGTTAAAATATCCATACACGATCTCGGCTTTGCTGGCAGCCTCCTTAACCTTTGGTATCCATGGCTCAAGTTCTTCGACCTTGTAGTGATAATTGTACCATGGACGCTTCCCCCTCCCATGCCACCTCATGTATGCTATATCCGTGGTTACCATCGCCGTAGGTGGTAATAACGGCTCATCTACGATCGTGTATGCCACCCTATATCGCTCAAGAAGCTTCCAAGTTTCATCCCTCAACCAAGACGGATCGCGAAACTCTATGGCGAATCTAAAATCGCTGGGCAAAACCCCAAAGAAGCTCCCCAGCAAGTTGAGGTCAAAACTTAAGCCAGGGGGACACTGGATAAGCAAGCATCCGAGCTTGCCCCCTAACCGAAGCGGTTCCATCAATTCGCAAAAGCGCTCGAGATCATCTTCCACGCCCTGTTTGGGGTTCAGCTTCTTCTTATGCGTAATCAATCTGGGCAATTTAGCCGTGTAGACAAAGTCGGGCTTCGTATACTTGAGCCAGCCCATCACCGTGCCCCTAGAGGGGTAGGCGTAAAAGGTAGAGTCGATCTCCACCGTCTTAAAAATTTTAGAATAAGCGGCAAGTTTGCTTTCCTCCGCCGTCCTGTAAAGGGGTCCAACCCAGTCCTTATAATGCCAGCCAGAGCAGCCCAGCAAGATTTCGCCCACCAAAGCTCACCACGCATCATTATAGATAAAGCGAACTAATATATTATGAGATTTGCAAACAAAATTTCGTGGTAAGTAGGCAAACATTCGCTAACCTCTCAAAAGATTAGAAAGAGAGGGCATAGTAAGCAGAAAAGTGATTGAGGATCGACCGCCAAGGGTTGAGTACAGTTTAACGGATAAAGGGAGGAGATAGCGGAGGTATTAAGCGCACTTAACAAGATTCTTTAAGACTCCTCAGTTAGGGATGCGTCTTTTTGGCTCTACACTACATAATTGCAAACAATTAAATTGAATTGGAAAGTTTAACGAAGCTACCCCATTGATTTAAGTAATCTTCTTTTGTACGGCTATCACGGAGCACGAAAACATGGTGAGGGGTTAATGATTTATTGGTTATTTCCATCCAATTCTTGGAGTTTTTCCTTTTCGGTTTGCCACTTTCTCTAATCGCAAGATAAGCCCACTTTAATGAATGTTCTCTCGCTACACTGTCAAAAATTTCTTTTATCTTTTTAATGCATCTTGGCTATAAGTTCCATGACTTTTCACTTCTATAACAAGGCTTATCGACTCAGGATCATAAGCATCAGTGAACGCTTCTAGTTTTGATTCCTCATTAACAACCAGTAGGTCAAACTCCACGGTAAGCCTTTAATAAAAGCTGGACCTACAATTTTCAAACCGTTTCTCAGGTGTTTTCTTAGGTAATATTTAATGACGTTGCAGGTCACCCTACCATTAAACGTATTCCAACTGAAACTTCTTCCTTTTCCCGTCGTTTTACTTGTTTTAGAAAGACGCTCTATTTACATCAACTATTTCTCTTTGTTCCATATCAAAATCATCCAATTCTCATACCCAATTTATTCTTATTTCTTTAGTCATATATGTCTTTATATAATACCTTCATAAAATAAATTGCTTTATGGTGAGACTTCTAGAACATGAAGAAGTTGTAGAGAGGGTTGAAAATTGGCTTAGAAGCAAATATCCTCCTCCAAAAGAGATTGGTGAATTTCTGGGCAGGGACAGAAAAGCGGACCTTTTTGTCTATACTACTCAGAAGAATAGAGAAAAAAGAATGCATCATCATTACTACTTACAAGTTAAATGCAAGAACTCAAAGGACCACCATGTAGGTCCAACTATTGGGCAATGTTTACTATACTATGCTTTTGAAGATGTATTACCACGTATTTGGCTATACCTGAAGATTATTAACGATTAGAAGAACTTCAAAGAATATTAAAAATTTGTGAATTTACCTATTGGAGTAATCCTTGTTCATTATGATGGCAAAGTAGACGTGATAAAAGAAGCAGAAGGAAGAGCGATGTTGTAAGAATATTTTAGTGCTCGACCTCAACCAAATTAGAATAGGTCAATTGTTGGCTTAATGTTCAAGGCATCAATATGCTTTCTGCCTTGTTTAATTTTAGTATGAGTTCTTCAATTTTGTCCCCAACAACAACCCTTTCGATTTTAGTTTCTTCAAGAATCTCACGTCCAAAAATAATTCCAATAACGTCAAAATGTATGCCCTTCAAGCTTTTGATTATCCCTTGCTTTATTTGGTCGTAAGATTTTTTCGATGCGATTTGCCTAATCTCCTCTGAGTCTGAGTCACTATACTCCCAGTGTTTCATAACTTTTTTCTCATTCGTTATCAGCAAGAGGTTTTAATAGTCTCCAACATCCATTCATGCAATAACTCTGTCGGAAAACGATCCACCATCTTCATCATAACTTCTAAGCTTAATCGGTCAACATACTTACCGCATAGGATGCACTTGAATTCACCTTCCCTTGTTTCTTCAGTTAACAATGGGGAATTACAGTATGGACAAAGCAATATTCCATACTTATCTTCATACAGTGGAGATAGTTTCTTCATTCCTTCTTTCTCCCTAATTTCTTTTCAATAGCCTCTTTATAGTACTTCAGTAAAAATAAAATATCTGCTTTTCTAGCTTTATCCTCAAGGTATTTCCAATCAATTGTGTTGTACTGGTTTATTAATGTTGACATAATATCCTCAAAATCATGTGTTGAGGGTCTTCGGGATATTAGTTTAGTTATTATATAGTCCTCGGGGGAGGGAATGATTATATTTTTACCATTCATACTTACGATTCTTGCTCTGGCAAGTGAGTCTTCGTCTAACCCAAGTTTTTCAGGTTTCAGATGAGCGTCTAAAAGTGCATCATATTTCACGTCTTCTAATCTTAACAGGTGCCAGCTCAGTAAATCTCCCGGTGTATCCAACGTGTGTTCATGTGGCAGAGGATACTTAACATTAAAATGTTTTAAGATTAGAAGTAAATCACTTGCATTTTCTTTGTCTAAAAATAATACCACGTCCACATCCCTTGAAAATCTTTCCCTGCCGTAAAACTGTACGGGGGCAGCTCCAACAACCATATACCTTATCTTATGTTTCTCTAATCGCTTGACAAAATCAACCGTTGCTCTACGGACTGAGGGAGGTAGTAGCTCCCCTCTGTAAGCCTTAGGAGTTTTCCGAATGGCTGGCTTTTGTTTCAAAACATCTTCACCTATCTTATCTGGCACGACATCACATCCCCCTTTATTGCATAAAAACTCACTCATATACTTAATCTCCACTAGTATTAACTCTGCTGAACTAAACCATTCCTCTTAAGGTGAACCGTTAAGCACAAGGTCACATTATCAAGAGGTTTTAATAGTTTTAATGGAACTACCCAATATTCTAAATGGCCTATGTTGCCGGAAACTCTGCTCCCAGGCCTAGTGGTGTGCCTGCACCATGTTCAAGGGTGATAATTTCATAAAAAGGGAATAAAACTTCAACCAGAGTAAGCACAAACGTCAATTGGATAGGCTGACTCTGCACTCTTTTTAACCTTTAAACCAATAGACTCTTGTTCAATAACAGCTTTTCCCGTTCTTAATATCCTTCCACCTATTTTATGAATGACTTTCCACAAATACTGATTATAGAGGTTTAGCTCTTGACAAAGTTTTTAATCGGCGCTGGAGGTTGGGCGTATTTTCAAATTCCGGGCTTAGACCCGTTGGTGGCGTATGCGAAGGCCTTCGACTTTGTGGAAGTGAACTCCACTTTTTATGAACTTCCAAGCTTGGAGGAGGTGGAATCTTGGCGTGGGCGGGTTCCGCCCCACTTCCAATTTGCGGTGCGATGCCATCGAGGCCTCACACACAAATGTAAGTTAGAGCCTGTGGATGAATCATACAAAATCCTTAATGAAATGATTGCAATCTGCAAGGGGCTCAGAGCCGAAATCCTCCATATGCAAACCCCGCCGAGCCTTAGATTTAGCAAAAGGAAGGTTGACTCGATCCGCGGTTTTTTCCACTCCGCTGATTTAAGGGGCGTAAGAGTCGCTTGGGAGGTGAGACGAGCCAAAGCCGAGTCGCTCCACCCCAATTTGGTCAGGGTAATGCAGGATCACAACATCATCCACTGCGTCGATATTTCAAAGGAGGAGCCCATGTTCAAGTCTGACATCCTCTACACACGACTATTCGGGAAGGGTGTCCGCAATATCTATCAATTCACTGATGAGGAGTTGAAGGAGATTGATGAAAAGGCAACCAAAGGGGATCATGATAAGGTTGCCTTATGCTTTCATGGTGTGAAGATGTACAAGGACGCGGCCAGATACAAGGTTTACAAGCAAACCGGAAAGTTTCCCATGGTCACCGAATCCACCGGCTTAAACTCGCTTAAAGAGGTCTTAAGTGAGGATGCAAAGTTCCCGTCTACAAAGCAGCGACTCCTTCGGCATCAGGGATGGAAGGTAATCGACCTAACCCTAACAAGACGGGTGCATGCATCCGAGGTTCTAGAAAAGTTGCCGGAACAAACCTATCACAGTTTGGAAG
>LIHJ01000051.1 GCA_001399805.1 Candidatus Bathyarchaeota archaeon BA1
CAGCGAGTTAAATAAGCTAGAGAAAATGAAACAAACGATGGTGATGAAAGTTAATGCGGGGCATCTAGAAATGGATAAGATTCGGATTGCTGCTAACGTGATTAGGAAGGGCGGGAAAAATTTATAGCGAAGAAGCGTCCTCCGGACAACCCTTATAATAGTGCACGTCGCTAATAGAGAAGATGTATAATAAGTTGACCAACTGAACCTATGATTAGAGCCATTATTTCAGCGTACTAGCGCGCGCATGAATGGAACAGCTATACACTCTAACCGTGAAATGTGCAAAGTATAATATGTTCGATGAGAATTTAGGTCTTGAAGGGAGCTAATGTGGCAGAGCCCTTAAGAAACAAGAGGGAAGCAGTAAACCATTTTGTCAAGAAACTTTTGGATGTGGCAAAGGGGCAGATAGCTAAAGTTTTAATCTTCGGTAGCTTAGCAAAGAAAAACATCAGAACTGAAAGCGATATAGATGTTTTTATCCTCTATTTCGGAGACGAAGAAAAAATACTGGATATTACGAGCGAGTTAAGTTTTGAAACCGCCCTTAAATACGGAGAATCCATTGAACCTTTCCTTATGTCGATACATGAATTCAACAGTCGCAAAAATAGTTCCCTATTCTTGAGGGAAGTACTTAGAAATTGTGAGGTGATTTACGAGATGAGCAAAAATGAGTCGGACATGCTTGAAGCCCAAGACTACGTGGATTTGGCCGAAGAATTCCTTACCTATGCTGAAGGAGCTCTCAAGCGAAAAGAATTCAGAGCAGCAATAGACCAGGGATATAACGCCATTGAACTAGCAATAAAAGCTCTCATATTGATTAAGGGAGAGACTCTAGCCAGCTCACACGGTGGAATAATCCAACGGTTAGGACGACTTTACATAATTACTGGAGAAATACGAAAAGAAATTGGAAAAAACACACGAAGGTCTTTAACTATCAGAAATAAAGCTAGATATGACCCAAAAGCAAAAATAACAGAAGAAGACGCTACGTCTATAATCGGGTTAGCAAAAGAGCTTCTCGACGCCCTCAATAAGAAAATAAAAACCAAAACCAGTTAACCAACGATGTTAAAAGCATTTTCCTGCACATAAGATTTAACCCTCATGACTCCTTAGCTGCTTTCCACTAGTTCCGGTCTTTGTCTAGCATTTTCATCGAGAACTCGCTGACACTCCCGCCTAAGTTATTATTGGTCTGAGGGCAGCGAAGGGGAATACGATTAGCAATCGAAGTGGATTTTTCTCCATAAGATGAGATGGAAAGAAAGATTATTTTAGAAGCAATTAAACTGAATAAACCCTAGGGCAAGGTCAGCCTTTGAAAGGTCTACCAAATATGTGGGTCCTTTAGAAATTAGCAACAACACAAGAACTGTTAACAACCCTTGCAAATTTCTTTTCGGTTTCGGTCTGTTGCAACCCACATTTAACGAAAATTGTGTCATAACCCACCCTTGGTCTATTCCTTAAAAACCGAGCCACAAACCATTCCCGTTCCTAAGTCCTCGTAAATACCAATGAAATCTTTAAATGAAGCTAACATTTTCTTACTAGGAAGGGCATGTCATGAAGAAACGTCTTATATCTAAGAAAGAGGTTGAACACGTCGCATGGCTGGCACATATCGAACTTTCTGAGGATGAGAAAGATATTTTCACTAAGCAGTTCAATGAAATCCTTGACTATTTTAAAAAAATTGATGCGGTAGAGACCGAGGATGTTCCTCCAACCTATCATGTTTTAGATTTAGTGAATGTTTATCGCGAGGATGAAGTTTTGCCCTCCCTACCAGTAGAAGAGGCTCTCCAAAACGCGCCCAAAAAAGAGAGGCAGTTTCTCAAGGCTCCCAGAATCGTGTGAGGAGCGAGCTTCATGCTTGGGTTGCAAGGACTAACCGCCAGGAGAATCGTGGAAAAGATACGTGATAAGGAGATAACCGCAGAGGAGTATGTTTCATGGATCTTTGAAAGGATTCAGGAGGTGGAAAGCCGGGTTCATGCCTTCGTCACCCTTATCGAGGACGAGGCACTCCAAAGGGCTAGGGAGATCGACGAAAAGGCTTTGAAAGGAAAAACCCTTGGAAGACTCGCCGGCGTTGCCATGGCAGTGAAGGACAACATTTGCACCAAGGGAATCCGAACCACCTGCTCCTCAAGAATGCTCGAGAACTTTGTTCCGCCATATGACGCAACTGTTATCGAGAGAATCCAAATGGAAGACGCCATTATCATCGGGAAAACGAACATGGACTCTTATGCGATGGGGTCAACAACCGAGACTAGTGACTTCGGTCCAACCTATAACCCTTGGAATATTAATTACGTTCCCGGGGGTTCATCTGGTGGAAGTGTTGCAGCAATCATGGCCGGTGAAGCGACGTTAGCACTGGGCTCAGATACGGGGGGCTCAGTGCGTTGTCCGGCTAGTTTCTGCTCCGCGGTCGGCCTTAAACCCACCTTTGGCTTGGTAAGTAGATATGGCCTTATCGCTTATGCTAATAGCTTGGAACAAATAGGGCCGATAACCAGGGACGTGTACGATTGTGCTCTATTATTAAGCATAATCGCTGGTCACGACCCCCGTGACTCAACTTCAATTAACGCTCCCAAAAAGGATTATACACGGTTACTTGTGAACGATGTAACCGACATAAAGATAGGAGTTCCGAAGGAATTTTTCGGAGAGGGGGTAAATAAAGTCGTATCCAAAACTGTTTGGGACGGGGTCGATAAACTTGCAGAATTGGGAGCATTCCATGAAGAAACTTCCCTTCCTTCCCTTGAATATGCCCTACCTGCCTATTATCTGATAGCGATATCTGAGGCAAGCTCTAATTTAGCAAGGTATGATGGAATTAGATATGGGTACAGAATCGATGAAGAGGGGCTTAATTGGAATGAAACCTTTTCCAAAAGTAGGAGGATTGGTTTAGGTTCTGAGGTGAAGAGGAGGATTATATTGGGGACTTTCGCTCTTTCAGCCGGTTATTACAACAGGTATTACCTAAAAGCCCTTAAAGTGAAGACAATAATTAAACGCGAATTTGAAGAGGCGTTCAAGAAATATGATGTCTTAATCGGACCTACGATGCCAACGCCTCCATTTAAAATCAGGGAAAAGATAGAGGATCCATTATCGCTCTACCTATGTGATATCCTCACCGTCCCTATCAACCTAGCTGGATTGCCAGCGATAAGCATCCCTTGCGGCTTTACTGATAATTTACCAATAGGAGTGCAAATTATAGGTAAGCATCTCCTTGAAGGCACGATTCTCCGAGTCGCCTACACATTCGAAAGGAACACAGACTTTCATAAACAAAAGCCCAACCTCTAAGTGACTGTCGTCGTGCCGCTAGAGAGGGATGAGCCCTCATAGGGGCTCCAAAGTAGTCTGGCCCCGTGGCGATCTTCACCCCAACCTTGTAAGCCATTAGGAAGCTTTTTGGCATGGCATCTATGCACTCCCTTTGTTTCCTAAGCCTCCAAGGTGGCATGTCAAAAGGTTTTTCTAATGATTTCTTGTAGACCTCAACCAAGGCAAGCGAGGGCAAGTAGAAGGTACCATGCTTAACCATCATTTCGACGGCTTCGCCATCCAAGAAGAAACCATGCTCCATGGAATCCATACTGCCAAGAATGGCATTCTTCACACCTTCAGCTCCCTGAGCGTGGGTGGCCACTCTTTTACCAACCTTGTGAGCTTCCTTAGTGATGGTTCTGATCTCCTCTACAGTAAATTATGGGTGGTGGGCCCATGGTGACAATACCGACGAGCCCATAACCATGGTCAAGTATGGTATGAAAACCATGGATGCGATAGTTGCTGCCACAAAGACTGGCGCTGAGTGCATAGGCATCCAAGACAAAGTTGGCACAATTGAAAAAGGAAAGATCGCTGACATTATTGGGGTAGATGGAAATCCTCTAGCGGGACATCGCCAGCCTTAAGACTGTTGCCTTTGTCATGAAGGAAGGATCAACGTACTTCATGTCATAAATCTCCATTTTTTGTTTTTAACTAAAACCCCCACCCTCATGAAATTCCAAACCTTAAGCTTGCTTATAGCCAGAAACTATAATCAATGGAGGATACCTCATTCCATGCTTATCTATTGAGGGGCCCAG
This sequence comes from Candidatus Bathyarchaeota archaeon BA1, assembly GCA_001399805.1. The sequence goes on from LIHJ01000051.1 coordinate 4,143, forward strand.
TTCTGCTAGGATTTGTTCTCGAAACTCTTCCCAGAGGTCCTCCTTTGCCACGTCGGGCGAAAGCCAAATGTTTGGTTTAAAAGTTTCCACTTGAACATTGGCCAATCCAGCCCTCTTCATGTGGTGAGAGATTTTGCGTTCATCGAAGAAGTGGTCGCCTCCAATATCCCTGTGAAGCCTAATGTATGTCCTTTCAGCCTCATTTTCTGTTTTTGTGCTAAGCTCGATGATGCTCATTTTTCCGCCCTTCTTAAGGATTCTTTTCATCTCTTCCATGATGTCTGGTAGGTCTTCGGGGCGCTTCAGCTCTTCTAAGAACCGGTAGCTCACCACCATGTCGGCAGCATTATCCAATATCACGCCCTTGAGATTCGCCACATCCGCTTGTATGAAGCGGACCTGCTTTTTAACACCCAATTTATTTACATTCTTATTAAATTCCTTCAGATATTCGTCGGATATGTCAACGGCTAACACTTTTCCACTTTCACACACAAGCCTTGCCACACAAACAGTGAAGCCACCTGCGCCGCAACCCGCATCCACGACGGTCATACCCTCTTGCACCCCAATGTGTTCGGCTAGCCTGAGCTTCATTTGATGTACGGCTTCTTCAAGCTGCTTAGAGCTCATTATAGCCCAGCCCATTCAGCCATCCCTCCTGCCTTCACGCTTATTTCGCAATTCCAATAGAATCCTGAGAGGCTGGTGGAGCAGACCATAATTTAAAACTTCCCCCACAAATACAGAAGATTTATTTCGTCTTCTTTCATAAAACAATGTTGGTGATGCTGATATAGAGGCAATTGAAAGAGAGGCTGTGGGAAAAACAGACGCTGGCGTCATAATTGGACTTGAATCCTTTCCATGAAACATGGGAGACGAGTTATCCATTGCCAATTAACGAGATTAAAGACTAAACTTTTTTGCGGCTGCTCCTCAGACTATCGGGGAAAGGAACCGAACACAATGGTTTGTCCTGTTTGCCTCGGGATTCCAGGCGCACTACCTGTGCTTAATAGGAGGGCGGTTGAGTATGCAATCATGGCTGCCTTAGCCTTGAATTGCAAGGTATCCGAACGCATGTTCTTCTTCCGGAAAAACTACTATTACCCCGACATGCCCAAGAACTTTCAGATATCCCAATATAACCGTGCTGGCGGGGTTCCTTTAGCTGTTAACGGTCACCTCCACATCGAGGTTGATGGGAAACGGAAGATAATACGGATCAGCCGGGTTCATTTGGAGGAGGATCCCGGGAAGCTGGTTCACATTGGGCCCATCGACCAGTCGCCCTACACCCTCGTTGACTACAACCGATCGGGGATCGCCCTCTTGGAGATTGTGACCGAGCCTGATCTTAGGTCTCCTAGAGAGGCAAGGATTTTCCTTCAACGATTGCGATCAATGCTGGAGCATTTAGAGATCTTTGATGGGGGGTTGGAGGGTTCAATGCGGTGTGACGCCAACATCTCCCTCGCCGGTGGAACCAGGGTTGAGGTCAAAAACATCTCCTCCTTCAAGGAGGTGGAGCGTGCCCTATCCTTTGAGATCATGAGGCAAAGGGACTTGTTGGAGAAGGGGCTTGCGGTTGGGCGTGAAACAAGGCATTGGGATGAGGTCCGTCGGGTAACAATCACCCTCCGCACCAAGGAGGAGGAGCACGACTACCGATATTTTCCCGAGCCAGACCTCGTCCCAGTATCGCTCAACAAGGATTTCATTGAAGACGTTAGGGCTCGAATGCCTGAGTTGCCGGATGCTCGGATACAACGTTTCGTGTCGAGTTATGGTCTCCCCCGCTATGATGCGAGGGTTTTGGTGGGGGATAAGGCACTGGCGGACTTTTTTGAAAGATGCGTTGAGTTGTATGACCGACCTAAGGAGATTAGCAACTGGATGATGAGCGACCTTTTGCGTTGCCTTTACGAAAACAACCTCGAGCTCCC
>LIHJ01000052.1 GCA_001399805.1 Candidatus Bathyarchaeota archaeon BA1
GCGTAACCAGCTGGTATCGAGATGAGCATAGCGAGGGAAACGACGATAAGCGCTACGATGACGCTTGTCTTCAGAGAGTCTATCACGCTCACAGCCCAAAAAATGCAGCTTTCTCGATGCCTAAGGCTACTCGCCAATAATCCAATCTGTCTGAGTTAATAAGTCATTAACCCTTTCAATCTATGTTGATCCAAATTCTCTTGACCTCTTTAACCTTGTCAAGGCCTTCATCTTCACTTACTATGTGGCTTACTCCAACCTTCTCCATGGTGGCAAGGTGTATGGCGTCAGATGGCTTTAGGTCATATTTAAGAAGATATTTTTCTACAGGTTTTATGTCCTCCTCGCTTATGGGTATGATCTCTATGTAGGGTGATACAATGTTTCTGAGGAAATTCAGTGTGACATTGTAAGGAAGCCCATACCTCTTTCTGGATATGTATAGGACTTCGTCTACGACCAATACGTTAGTGAAAAGCGTTTCTTCCAGCAGTTTCCTATAGAGTTTCTCGATGTCTCTTCTCTCATCACCTAGCATCGTGTTCATGTAGATCAGGAAATTTGCATCTAAGAATATCTTCAAACCCCGCCCTCCTCAAACTCCATTTCAAGGTGGACCTTTCTGAGGTCACCCAGCTTTGGTCCCTCCACCCCCATACTCCTAATCTTCTTCACGTGCTCTTCAAGTCTGGCCATCACTTCGTCCAGGGATGGCCTTCCCCTTATCAGAAGCCCTTCAACCGTAGGCTCTATCATGACCGATCGGCCCTCCTTCATGCCATACTTATCCCTGAAAATCTTCGGTATGAGTATGTGTCCCTTATTCCCAACCTTAACTCTGAGTTCCACCATTGTTATCCCAAGTTATACTCCGGTTGGAGATATTTAAACTCTTGTACAACTTCAGAACATGCTGTTAACACATAACGTAAAGGTTAGGTTAAAGAAGTGAGCGAAGTTCAGCTAAGCGGTGGATGGTGTGGTGCGGTTTCAGAGGGATGTCCCATTCTCTGCGATGGATGAGTATAGCTTTCATCCCAGCGGCAATAGCCCCCTTGATGTCAACGAAGGCCTTGTCGCCGACCATCAAGCATCTCTCCGCTGGAGCGCCTAATCTTCGAGCTGCCAGCAGAAAAAGTTCTGGGCTGGGCTTTCTCTCCATTATGTCCTCCCCGCCCACAACCACAGCGTCAACGTATTTCTCTAAACCAGTTAATGCTACTCTCCAACGTTTCATGCCTGGGGTTCCGTCAGTATCCGTGACCAGGCCGATTTTATATCCCTTAGACCTAAGGTACTCTAGGGTTGGGATAGCATCTTCATAAGGTGGGCTGTTATTGGCATAGGCTGTCCAATAGGCTTTCGTCAACCTTTGTGCTGTTTTCTTTGAGAGTCTCCTCCCGCCCAGCATTCGAAAAAGTGTAGGCCACCAATTGTCCCTCTCACGAATCAGCTTGACTTCCATCTCATCATCAAAATCTGAAACCTGCCTCAGCAAGTCTTGGAAGTTCACCTGGATGCCTCGCAATTTGAGTGATGATATAAGCATCTTGCTCACTTCGATGTGGGCGGCCTGTTGACCCTTGAACGAGTCAATAAGTGTCTCGTCTAGGTCAAATAAGACAGCGTCGACTTGTAGGAACATGCCTCATTTTCTCCAGGGTGAGTTTCGCTTAAAAGTGAGGGAATATCATTCCGTTTTAACGATCTCGCCGAGAAGATTTTTTCTTATCTTCATATAGGTTTCGGGGTCTATTTTTCCGTACACCCGCATTGCCTCTAGGGCGCCGGCTAGGCTCATACACGCCTCGGCCGTCCTTCTAAAGAACTCCTCTTCCTCCTCTCCTCTTTTCCTTGCATCATCCAATGCCTCGTGTAAGCTTTGAAGAGCCCTCTCAATCGCCATGGCCAGCTTCGTCATTTTCCCACCTACCAAGACCGAGTGTAATTTAGATCTCGCCATGTATTAACTTTGTTGTGTGAGGAGGGTAATTCAAACATATAGAAGTTCTGAGGCGACTTTAAGTGAGTCAATCAGTGTCTCATCCAGGTTAAATGGGATCGCGTCGACCTGCAAGAATCAATCAAGGTAATTGAAGCCACCATTCTAAGGGAATAGCGAACGCACTTTTGTCTTGCTATGGCTTCATTGCATGAAGTTTTGATTTATCTAAGATCAAGTAAACGTCACCCTCAAAAACGTGCTCGGGGTCAGGATCGCTTATGGTTGCGAGCCATTCAATTCCATTGGTGTTTATGAAGTACTGAATGTTCGAGCCGAGGAACGATGTCGATTCCACCCCACCTTTGAGAACATTTATCCTATCTTTAGGGCGATTTTTTGAGATGACTATGGATTCGGATCTGCAGGTGACGGTGGCTTTATCGCCCACGTTAAAGGCGGGGTCTGGATATAGCCAAAGCGGTTCACCAACCCCTATATCTATGGACATCTCCTCCTTCGTTACATCAATCACCTCACCTTCGATGAAGTTTCGCATGCCTATGAACTCGGCCACGAACCTGTTCTTGGGCTTAAAGTAAATTTCTTGAGGCGGGCCCTCCTGCATTTTTAAGCCCTTATTCATCACTGCCACCTTGTCCGAAATACTTAATGCCTCTTCTTGGTCGTGCGTCACGTAAACCGCGGATATTTTGAGCTTCCGCTGGAGCTCCCTTATCTCTCTTCGCATACCTAGCCTAAGCTTCGCGTCGAGATTACTTAAAGGTTCATCGAATAGCAATACCTCTGGCTCTATGATCAACGCTCGTGATAAGGCAACCCGCTGCTGTTCACCTCCGCTTAACTGCATTGGGCTTCTATCCTCATACCCTTGAAGGTTAACGAGTGCTAAAGCATCCTTTACCTTTTTCTCGATTTCCTTCTTGGGCAACTTTCTGATCTTCAGACCGTAGGCTATGTTCTCAAAAACGCTCATATGTGGAAAAAGAGCATAGTCCTGAAAGACCATCGCCGTATTGCGTTTGAAAGGAGGAATCCCATTAACTAGTTTGCCCCCTATGTAAACCTCACCTGAGTCTGGGTCATAAAAGCCAGCGATCATGCGGAGGCTCGTGGTCTTCCCGCATCCGCTTGGCCCCAGTAAAGTCACAAAGCTTCCCTTTTCCACTTCTAATGAGAAGTCCATCACCGCAACTGTCCTTCCGAACATTTTCGTCGTATTTTTCATTTCCACCGCTAGTTGTGGCATATGATTACCTCAAATTTGGAATAACTGAGCCTTCTTCCCGAAAGTGAAGCGGAATAACATCAAGGCGCCTATCGTTATCAGGATCAATGTGGACGAGAGGGCAGCCGCATACCCCCAATAAGCATGTTCAGCCAGCCCAAGTATGAAGGTGGTTGCAACATTCCATCTTGGGGTTACCAGGAATATCACTGAGCTTACCGTGTTTATTGACCTTATGAAGGAGTAAACTAGCCCGCCTGTGAATGCCGTCTTTAAAAGCGGCAGATTTATTCTAATCAGGGTTTGCCCGGTATTTGCCCCGAGGTTTGCTGAGGCCTCCTCGATCGATGGCGATATCTGCTCGAACGAAGCTTTCCCAGCCCTCACGCCAACTGGAAGTTCGCGTATTATCATGTTCAGCAGTATCGCCCATGCAGTGCCATGAATGAGAAGCGGGGGCTTATTGAAGGCGAGCACAAAGCCTATGCCCATCACCGTTCCCGGGATGGCGAATGAAAGCACCGAGAGAAGGTCTATGGCCCTCCTGCCCAAAAACTCCTTTCTCGAAATCAAATATGCAACAATTACCCCCAAAATGCCGTTTATAAGCCCTGTTGCGCCAGCAAATATCAGGGCATTTCTCAAAGCTGGTGCTCGGCCAACAACATACCATAGGTTTTCAGAAGTGAGGGAGTAATCTACCCCCCATGTCTTTACTATACCCCCAAAAAATATTCCACCATAAATCAGCCAGAGCAACACAACTACTGCAAGGCAGGCGATAAAGACAAACCATTTGATCCACTTATTGATCGGTCTTGTCCCCAGCGGAGAATAAGTTCTGCCTATGGTTATGTAGGATCTTCGTCTTAACCAATAATCCTGAAGGAAAAAGAATACTATGGCGGGGATGAGCAGGAACACACAAAGTGCGGAAGCCATCTCATAGTTGCCCAAGCCCATCACCCAGGCATAAGCCTCTGTGGGCAAAACCCTGAAGTCGCCAGCAATTAACAGTGGGTTGCCGAAGTCAGCCAGAACGCTGGAAGCAACAAGCAGGCTGGCCCCTAGAAGCCCGGGCATGAGCAGCGGCAGAGTGACGGTGCGAAACGCCTCCCTGCCATTTGCACCCAGATTGTGGGCGGCGTATTCTAACGATGGGTTGAGCGCCCTGAGAACGCCCACGATCAAAAGGTAAGCCAAGGGAAAGAACGTGAGGGTCTGAACCGCCCAGAGCCCATGCCATCCATAAATTTCGAACTCCTGCCCAAATAAACCGTAGGTGAAGAAGCCCCTCCGCCCGAAGAGTAAGATGAAGGAAAGGCCCACAACAAATGGGGGGGAAATGATGGGGAGGATGGCCGTGGCTTCGAAAATCCTTTTGCCGGGAACATCCGTGCGGACGACGAGATATGCGAACAAGAAACCTAAGAAAAGGGAGGACAGGCTGGAGACAGCACACATAAAAAGTGTGTTAAAAAGACTTCTATTTAGAGGCGGGTCGGAGAAAAATTTCACGTAATTGTTAAGTGAAATTTCTTCCCGTACAAAAAGGCTTCCCCATACTAGGTTAATGAGAGGCCATACCACAAAGGTTACAAATAAAAAAATGGAAAATAAGATTAGAAGTAGGGCTATAGGGTCCTGTAGCAGTCTCCGCATTTCCTGCCCTCTTTTTGATTTGCCGGGATTATTTACCTGTTAGGGCCTTCCATTTCGCGATGATAGCGTCGTATTGCTCCGCGGTCCATTTGAAATCGAATTTAACTAGTTTTATGTCCTTTAGCGGAACCGTGCCAGGGCGCATCTTTACGTCTGGTCTTGTTGAGATTCGGAATGACAAGTCAGTGTGTATCTGCCCTGCGTCTTTTCCAAGCACCCAGTCTATGAACTTCTTGGCAGCCTCTGTATTTGGTCCTCCCTTGATTATCGAAACCCCTCCTATTTCCCAGCCAGTATCAGGTGGATATACAACACTAAGCGGGTATCCAGCGCCAGCGACCTTCAAGGCATCATGGCCAAAAACAATGCCAATCCCCACCTCACCAGCCGCCGCTATTCTAGCCGGGGCAGCCCCGCTCTTGTGGTAATACTTTATCTGTTTGTCAAGCTCGGCGATGTATTTCCAGCCAGCATCCTCTCCCAACCTGAACAGCTGCGTGCAGACGATGGTGTAAGCTGTCCCAGAAGTATATGGAAAAGCCATCATGATTTCCCCCTTGAACTCGGGCTTCAAGAGGTCATCCCAAGTCTTAGGGGCCACCAACTTCTTCGCCTTTATCCAGTCCTTGTTAACTGCGAAGGCGATAGCTCCGAGATAGAAGCCATACCAATAACCCTCCGGGTCGCTGTGGTAACGTTTATCTATCTCAGCTCCGATTGGCGAGATGTATTTCTCCAAGAGCCCATCTAATCTAAGCGTCTCGTGGTACGTATTTGGACCGCCTAGGAAAATGTCAGCCATTGGCCTATCTTTCTCAGCCCTTATCCTGGCGGTGAGCTCGCCAGCCGACAATCTTATGTAGTCTGCGGTGATGCCCGTTGCTTTCTTGAAGTCGTCAAGCATCCTTTCGATTTCAAACTCATGTATCGCGCCGTAGACCATCACGGGCCCCTTAACCGGTGCTGGTGCCAGCATCCAAAAGTAGATTCCAGCGGATACTGCCGCTATTACAACTATCGCCGCGATGCCGATGGCTAAAGCCTTAGTGATCCCAGACTTCGATCTCAAAATTTTTTTAATCAATCATATCACCTACCATCATTTATCAAGGAGGTTTTGTATATAAACTTTTATGAAGTCTTCATAATCATCGATTTTTCGTGCTTGGCATTGTCTCGCTAAGCACGTGGAGAGCGTGAACCCAAGGATTCGATGATCAGAATTTTGAAAGCCATGAACTATGAAGATTATTTATCCGTGGAGTTGTTTAACGAAGGATACTGGAAACGGAATCCTTACGAGGTGGCGAAAAAGGCTTTAGAGTCCCTTAAGAAACTCAATTTATGAAGTGGACAACCAAGTTTTGACCTCTCATCTCATTATGAATGCTTTTGCTTGAAGTCGACATTTCTATCTGAAACATGAATCGATTTTCCTTTCCATCAAAACCCCCGTCAACTATTCATGGAGCCATCTCATGACATGCTTATGACTAATAACAGAAAATAAATATAAAAAACCGTAAGGATTATACATGCCATATCTCGGTCCGATACCGCATCCAGCTGTTGGAATCAGAATTCCCGAAATCTTATTGACTGGGGTCCTGAGGGCTTACAGGAGGCGAAATGTCGCCGGGGGGCTGATGCTGTCATTCGGCCGTGAGACAGCCCCTGAAAATGTGATAAATGCTCCGCCGGGCGAGTATGAGATCACGATGGGGCACACCGGCACGTCCATTAAGAAATACATGACCATGGGCGCTGAGGCTGCCGCTAGGGAAGGGGTGATCGTGGAGATCGAGGCTGACCACCTAATAATAGTTGGTTCTTCGGCAAAGGCGGTGAAGAGGATAGCGGGCATCCACGAGGAGACTCGAATCAGTCCTGAGGAACTGGAGAGGTCCATTGCATTCAACAAGGCCGAAATTGATGAGGCAGTCTCCACAGGGGTTGTGAACACTTTCACGACAGATACCTCCGATCTGATCGACCTAAGAGTTGAAGCCTGGGATGATGATGTGGTAAAGGAGAGGTTCGAGAGGTCCTTCTCAGCTCAGGAGAGAAAGGGCTTATACGCTCGTTACCTGGGTCGAGAGTTCGTCTTTCCCGGGAGATGCGGCAAGAATTACAAGTATCGCCTAACGAGGACGAAGTTAATGCGCTTGGCACTGAAGTTCAAGGACAGCATCCGGATTAATCGGGAGATCTACGACTACATCAAAGAGAGGATGGGTACCCCATTCGGGTTCGAGATCTCATTGGATGAGACAGCGGAAAGGACGAGGGAAGAGGAGCTCCTCTTCTACTTGAATGAATGGAAAGCATCTGGAGCACATGCGGAGTTTGTGGCCCCTAATGTTGGCTTCAAGAAGCGCATGGACTTTCGCGGCGATCTGAAGGAACTGGAGGACAGGGTTGCCAGGCAGGCGGCGATAGCCCGCTCCTTCGGGGCGCTTCTCTCGATTCACTCAGGCAGTGGAACCTCACCACATAGTGGGAAGGGACGCGGAACCTACAGGACGCTGCTGAACGCAACCGGTGGCGATTTGAAATACAAAATCTCGGGCGTCTACATGGAACTTCTGCTGGAAATGCTCGCATCATTTCCACCACACTCGAAGGAGAGGGAGCTGTATAACAACATTTTCGACGGGGTTTACAGCTATCTGTGTGGCGAGCTCGAGAGCCGGGGAGTCCTTGCCTCTGCGCTTCTGAAAAAGCAGATGGAGAGATATGAGAAGGAGGTGGCTCGCGGGACTAGAGAAAGTCGTGACCCGAGGGCGGCCTTCTTTCGCTTCAACTCGTTTCTGGCTCTCAATTTGAGGGATGCGAAGGGGAGGCGGCACTTCAGGGATGAGCTGGTCGCCCTATACCAAGGCGACTCCAGGTTCCGCGAGTTGGTGGACCGTGAGGTCGAGAAATTGACCCTTCGCTTGGTGGACGGCTTAAGGTTTGGAAACAATGTCCAAAAACTTACGCAAGTATAAGCGAGTCGATTCAAAAGCGTCATTGAATATCGTACCAGCTCATAGCGCAGATTCTCAAATTGCACCAAAAACAACCTGAAAACACAACACGCGGTTAGAGGAGCGTCAACCTTATTTATGCAGTTCCATACTTTAAAGGATCAATGAGCGTGCTTGAAAGATGGAAAAAATGTGGGCTGCACACATTCATTTGGGCATTGTTCATCCTATGGCTTTCCCAGAAACCCTCGACGGGGAAGGCCCTATACTTGAAACCGCCAGGAAAATATGTAAGGATGCTTTTTTCAGCTCAATCGAGGTTTCATGGGTGAAAGATCCCGCGACCCGTATCAAGCTTGCAAAAATGCTTGACGCGGCCCATTTAGATGTCATATTTTGTGGCGGTCCACCAATACTTATGCAGGGGATAAACCTAAACTCGATGGATCTGGCTGTGAGAAACAAAGCAGTAGATGATGTGAAAAGGCTCGTGGATGAGGCTTATGACATGAACGCAAAAATCCTAGTGGTATGTAGTGGCCCTGATCCCGCTAGAGAAGAAAGAGACCAAGCTAAGGACCACCTGATAGAATCACTCAGAGAGATATGTAGATACGCTGGCCAAAAGGCAAAGGATTACACCTTGTTTGTCTCTTTGGAAAATTTTGACAGAGATGTGCACAGAAAATTATTGATTGGCCCAACCGCCGAGGCTGTGGAAATAGCTGAAGGGGTAAAGGAAGACTATGGAAATTTTGGATTAACTGTAGACCTAAGCCATCTGCCTCTTTTGAAGGAGAACTCTGAGGAGGCGTTGTCTCTAGCAAAAGATCACTTGTGTCATGTTCATATAGGCAACTGTGTAGTAAAAGATAGGAGCCATCCCTTGTATGGAGACCAACATCCACGTTTTGGCATAGGTGGCGGCGAAAACAACGTGAAGGAATTGTCTTACTTCTTGAAAGCACTTAAGGACATAGGATATTTTGGTAGGAAAACTGCAACAACATTGCCCGTTGTGAGTTTTGAAGTGAAGCCGACCACGGATGAAACCTCTGAAATCGTAATCGCTAATTCTAAACGAGTCTTCCTAGACGCTTGGGCATTGATGTAGATGGCCACCCACCGATGATGTTAATCCTGATAAAGCGGTAATAAAGATGGTTGGGGTGATTAGGAAGGAGGGATAGGCGACATCCCGGCTGAATGTGCAGAGAGAGCAGTAGAAAAATTTGCATAGCATTTATGAGTGAGTCCTTTAAAAAATAATGGAGATGTGGTGGGGTTGATGTTTGCGGAAAGAATGGGTAGGTTAGGCACCGAAACCGCTTTTGAGGTTTTGGCTAGGGCGAAGGCTCTTGAGATGGAGGGGCGGGAGATCATCCACCTTGAGATTGGTGAGCCCGATTTTGATACACCTCAAAACATCAAGGAGGCTGCCATCAAGGCGTTAATGGAGGGCTATACACATTATGTTCCCGCAGCGGGCATTCTGGAGTTGAGAGAGGCAATTGCCGACTACATTTCAGAGAGCAGAGGCATCGACGTGGATCCCGATGAGGTGGTTGTCACCCCTGGAGCGAAGCCAATCTTGTTTTTCGGCATACTCGCTTGCGTTAACCCTGGCGAAGAGGTTATGTATCCAAATCCCGGCTTTCCCGTCTACGAGTCAATAATAAGATTCGTTGGGGCTAAACCGGTGCCGTTAAGGTTGAGGGAAGAAAACGATTTTAGGCTGGACCCCAACGAAGTTAGGGACCAGCTAACCGATAAGACCAAGATGATCATCCTAAACTCGCCTCAAAACCCAACAGGAAGTGTGCTAACCAAACAGGATTTAGAAGCAATCGCTGAATGCGTTGCAAAAAAAGACAACATATTGGTTTTGTCAGACGAGGTTTACTGCAAGATATTGTATGAGGGGGAGCATGAGAGCATAAGCTCCCTTCCTGGGATGAAGGAGAAAACGATCATTGTCGATGGCTTCTCAAAGACATACGCCATGACGGGTTGGAGAATGGGGTATGGGGTCATGAGGAAGGACTTGGCCCAACATATAGCACGGTTGATGGTAAACTCGAACTCGTGCACATGCGCCTTCATACAAAAAGCGGGTGTTGAAGCGTTGAGGGGCCCACAAGAGGACACGAAAAGGATGGTTGCCGAGTTCAAGAAAAGACGGGACATCATGGTCCCCGGCTTAAACAGCATCAACGGCATAAGCTGCAAAACGCCGAAGGGAGCCTTCTACGTATTTCCAAATGTGAAGGCTGTTGGAATAGACACCCAACAGCTCGCTGACACCCTACTAAATGAGGCTGGGGTTGCAACGCTTTCTGGAACCGCCTTCGGAGAATACGGCGAAGGGTACCTCAGACTTTCATACGCCACCTCCGTAGAAAACATAAGAAAGGCAATAGATCGCATCTCGATCACACTGTCAAAGTTTGTCTAAATTTCCCTCCCTGCATCATTACAACCTTCGAGGATTATAGCGTTTGGTTTTGTTCCTTGCTATTGAAGAATATCTGTAGTAAGGGTCATAAGACAATGCGTCTTTAAACGGCAGAGGGGGCCTATTTCCTATCTCAACCTGTTGTGCTTAAAAATAGCGTGTCTAAAAGTCTTTCCAGTTGTTTTCTTCTCATCTTCTCTTTGCTCTCTTCCTCAAATCTCTCCACTCTTATGAATTCTTGGCGGTTTCTTGCGGAGATTAATCCCCTCCTTGTGGCTAGAGCGAGTAAG
>LIHJ01000060.1:0-6256 GCA_001399805.1 Candidatus Bathyarchaeota archaeon BA1
GATTCACTTAATTTTTTAATTGTATACCGCCCGGTCCACCACCATTAACGGGTTTGATTTTTGGAAAAGAGGCTACTAAGGAAATCTGGAAATCTCCGAGGGTTTCAAGCCTACTGTTAAACCCTGTGACTAGGAGGCGAAGTCTACTATTATTGTGACTAAGTCCTTTTCAGGCACTCCTGTTACATCTAGCTTGCTTACGTCCATGTTATAGAACTTTCTGATCTTCTCGGGGACACTAACTTTTATGGTGGCTCCAGTTTTGTCCCATTTCACCTTTTCTTTTAGGATGGACCTCTTTTCCCATTCCTCGACGGGGTGGCTTGCCATCCCTATGGAAACCGAGGTGAGGGCGTATAGGTGGATGACATCGCCACTGGGCTGGAAAAGATCATCCGGTATCTCTAAGGCCTTAGCCTCTTCAGCGGCTTGGCTCGACATGGACCTTGTAGACGAGGAAACGCCACCCATAATCATGCACCCACAAGCTGACCTTAACCAGCTTCCTATCCGTTCTCCTTAAAGTCTCTATAATAAACTCTTCCTCATTAATGTATTTCCTCCTTTCCATGGGCATGTCCAAGATGATTTGCCTAACCCATGCCTCATTGATAAATCTGTGTCTCTGAAGACTACGCTGAACCGCGCGTTGTCTGAACAACTTTCAGGAAAGCAGATACCCTTGCACCACGGAGGCGAGATCAGAGTTGACTAATCAATAATGCACTTAACAGCCGTTCATGGGTGGGGTCTGTTCGTCATGGGTCCTCATTCCACCCTAGGTCGGTCTGGGACGGCGACATCATTCCCCGAAAAAAGTTGTGGTGGTTGGGGGTTATATCATTTTCGGTAACTTTTTTTCCACCAGCGTTCGCATTCTTCTAATGCTGCTTGGATTTGTTGTTTTCGTTGTGAGGTTATGGCGAGTTGTTTGGCTATTTCGAGGGCTGGGGTGTGACATCTTCTTATTCTGTATGCGTAGCAGTGCTTCTTTGCCCTTCATCATTACCGCGGTTTCTAGTCTGGCTCTCTTTTCTCGTGCAGTACGGTGCACGCGATTGTGCCTTCGCCCTGGCATATTCCTCTGGCGTATTCTATGTTGCATTCTGGCAGTAGGTAGGATTTGACACGGCGTTGTCTAGGCATATTGACGGCCCCATATTTTATTAGCGCGCTAAATTTTTTCACATCATCCGCAATAGAAAGAAGACACAGCGATAAATAAGGTTTGCAGATCAAGGCTCTCGTATGTGCCATTTTGTGCAAATGACATAACGAAGTCCATCTCAGAATAAGGCCTTTTTGCGAAGAGCCCTTAATGTTCCAGAAACACCCAGAACGTGAAAGGTGGAGGTTTTCCCATTAACCTCAGTTATGGAGGCGATGGCAGCCCTAACCATATCAAGCACCAAATGGGAGCAACGCACTATAGCTCGGTTTTTTTGCGGGTCGTATTCAATGAGGGTGGGGCCAGCTCGGCTGACTCCGTATTCCCCGAAAATCCGGAGGGTGGCATCCCAAATGGCGCTCATAACCTCCCTCTCGTTAAGGGGGTGCCCGCTCACAATCCTAAGAGCGAGGTAGCGCCGCCTCACAGGCTGAGACAACAGTGTTTCCTCCTTATGACCCGCACGCCTTCAGCCACATAATCTGGGCTTAGCTTCTCTCTATTCCGCTCCACGATGGTTATGGGATATTCTGAGACGGCACGCAAAGCCAGGGGCATCGTCATATCGAAGAGTGTGGCAAGGGCTGCGTAGTCGAGGGGTCCCCTTATGAGGGACTCGTTTGTTGCTCCGCTGGAGATGATGACTGGCACACGAAACTTTTTAGCGATCGCCACTTCCCTGCGGAGACGAGAGAGTAGACGGATCCTCGAAAAACCCCTGGATGAAAGAATCGGGGTCATATCAATTTCGAGGGATGCCAACGCCTTGGAAGCCAGCTCCGCCTCACCAGAATTGAAGAGGCTCTTACGGGGTTCCGTGGCGGGGAAGGAGAGGATGTCCACTCGGCGATCCTTAGCCGCCTGCCTAGCCACGGGCTTTGAGAGGCATGTCACCGATACCACCTCAAACTTTCGCCTAAAGCGGCGGAGGTCATTAAGCAGTTCAGAAGGTGTTGGGGGGGCAAAATCCACCCTTGTAACGAGGTCTATTTTGGCGTTGCTGCAGGTGCTTCGTAATTGGCGGATTTCGGCGGGTGATATGTTGGGTGGAAGGGGTATGCCAACCAAATGATACCCCATTTCAGAGGATTTGGCAATCATCCTCTCCGCTTGATTACGATCCTCAATTGATGGACATAGGTGGAGGTCGACAAACCTTCTCATGGGGATATCCCAAACCCCTTACAAATCTCGATGATGTCTTCGATTCTCCCTTTCCCAAATCGTATGCGGACACGGATCGGGTCAGCGGTGCAGAGCTTAAACTCCCCTTGGAGAGCGGCTTGCTTATCCAATCTGATGTATAGGCTTCCCTTCTCCACATGCAACCCTATTTCCCTCAGCAATATCTCCTTATCCAGCCCATTCAGACCTGATGAGAGCCTCTCCATAATGGCTTGGACGATTTCCTTCTTCTTTATCTTGGCTTCAAGGAGGATGATGGGGTTGCCATGGTGCCCACGCAAACTGTCCCTCTCAAAAACTATGTCATCAAGGCAGTCGGATGGAAGAATGTGCTGCGCGGCTTCAACAACCATGTTTGGGTCTTCAGTCGCGTGGCATATTGTTGTGATTGTTATTTGCTTGATTTGTTGCATGGTTTGGGTTTGGTTATTGTTATATTAGTGCTTTTCGTTTCGGTAGGATTTCCATGTGGGCTATGGGCATCTAAGACAAAAACGCCGACAATCAAGGCAGCGTCTATTTTACACTTGACACATTTAAACTATCAACCTAGATTCTTCAAGTATTTTTTAAGAGCCTTAATGTTTTCTTTATGTTTGGTTTTCCTCCTCAGATCGATGGGTATGCCTAACTTCAGTGCTTGTCTAAAATCCAATCCAGCCTCCATTAGCTCATCTCTGCTAAAACCTCTCCCTTCCCGCGTTCTGCCATTCTTTTTCCGTGCTACTGACTGAATTTTCATTGTCACTCAACCTCGTCTATTATTGCGTTATCGTTAAATAGGTTTCAGGCGATTTTTCATGATTTGTTGGTGACGCATTGTCAGAGGAGTAACGTTCCTTGTAAGGACAACGGCTAGTGGAGTTGCAATGTCCCAATTGCTTTGAGGCTGTTTACCGCAAAATTAATAATCTAGTTATTATTGCATGCAATAACAAGTGAGGTATAAAAGATAGGGATGATCCCGAGAGAATTTTTCGTAACGAGCGGGAAGGCGCTCAGTCCTGTTTCTGAACTTAATGCGTTCGATCTCGCTCTGAAAAACGCTAAGATAGCTCAATGCAACCTGGTTTCGGTCAGCTCCATACTTCCTAAGGGGTGTAAAGAGATAAAGTACTATAACATACCCGCTGGCTCCATAACCTACGCCGTGATAGCTCGCATGAATGGGAATGAGGGAACCATGATTGGCGCGGGTATCGCATGGACTTGGGAAAAGAACAAGAAATATGGACTAGTAGCGGAAGCTCACGGTTACATGGACCGAAGGGCTCTAAAAGAGACACTCATATGGAAAATTCGTGAAATGGCGAAGATACGGGGAATAGAAATTGACGACATTAATTACCGAATAGAGGTCCAGAGGGTGCCCATGGACAATTACGGATGCGTCATATCAGCTCTAGTCTATAGACCGTAGCTTACCAACTTAATAACCGACTCTACTTTTTCTCCCTCTCCTTTCGCTTATGGACAGCACTGCGGCTTGGCCGGGCCTTCTCAGCTCCACGTCCCCTGTGACGAAGGCCCCTTACCTCTTTTCCAGCGCTGGTTAATCCCCGAAAAACCCTTCCACGGTGGGCCTCTCCACAAATCCAATTGATGTCCGTGTCCGATTGGATGGCTGGATGATCCGGATCCACCATGATAACCTCAAACCATTTGAATCGTCCGTCCTCCCAAACCCAGTAGGAGTTAAGGGTTTCTAGGTTTGGAAACTTTCTTGCCGCCCTCTCCTCAGCGATCAGCCTCAAGCTCTTTGCGGGCTTAAGTTTGGCAACACCCATCCGCTTGGGCCTCCGACCTGATGTGGGCCTAGCCCTCCTCAAGCCCCCGCGCCGAACACGAACACGAACAACCACAAACCCTTGCTTGGCTTTGTACCCCAGCTTCCTTGCTCGATCAAGACGTGTCGGCCTTTCCACCCTGACAACCGTGGGTTGTCGACGCCAATCGATAACCCTCTGCGACATCAACCCCTTCACGAAGGAGGCTTCTGGTCGTTTCCAAGCCGTCGCAACATATTTGTATGCCATTTTCTAACCCTTCATGCTGAGGTTCAACCTTTGTGGTTACATCCCTACGGATTTGCATCCGCAACTGGCTTGTAGCAATGAGCCACAACACAATTAATAAACCTTTTCAAGTCTTAATGTTTCAATAGCGCCACATCTACAAAGCTTCCCGATGAGGCGCTAATATACCGACACCTTGGCAACACCCCTCACTTTTAGAAACTCGGGGATGATCTCCCCCGGTATCTTCGTCTCAGCAATCAATGTGAGCTTTGGGGCGGGCGAGAGCTCCGGATCATCCACAATTGCTTGCCGTATACTTATGTTTTTATTTGCTATGATTGAGGCCGATTTTGCGAGTATCCCAGGAATACTCGCGTTGATTGGGGTTATTTCCACCACGCCTAAGTTAAGGTATTTGGCGATCTCCTTCAAGGAGTGCCCCGCTGATCGTATGACCCGGAATATGACCCGTAGTTGTGGGTTTGCTTCGATTGCCTTTATGGTTTCGGTAACGGTTCTTCGATCCACCTTGGCAACACGCCCCACCCGTTTGGGTGGTATCTCTATGTCATTGCAATAGACCTTCCCGTCCCGCTGATCTGCCAGAGCCCTTACCACCCTTCTACACCCAAAAACACTTGAGCCCGTGGGTTTAAATCCACGCATTTGGGCTGAGGAACTCGTAAGGCAGGAGGCCTCAATGGAGCGCTACATAAAAATACCCGAGGAGGTCCTTGACGCTTATCGTCGCCTCCGCGACCAACACCACTGTGCCGAGCCAAGAGACTCGAGTCCTAAAGACACCAGCCCAGATATATTACAAGTGTCGAATACCTGAGCCCGCTTGGGAGCCACAAGCCCAACACCGCCATAGCCCAAGCATACTACAATAAAGCACAGGGCATAGAGAGGGTCGTTACCGAGACTGGCGCTGGACAGTGGGGAAACGCCCTCGCAATGGCCAGCGCCCTCTTCGATTTGAGATGCCGCATCTACATGGTTCGTGTTAGCTATGACAAAAAGCCGGGAAGGCGCACCATGGCAGAGCTCTGGGGGCAGAAGTGTTTCCATCGCCCAGTAACCAAACACAATTTGGTAAAAGCTTGCTGGAGAAGGATCCAAATCATCCCGGGACCCTTGGCATTGCCATCAGCGAGTGCCTTGAGGATACCTTAAGCCATGAGGACACGAGGTACTGCCTAGGTTCAGTCTTGAATCATGTGCTTCTGCATCAAACGATAGTTGGGCAGGAAGCCAAGATGCAGTTTGAGATGATAGATGTTTACCCCGATGTGTTCTGTGACTGCATCGACGGTGGCTCAAACTTCTCTGGCTTCTGCTTCCCCTTCATGAGGGACAAGCTCAAGGGCAAGTCAAACTCCGAGTTCTTTGCTTGTGAGGCTAGGGCTGTTCCCACACCACAAGGGGCGTTTACACCTATGATTTTGGTGACACCGCTGAGATGGCCCCACCGCGAAGATGCTTACCCTTGGGCACAGGTATGCTTGCCCACCTATTCATTCTGGAGGACTGCGATACCATGGGATGGCTCCTGAGTATCGTTTCTCATCCATAAGGGTACATGAGATCTATAGCGTATCATCAAAACGAGGTTTTTGAGGCAGCCCCCATCCTCGCCCAAACCGAGGGGATGATCACGGCGCCCGAAACAGCCCATAACCTGAAATTTGCCATCGACGAGGCTTTAAGGTGTAAACGAACTGGTGAGAGAAAGGTCATAGCCTTCAACATGCGGTCATGGGCTTCTAGACCTCACGGCCTACGAGAGCTTCCTGACTGGAGAGCTGGTGGACTACGAACCAGTAGAAATAGAGGTTCCAGCGTTCATTCACTGAAGCCTACCATGTTTATCCACAAGCTCCGC
>LIHJ01000060.1:6639-9104 GCA_001399805.1 Candidatus Bathyarchaeota archaeon BA1
TATATTTCTCCTAGATAAAAGCTTTTCACTTTAGTCAAAAACTTTATTAAAAGATAGAGCAAATTAATCATCGCTGGAGGGCTAAAATGCATATTGCCTTTAAAGATTATCTAAGTTCTGCTCCCGATATTAAAGAGGTACATTGCTGGGATCTACCTCCCAGCCTTTATGTAGGCTTTTCTAAGATCCCCCACGGTTTAAAGCTTAAAGCGCGCGCGCCAAGGTTATCCTAGAAAATAAGGAATTCGCCAGGACTTATCTCAAATTAGCGTTTGAGGCGGAGGGATTAAATTAACGAGAAGTACCGACATAACTGAAATTGCAGGTGGAAAAGTTAACCATCATAATGTTGGTGAGAGAATCTTTTTAGGAGAGATTAAAAAGAAATATCCTGAGCTATTATGTTCACTTCTCAATAAACCTCCAATAACTTTAGTGGGTGAATATTTGCTTTTGCAACATTACTTTAACATAAATAGCGGTATGAATTTAGAGTGCCTTAGAATTAATGACACTGATCGATTAGGGAAAATCACAGCAAAATGGGCTTTAGTGATTTACGCCGACTTTTTAGATCGCTTTATGGATGAAATTAATTTCATTACAGAGAAGAAAAGGAGGATTACCCAAGAAATGAAAAAGGTTAAGGGAAGACGAAGTAAATTTTTTAGTCTCACGGTAATAGACAAAATTGAGAAGAATAACATATTTATGACAAAAGATTTTGTGATAGAGATGAGGAAACTGGGGTATCACTCCCCTGAGTGTTATTTAACTCGATATCTAAAAGCAGGTATAATAAAGAGGATCAATCATGGTTTATATAAACTCAGCAGAAAGAGTTACTGAGGTAGTACGCATTGCATGTTGCAGCATTAATTACCGGCGGAAAAGATAGCCTCTATGCAACCATGCTCGCAATGAAGAAAGGCCATATCATCGAGTGTTTGGTATCCATGCGCCCCAAACGTGCTGATAGTTGGATGTTTCATTACCCTAACATTCATCTAACCAATCTATTGTCCGATGCCACGGGGATCCCTCTTATCTTGGTGGAAACAAGTGGGATAAAGGAGGAAGAGCTGGAGGATCTCAAACGAGTTTTAGCAAGACTTGATATAGATGGTGTGGTCTCTGGTGCAATTGCATCTCGGTATCAAAAGATACGGATTAACCGAATATGCAGAGAACTTGGCTTAAAGTCGATCACTCCTTTATGGCAAAGAGACCCAGCCAAGCTCCTCGCTGAAATGATTGATGCAGATCTTAAAATCATTGTCACGGCTGTTGCTGCCCTCGGCTTAGATGAAACATGGTTAGGTCGAAGACTTGATAAAAAGGCGCTAAGTGATCTAATTAAATTGAGCGAAAAATATGGAATAAATGTCTGTGGAGATGGAGGGGAAATGGAAACGCTGGTTTTAGATGCTCCAATTTTCAAAAAAAGTATTAAAATTCTTAAAGCAAAGAGGGTTTGGGAGGGAGATAGCGGTTACCTCTTAATCGAAGGAGCTAAACTCGTAAATAAATCTTGAATCACATGAAACGCCAAAATATCTAATTCTTTTATTCCTACGGTTCAGCCTTCATCAATGGGATTCCAACCGCCTCGGCGAACAGGCTAGTTAGGTGGATGTTGGGGAAGTGGAACATCCAGCTGTCTTCCCGTTGAGGAAGCATGGTGACTAGATATCCTATCTCATAGCCCCGTTTGAGGGCGCGATATAACGCCAGAGTGGAGTCTTTCCCACCCGTGACCAATGCTGCATAGCACATGTTATCTGCGTAACCAAATGACTAATGCCTCCCTTCGTTAATAGTTTTACCTTCCAGTTGGTCATGACGGTGATGCCCTTCGTTCCGCCGCTTTTGTAGCGATTCTACTTTACCCGGCATCGATGGTCTGGTAGCGATTCCCGACATCAACAGATCTTGCGTCCATAGCAATTCTAGGAGGAGCCTTATGCAACACTTTGGGTAGCTTCGTATTCACGAATAACTAAAGTCATTAAATCACCATCTAATTTTATTCTTTTTATGGTTTATTCGTAGACACGCTTGCGATGACCTACAACCAGCAGAAATATCTTGTTTCCCTTGATCTGGTGGAGAATTCGATAATTTCCTATTCTTTAAGAGTAAACTTCTCTGTCTAGAGCTTTGATCCTTTTTAAGAAACGAGGTAAAAATTTGATCTCAAATTTCTTCTTCAAGGTTTAACTATCTTATAAGCTCATCCAGCGGCCCTACCCTTACCCTCCTCAACCTCTCGTAAAGCAATCTTCAAATCTTCAATAAGCTTCTTATCCTGCATAACCTGCAGAGTCTCCAATAACTCATCCATCAAACTAGCCGCCCTCGCTAACAATTCTTTCTCCTCAGCTGTCAAAAGAGTCATTTCGAAACCTCTTAAATTATAAAAACTCACAGAACATTTTAACTCTTACTCTCAAATACGACTAACA
>LIHJ01000057.1 GCA_001399805.1 Candidatus Bathyarchaeota archaeon BA1
AAAAGCGCTGAATTCTTTGTCGGTCATGCGCACAAGGCATATTCGATAGAGATAACCAGCTATTTGTGCGTACAATGTACAGCAAAAAATAGTGGGTGAAAGATTATCACGGCTGAAAGCTGGTCAAAACGTTGCCTCCCTTACTGGATGTCACCGAAAAGGTTAATTTAAACTTGCTTAGAAGCATGAAGCATCATTTTCATGAGGAAACGTCCATGAGGCGCGGTGACTCTACAAAGGTGGACATGAATCAAGCTGAGCCAAAAAGCTTAGAGCCTTCCCTGGCATTGTATGGGACCGCGGCGTCCACCTATTTCTCGGACACCCTCTTATGGCATTTCCTCTTTCCATATGCCGTTGTGTTGAAAACACCCTTCGCCCAAATGGGGGTGATGAGATCGGCGGTGAACTTGTGTCAGAACATCCTCCAGATAGGCTGGGGTGGGTTGTCAGAGCGAATCGGAAAGAGAATCTTCGTTTTTATGGGCTATCTATCAAGTGGCTGCTTAATAGGCGCATTCCTCCTGTTTCAAGATTCTCTGCAACTGCTGTCTCTCATAATTTTACAGTCGATCTTTTGGTCAGCTGCGATACCCGCTTGGAACGCCCTGCTGGGAGATTACACCAGAAGGGAGGCAAGAGGAAGGGTTTTGGGCAGAATCGGTGGGGTCAGTCGGTTTACGGGGGTTGGGGCCACGCTAATTGTCGCTATAATCACATACATAGCACCTGGCGAGATGTCCCCCTCATCCTTCATCACCCCATTCCTGCTATCAGCCGGAGCTAGTCTGCTCGGGGCCTTTCTGGTTATTTTTGTAAAGGAACTAAAAGTAAAGGCAGGTTTGAGGGAGAAGGTCAGCGTCCTCTCACCTATGTGGGATAGGGATTTCCGCATCTTTCTTCTGGCAAACGGACTTCAATGGTTTTCGATAGCCTTTGCCTGGCCCCTTTTTCCTTATGTAACAGTTGACATCGTTCGTGCCACGGTGTGGCAGATAGCGGTCATAGCAACGCTGTCCGGTTTGGCGATAAGCTTGTCACAGCCAAAAATGGGCTCTTTAGCAGATGTGATCGGAAGGAAACATCTCCTGATAGTGGGCCGTTTCTCCTTCTTTTTGTTTCCTCTGCTGTACGCCTTCGCCCGGAGCTGGCTCCACCTCTTGGCCATAAACGTGGCTCTCTCCGTTTCCATGTCCGCGGCGATGGTGACCTCCACGGCATACATTTTAGACTCGGCCCCTCTGGGTCAACGAGCCACCTACACAGCCTTATACAACGTCGTTTTCGGGTTAGCCACCTTTCTGGGCTCATTGATCGGCGGAATGTTCACCGACTACTTGTCTCACTCATACGGGATGGAACAAGCCCTCTTCACAGGGCTTATGGTCTCAACCATTCTAAGACTGATCATGAGCGCTGGCTTTTTAGCCGTTAAAGAGACCCTTCCAAAAGGGGAAATCAAGACCTGATTTTGTTTAGTGACACGTATTGTTGATAGCCAACCCAAGCCTCTCGTTGGACATGAACGCCCCTTTGTTAGGCGTATGCTTTTCTTCAAAGGTCTGCTTGACAGGAAACTGCGTATGCACGCTCCATCAAAAGGCAATAGGAATGTGTTGTGGCTGACGTTTTGTCCTGCGATGACCGTGTCCAGCAAGTTTAAGTGTCGTCGCAGTTACTTGATTCTCATGTGGTGAAAGATGATGGAGACATATCCGTGGTGGAATGAGGAGCAGAGGAGACTGGCTGAAGAGGCCAGAAAATTCGCCGACGAGAATTTACCGCGTGGTGAAGAGGTCGCGTGGACCAGGGAGTTTCCATCCGACCTTCTGAGGGAGGTGGCGAAGAGGGGCTGGTTTGGGGTCCTGATTCCTGAGGAGTATGGAGGAACCGGCTTGGGTGTAACAGGTTGTTGCGTTGTTGCCGAGGAGCTGAGTCGGATTTGTGCCGCTTTGACAGGCTCATATAGTGTGACCATGTTTGGAGGGACAGAACAGCTCATCAAGTTTGGGGATGAGGAACAGAAGAAACGGTGGTTGCCTCACGTGGCTGAGGGCAGGTTAGGGGCCATTTGCATCACTGAGCCTGGGGTTGGCTCTGACGCTGCGAGCATAGAAACCACGGCCACAATCCAGGGAAAGGAATACATCCTCAATGGCAAGAAGCGTTTCATCACCAATGCTGGCGTAGCCGACATATACCTCGTGTACGCAAAGACGAGCGACCGCCCAGAAGATAGAGCCAAGCATCGCCATCTGAGTGCCTTCATGGTGGAGAAGGGCGCACCCGGGTTCACGGTGGAAAGGATTAATGAGCTGGGCGGATGGGTTGGCTTACCCAATGGATACCTAAACTTTGACGAGGCGAGGATACCCGTGGAAAATAGGATAGGCGCGGAGGGTGACGGCTGGAGGGTGCTCGTTGATGGACTAAACTTTGAAAGAGACCTTTTTGCCGCTGGGATGCTCGGCCCGATGCGTGAGGCCATACGATACGCGGTTGGCCATGCCCAACGACGCATCCAATTTGGTGAACCCACCATCGAGTCCGAGGCGAATCAGTTCAAGGTCGCGGACATGATTGCAAGACTGCGAACCTCACGATTACTCGTGTATCACGCAGCCCACCTCATGGACATGAAGACAGAAGCCGTGATGGAAGCCACCATCGCCAAGCTCTACACCTCAGAGGCCTACGAGAGGCTCATGATCGACGCGATCCAGGTGATGGGCGGGGACGGATGGACACGATTCTACCCGGTCGAGTGCTTCCTGAGAGACGCAAAGGTGAATGAGATAGGCGCGGGGACCAGCGAGGTCATGAGGATGGTCATTTATAGGCAGGGGATACGAGCCATGGCCGACGAGCTGAAGATGCCAAGCCGACACATACACCCGAAGCTGGGAGTACCCATCTCCACCGCCAAACCATCACCCATCACTGAAATTAACGAGAAAACAACGCTTGACCTGTTGGCAGAGGATTACAGGGTCAACCCCGGCCTATACATGAGCCGAGGGGACATGAAGGAGAGGCTGGTGGGCACGAGCGATGAGCAACTGGATCAACTGTTAACCTCGCTGGAGACGAAGGGCCTCGTTAAACTATACAGGGACAGACGTGGAGCCATCACATTGGCAAAGGCAACGTATAAGGGACTGAAGGAGGCAAAACCCTTAAAACACTACCAATGGTTCCCAGAGTGGATAAGGAAGGAGCAACTCTTCTAATTTTCAATTTGCCCCTCTATTTTCTTTTCTCTTCTTGAGCACTGATTCAACAGTCCTTTTCCCCGCATTTTCTAAAAACTTTTTCAATTTGGGGCATTCTAAGACTCTAACTGATACAAAATGGGTAACGTTCTGTAGGTGGTATTAGAACTTTAAATACCGAGACATTTTAAATACTATTTCATATAAAATTTTTCATAACAAGATATATTAAATACATTTATATTTAAATTATCATTAGAGGCGTTACGGCATACTAAGACCTTTGGTAACGTCAAGATATGTAGGTACCAGCCATAGGAAAGCTAAAGCTACAAAACCTGCCATCATCCGCATATCACGATTGTAACCAGTCTGCGCGTTAACTTAAGTGAGGAGTATAGTGAGTATTATTGTCACCCACACAGGGATCAACACCCCTAGTGTCCACCTAAAGTTTCTATCTATTTTTCGTCTAGCGCCTTTATGCTTCTGTCCACCTTCCCATCTAAGGCTCTATCTTGGCATCTAGGGCCCTGATATCGCCCTCCATGTGGTTCAGCTGCTTATCCATGTGCTCCAAGATGCCCTCAACCCTCGCCATCCTCTCCTCCGGACC
>LIHJ01000058.1 GCA_001399805.1 Candidatus Bathyarchaeota archaeon BA1
GATCGTGGTAGCGTAGACGCCGTCACCTATATGTTTAAGGGCGTATGCGGTTGGGATGCCTGTCACGAACACTTCCGCCTTGGCATCGGTTATGGGGATGTTCTTCGGATCTACGAGCTTAACCTTGAGTGATGTGCTTTCACCTTCAGTCACTTTGGGCGCAGGGTATCCTAAGAGTTGGACGGTCATTGGCTTAAGGACGGCTAACGCCTTGAGGTATATGCTCATCCAAGACCACTGGTTGTCCACCGAATCCTGAACTGGCTTCACCCACCCAGCGAACTTATCGGTTCTGTATACACTGAGGGCGTCAAGATGATACACAACGATGAGTGGTAGCTCCTCCGCTAAGATCTCTTGCATCCTGCGAATTAACGGAGCTCGCTTCTCCGGGTCCACAATCTTTCTTTGCTCCTCGGCTAGACGGTCAAATTCAGGGTGTCGGAAGCCATAGTAGTTGGGGTTGGGTATCTTACTCGAGTGGAGCCGGAAATGTAGGACATCAGGGTCTCCGATGCCCATCCCTGAGCCCAAGAGAAACGAGTCGATCTTGTGGGGTGAGTCCATGGGGGCAATGATCTTTGACCATAATGTTTTCCACTCCAAGTATACGACAGTTGCTTTTACACCGATCTCCTTAAACCAATCCCGCATCATCTCAGCCAATCGGACTCTATCCGGATCGTAAACAGGGGGTCCTATATCGAATATGATAGGTTTTCTCTTTCCATCGGCGGGGTCCACACCCTCTCTTATCCCGTCGCCGTCTGTGTCAACCCAACCCAGCTTATCCAAAATTTCAGCAGCTTTCTTCAGGTCGAATTTGTATCCGTCTACTCCACACTTGGGGTCTGGGTTAAGCCATATTGGCCACATACCCGTGGATGGATAGACTCCAAAACGCCCAGGTCTTCCATAGCCAAGTAGTACCTTATCCACTACTTCGTATTTGTTTATAGCGTGCGCCATAGCTTGCCTAAACTCTTTCACGTTAAAGGGAAACTTCCAGGTATTATAGCCCCAGTGATAGATAGTTCCTCCTTTATATATGTGAATCCCCAAATTTTCGTCAACTACTAGGCTTGGAACAGCTGTCACAGGTACTTTCCACGACGCAACATCCACTTTGCCGGCTTTTAAGGCCAGAAGCATGGCGTCGGGGCTGGTTATTATGGGCATCAACAGCTCATCGATGTATGGCCTGCCTTTGAAGAAACCCTTAAAAGTCTTATACTTCACATGGGACGCAACCACGTACTCCTCAATCTGGAAAGGCCCATTTCCAACCTTAAGCACCTCTATGGGAGGAACATACTTCATGGGATCAAAGCCTGGCGCTGTGACTATGGGCTCCCATATATGTTTTGGCACGATTGGATACGTTAACACATCCGTAACGAATGGAGCATAGACATAGTTCAAGATCATCTTGATTTTATGCGTACCTAAGACTTCGGTTCTGTTAACGGTAGTCCAAATGTCTGACCATCTCAGATACTTTGTGCGAATGACGTGCTCATAGGTGAAATGGACATCATGCGCCGTAAAGGGTTTGCCATCGTGCCATGTGGCGTTTTTCACCAAATGAACCGTCCAAATTAAACCGTCTGGCGTGCATTCCCATCTTTCTGCCAGCCATGGAACTGGAAGGTTCTCTGGATCGATCATCACCAAGGGATCGTATATGGGATCGAGAAAGACAAAGCTCCATGTAGAAGCTCTATGAAATATATTGAGCTCCGGTGGATCTGAAGGCAATGGATTCGCCAAGGTCCCACCATAAGGTTTAAGAATCTCTTGCGCACCAGATGATGCGACGCCTAAAGAGCTCATCATCAAAACAAAAGCCAGCAGAGATAAGGGTACGAGTCCCCTTTTCATCCTTATTTTCACCTTTTCCTTTTGATTTACTAATTTTCATTCTTAAAAAGGTTTTAGGGGGCTATAAGATGCGCTTTAAATCATTTGATAGAATTTCTATAGCTGAAGATTCATTCCATAACCCATAATACATGTTTAGATCGGTTGTCCATAAGTAATGCTAAGGATTATTCGCTTCCCCATATCAATATACCAACTAGATTTGATATGAGTGAATGGAACCCGATAACAAATATATTCCCGAACACTTTCAACATAACTTTGAAGGAGAAAATGTCAGCATAACCCTCGTCCGTGAAAACACCAGCAAAGACAGGCAATAGAAGGGTAACTGACATAAGCATCAATACAAGCAAAACAAATAATATAGTAGCCAGCAGGCTTCTCTTTGCATCTCGTATTAATCTGCTCACCCCGATTCCGACAATGATAGGTAAAAAGATTAGAGGAATATATTCCGGAATCCCATATAACATGGCGGCTAGATAGACCGTATTCAATGTTATGGCACTTGAAACTATTAGAGAGGCTGCATTAACCATACTTCTGATCTCCCCAGTATCACTTTAATCCTCATGAACAGATATGTGTTAACTGAAGAGCATATAAAGGAAAATGAACTATCTTCTTCATGATGATGAAATCAAGACTTAGAATCACACAGATTCTAATATTAATTGCTGTAGTAACAAGCATATTAAATATCTACATGGCGTTACAATATCTTGAAGCATATGAAAGGGTCATTAGAACTCAGATAGTCGCGACCTTACAGGAAGTTGATCTAAAGCCTGAAGAGGTCAGGATAACCCTTGTGATCAACATCAGAAACCCCGTCAGCTCGCCATTTACAATTTACAGAGTTGAATACGATCTTCACCTCAACGGAAAATATATGACCCATGACTCCATAACCAAGGCTTTAGAGATCACTCCAAACAGAGATGTTATGCTGGAAAGAACCGTGATGATTCCGCCGGAACGTATGTTTACCATATCGGAGGCCATTGCTTCCGGGGAGTGGAGATGGAAGGTCTCAGGGGCAGCTCATACAACAACCTTTTTCGGCGAGACCATAATTAGGTTCGCTTCCACTATGGTGCTCGAACCTTCCTAAATAAGGAAACATTATCGTTTTTGATAATTGTTCCTGCGAAGGAAGTTTTCGTGGTCGATCAAAGAATCGCGGTTTACACATATTTCTGCTTTATCTTGTCTATTAGTAGGTCTAAGATATGTTGGCATCTCTCTTTATCCGCATGTCCAGCGCGAGAGTCCTCGAGGTCAAACTCGCCTAAGTAGGGCTTTACAGCCATATTAACCGAAACGGCTTTCCCGTTTTCCAAAATGACAGCTTCGATCCCAATGCGATTCCGCAGAAGAAGACCACCACCGAATAGGCCCGTTAACATCAAAGTTGCCAGGGACGCCCTCATCCTATTCACCGCAACAAAATGGAATCTGCCCTCTAAGCCCTCCTCTTTTATTATGATGCATCTCAGCGACGTGAGAAGGAGCTTGAAGAAATTGGCAACATCAACGCATTTAACATCATGTAGTTGGATGGTTTTAGATGCCATTTCAATCCAAATATTTATTTTCCTTACGGGATTTAAGGGTTAGGCAAAATTTCAGCGTCTCCCATTTTAGATGAAGACAAAAACAGAACATCGGCTACTTATATCTCTCGCGTCTCTTCTTTCTCTTCCGCTTCTCCCGCCTCTGCCTCTTCTTCTTCCATTTTTGTCGGATTTCAGCCCACCTCTTTTGGTAAATGTTCGTTTAGCACCCATTGGGTTAGAGTCGTTCTGGGTATTTTAATTGCTTTGAAATTCCTAAATAAGTTTGGCCGAGTCCCTCCGCCCTGATCTCAACGGGGCTCCGGCTTTTAAACCAGCCTTTTCTCGAAGTCTCTTGGGAGGGAAGAATCTCGCCCTTAGAACCGACTGTCCTTTTCTCAACAAGAGCTTTCCCGCTTTCTTTCGTGGACGCGTAAGGCATATGAATTACCTCATCAAAAAACTTACGAAGCTTTTTAAGTTTTTTCATAGAGCAATGCCCGCACTCGATGGCTATCTTTGGTCCGCCTCTTTTCCACCCTGTTACATCTATTCGACCATCCATAAACCAGAACTCTTCGTGGATTTCATCATCTCTGAAACCCTTCTGTCTCAATAGTTGCTTCGCCTTTTTAACCAATTCCAAATGAGCCTCGCTTTCATTCAATCCTCATGACCTCGAATTTACTTTGTTCGGTCTCCAATTTTTACCTTTGGTAAGGACATTGAATCTAAATTCTACATGAAAGACCAACTCACCTTCTCTGACAGTTTTTACGCCGCAGCAGCGTTAGCTCTAGAACTAACCTTGGTAAGCTCAGATGCAACATTCAAATATATTCCAAGGCTAAAATACATGCCCATAAACGAATATGTTTCCAGCATCCTAGGCGAGAGCGTTTGATTGCTACTTGTGCACGCCTACAACAAAGCGAAAACCACAGCAAGATGTTTATGCACAATAATGAATCTCTATCTATATTTCAAAACGGAGAGCATTAGGCGTTAATCTTAACGTTTACTCGATGGTGGCGTGGAGCCGCCTTAACTCCTCCTCGGTTTTCCCGAGTCGATGCATGAGCTCCACGATCAGGCCGTCGAGGAAGATCATGCAGTTGTTTTCAAACATGGTCCCCAAGGGGCTTAGGGGCTCGCGCTCGCCGAGGAGCTGCCGAGTCAAGTATTCGTCCTCGTGAGCCGTTTTTGTTCTTCCTCCAATGACCATCGCATGGTCAGCCGTCCGCCCAAGCGGAGACTTGGGTCGCGATGTGATGGCTACAACCTTCGCTCCAATCTCCCTCGCTGCCTCACTTACAGCCAGAGCAAGCCTTGCGGTGCCTGAGCCCGAAATGGCGATGACCAGATCGCCCTCTGTTGCGGCAGGGGTGATGGTCTCACCTAGAAAGTAAACATTGAATCCCAAATTCATGAGGCGCAGGGCAAAGGCTCGCCCCACAAACCCGCTGCGACCCATACCGATCACAAAGATCTTCTTCTCCCTAGCGCCCAAAATCATCTGAACCAACCTCTCCACCTGATCAGGGTCTAGCTCACCAATCACTTTTTCAGCGCTGGCTAACAGCTCCTCCGCCGCAGCCTTCAACCACTTCATGGTTCCCCACCTTCGAGAAGAGGCAATACCACTCTGCAGATTAAAATCTTTGTGGTATGATTTATGCTTATTAGAATGGGGATAAAATCGGAAGTGGCACACATCTCTTTTCTGGGCCTCGATGTGAAAACTTAAGATTGCGCATGACTTCTGCAACGTTTTCTTTCCCCGCCAAACGAAAGGAGCTTGAAAAGGGCTCTGTTTGGGGCTCGTATTAAGAGGGAAGGGCAGTATGCGTGCATATAAGAAGGCTGAAAATAACGTAGCGTTTTTAACGTCATGTTTTATCAAGCCGAAGCTGTTGAGGAGGCCTTATGACTGGGCGGTAATGAGCATCCAAAATCTTAGCCATTTTCTCTGCCTTTATCCTCCCAATGCCATCCACAGTTGAAAGCTCAGCCGCGGAGGCTGAGAAAACCCTGCGGACAGTTCCAAATCGCCTCAGTGCACCATCAGCAAGCTTAGGTCCGATGCCAGGGAGACCGGAAACCAGCAACAGTTGCGTTTTTTCCATGGTGGTTATTTTAGGCTTTTTCCGAATCAACGGGGCTTTTGGCCGAACAAAACCTCTATGCTTGGCTAGGGTGTAGAGGAAATCCGCGGTCTGTTGAGCATCAGCAGTGAAAAACACGTTTAAGCCGTACTCAAAGGCCAGCGTAATTAAGGCGCCCCATAAGGCTCGGGGCCTCGCCACCCCCTTCAGCAACTGGGGCATGTCCCCCTCCACAATTAAGAGCGGATGCTCATAAGCCTCACATAAGCGATACGCCTGATCAAACAATCGGCCTGAGTATAGGGATTTGATGAAGTCTCGCCCCTCCTTCCGCTCCACCGCATAATCTGGCGAGATCAAATAATCACCCACATCCAGCACCCGACACTCAACCTGTAAACCGAACTCCTTCAATAGGTCAGAGACCCCAGATGGCCTCTCACGCTCATCCACAACAACCCGAGGCTTTATCGACATAATTCCCACGCAACCATCAGAATTATTCGCGTGGGCACTTGGTTCTGTTAACTTTTCGGGACTTGAATCCCTACTGGGTTAACTTGGGAAGTTAAGCTATCTGTAGCCATCATTCTTCCCAGTTTGTGGGTGAACCATGCCCACCCATGTAGCGGCTTAACAGGTTTAAACAAGCCACATAATGCCTGTCGAGGCTTAGCCCACATCTGCATGAGAAGACACGTCCTCTTAGACCTTTTCTTTCTATCCATCGCATCTTGGACATGTCTTGCTTGTGTATGCAGGTGGAATATAGGCTAGGGGAACATTATTCTAACCGGCCTTATTGCCTATCATGAATTGGGTTTTATGGAAGCAAGCCCTGTTTAGTCTTCCAAGCAAGCTCTTAGGCTTGATTCGGTGGAGTTGAATCTTTCCATTATACTTATTCTTTTTAGGCTTACGTCTGTTTATTCCTTTCTTAATGTTCTTTAGGTTTTCCAGAATTACCAAAGCCTTTTCCTTCTCGGCAAAATCTACAATTTGCTTAGTTACGTTGTGGAGATACCAACTAATCCTCCCGGCTCTATTTCTAAAACGTTTCCCGTTGGTCTTTCTCCATAAAGCCCAACGATTAGGATATCTTCTTTCCAGCTCTTCTGTTATCTTGGCATAGGTGTTCGTTTGGTTCGATTTCTATCCTGATTCCTTGATTGCTTCCAATGTTTAATGAGCCTCCAGATGACATCCTCGTAACTTTCACCCATCCTCCCTAGGCTTTTCAACTCCTTCAACAAGCTTTGGAGATACTTGAATGGTGGTTCTTTTCTTCGCCATATCAGCCATAAGAAACATGGCAACACGCTATTTAAATCTTACCGAGTCCCGAAAAGTTAACAGGAACCAGGGCATTCAAAAGCGTTAATTGGCATTGTTGATACGTACGCTGAAGCAGGTTCAAATTAGTTAAAATTTAATGGATTTGAGTTTAAGATTTGCGATTAAAGGATTAAACGTTGGGCTGCAAGGAAGGAGCTGTGTGGAGGCGGATATTTTTCTATATATTGTTTAGACGCAATACAGCCCGTTACCCAGCACCTAATTCTCCCTTTTTCCTGATTTTCGTATTCTTCTCATTCTTCCTTGTTTGCCGTTTTCTCACCGAGTTGCTCTTAAAATTAAGGTTTTCAAGGAGTCATTGAATCCCGAACCGTGAAGCGGTTTATGGATAATTGCTCACGGCGCATTGAAATTTTTTGAGGCACAAAAGAAAGCCTTTTTGTTTTCTTCGTTCTCCCTGGTGGCATGCTTGTGAAGATCGAAAAATTGTTGCCTCGTTCATAAAGTGTTCACGCTTGCCCGGTGACGACTTTGTCCTCAGCCCCTTTGTCTATGGCAGCAGCCACTATTTTATTCTTTCATTTAATCATCAAAGATATCGTGGTTCTTCATGGTCTAAAATGGTAACGCAGGTAGGTTAAATTAGCTTTTTTTCTATTAGAATTTTATCCACTTCCTCTAAAAATTGAGCAATGGTTACGGATTTTGCTCCTTCTGAAGAAACGTCGTGTTCTAGTGGTCGCTCTATTGGATGTCTGTGCCATGCCCCTTTC
The DNA here is from genome assembly GCA_001399805.1 of Candidatus Bathyarchaeota archaeon BA1. Next base: position 7,615 of record LIHJ01000058.1, read on the forward strand.
CTCTTATTCCGTCCATATATTCTCGCATCATGCAGCAATAATGAAAAGTTGGTTGTGTCGGTTTTCTCATTGTGATATAATTGAACTTTTAATTCAGGTGTTATATTTATCCACATTTTCACCGTATAGGCTCCTTGGCTGATTATCTGCACACCCTTCACATAACTCCTCCTTCCAGCCTCTGTTTCAACTTCTCTTATGAATTCCTCAATTTTCAATTGGATGTCAGCCTTCTTAATGCCTCTTTTAAGTATTCGAGCTCTGTTACGGCCATTTCCCAGTCAAAGTAGTCTCTTTCCACATCCCATGTATGACCCAGCTTCTCTACTATACCTCTTTCATCGAAATCCTTAAAACCCATGCCATACTTGGACTCAAAGAATTCGATCATCATTTCATACCTTAAAATTCTCCCCTCCACCTCGCGAATTATGAGCTCCCTAAACTTTTGCTCTAAGGGCTTTGTTCTCTCCATTTCCTTCAGCACCTCCACAATGCTCGCCGGAATTTCTATTGTAACCAACGCTTTCTCCCCCATTTATCATTAAGGTTCAGCGACTTAAATATAGATGAGCTTTCCTTCCTTTTTTATCGCGGGATGGTTTACCAATCACGCAGGCTTCGCACTACTATCCGATGTTGTTCCTGCCACAGGTAGAGGCATAGCCATGGGTTTTGCTAACAACTCTTTGCAGGCTGAGCTTGCGATGGGATCAACCTTAATGGGTTTTGTTAAAGGGATGCTCGGGTTTGAATGGATGTTCCAAACGTGTGCTTTAGTGATTGTCCCGGGCTCAACCTTAATTTTTATGTTAACCAAGAAAAAGGCACAGTGTGGTCAGAGGGGCAAGAACGTGGTTAGCGTTGGGATAGGGAGGTTAAACCAAGCATAAATGGCAAAGATTAATATGATTATGGAGATGAGGGCCATAACATAATCAGCCCTCTTCGTTTTCAGCACATAGAGGTTGGTCCTCTTCTCGCTGGCCCCCCACGCTCGGGACTCCATGGCCTCAGCCATCTCTAGGCTTCTTCGGATGGCGCTCACAATGAGGGGGATGAGGATGGGGATGTAGTTTCTCACCCGTTTCATAAAGCTTCCGCGTTCCAGCTCCAGTCCCCTGGCCCTTTGGGCGTCCATGATGGTTTGGGCCTCCTCGGCTAAGACGGGAACGAATCGAACGGCTGTGGTGAAGGCGAAGCAGAACTCGTAGGGGACGCGGCTTTGCTCCAGCGCCAAGCCTAGATGGTCCGGCGAGGTGGTGAGGAAGAATATGGAGAATGATTCCACCAACACTATGAAGCGTAGAGTCATGGCAAGGGAATATTCTATGAGGGGGATGGAGGGAAGTTGAGGATATTCCGTGTAAAAGTATGTGAAAACGAGGTTAAAAAGGAAAATGAAGACCGCAAACAGTGAAGCGCCCCTCATGGATCGGATCCATTCCCGTTGAACGCCAGCCATGAATACCAAGGGCGTTTGAATGAGAAACAACAAAATGAGGGGCAACAACTTATTGAACATAACAGCAATCGTAAACATCACCAAAACGTAAAAGAATTTGACCCGTGGGTCCAGCTGATGAATGGGGGATGAAACCCTTCTGAACCTTAAGCCGTCAAAGACGCTCATGGGGGCATCCTCCAAAAATCCATCAAAACCCTCCTCGCCTCATAAATGTCAATCATGTCGGTTGGCAACCCCAAATCCGCCAACCCCAGAAAGATCTGGGCAATTTGTGGAGGGACAATGGAAGCCCGGACAACAAGGTCGCGGTTGGTGAGGATTTGCTTGGCACCGCCGTCAGCCACAATCATTCCTTGAGCCATCAACACAACTCTGGGGTTACACTCCGCCACAAATTCAACGTCATGTGTCACTATGATCACGGTCTTTCCCTGAGCCCTCAGCTGGACAATAAACTGTCGCAACTTATCCTTTTGTTGATAGTCTTGACCAATCGTTGGCTCGTCAAGGATGACCACCTCGGGGTTCCAAGCAAGGACCGATGCCAAGGCAACCCGCTTCCTCTCCCCGCCACTCAACATGAATGGGGATGTATGGCGATACTGTGTTAAGCCCAAAAGATTGAGGGCCCATGTGACCCTCCTTTCGATGGCCTTCCCTTTAAGGCCAAAGTTCCTGAGGGCATAGGCAACCTCGTCCTCAACCGTTTCGCAGAAGAGCTGATGGTCAGGATTCTGAAACACAAATCCAACCTTTCTGGCGAGGTTGGCAACACTCACCTCCCGGGTGCTGACCCCATCAACCAGAACCTCCCCCCTTGACGGCTTCAATAACCCATTGAAGTGTTTCACCAGCGTTGTTTTCCCAGCCCCATTCTGACCCATAATGGCAACAAAATCCCCATCCTCAATCGTGAGAGAGACGCCCCTCAAGGCTTCAACACCATTAGGATAGGTGAAATGGACATCCTTAACTTCGATCAAGCCCCAAAACCTCCCGTAACAGTTGGGATGCCTCCTCCAAGGTTACGGGAACCTTGTTAAGGTGGACCCCGCTCTCTTTCAGAATTTGGTAAAGCCTCGTTGCCTTAGGGATACCCACACCGATCAAACGGGCCCTTTCTGAGTTAAAGACCCCTCGAGGTTCGCCATCTAACACAACCTTTCCTTCATCCATAACGATAACGTGATCGGAGTATTTTGAGGCCAAATCCAACCGATGCTCCACAAGAATGACCGTGATGCCCAGCCTCTTATTCAGCTCATTAATCACCTCAAAGATTTTCTGGGCACCCACTGGGTCGAGGAAGGAGGTGGGCTCGTCGAGAACCATGACCTCTGGCTGCATGGCGAGCACGCATGCGATGGCAACCCGCTGTTGCTGACCGCCGGAAAGCTCGTGTGGTGCCCTTTCGCGAAGGCCCTCTATGCCAGTGATTTGGAGGGCCCAGTCAACCCGCTTTTGGATTTCTTCCCTAGGCATGCCAAGGTTTTCCAGCCCAAACGCCACATCCTTCTCCACCGACAATGCAAAAAGTTGATTTTCCGGATTCTGAAAAACCATCCCCACATGTCGGGCCAGCTCATAGATGGGGTGCTCATTCACCATAAGACCGGCAACCATCAAATCGCCTTCCAATTTTCCGCCATAAAAGTGAGGAATCAGCCCGTTGAAGCATCGACATAAGGTGGTCTTGCCACAACCGCTGGGACCCGTGAGGACCACAAATTCCCCATCCTCGATGGTCATGGAAATATCTTCGATGGATGGCTTTGTCGCTCCTGGATATGTGTACGTTAGACCCCTTGTTTCAATGACCGCCAATGCTGGACCGCCTATCCTTATTGGCAGAGGATGTCTCCCATTTAAGAGTAACTACTCAAAAATAGTTACTAAAGGTTCACTGTTTTATTTCGGTCTTACATTTCAGCCTCGTTTTCAGAGGTAGCACCCTCTTATTTTAGGTCGCATTCCATCAATCAAGATTTTTCGTCCAGTTTCTTTGCGAGTTTAAAGCCGCATTTTTCGTAAAAAGCAATTGGGTGCCAGCGCCCACTGGTGTGGGCCTTAACCTCCAGCTTTTTGAAACCACGACTCTTTAGGTTGTTTGTGCAAACTTGAACAAGTTTTGAGGCAATGCCACCTCCCCATGCTTTCTGTCTCACCAATAGATAGGTTATGACTGCTTTGTCCTCGGAGGCTGATTTCGACTCAAAACCTATCCCCTTAGCGATCGAGTATGGTAGGAATTCTATGAAGCCATAGGGCTCTCTGCCTTTATATGCGATGAAGGCGCATGGGTTAAAGGTCTTCATGACCCCTAACAGCCAATTTTTCTTTACAACAACCGCTTCCTTTTCATCCTGGTTGGCAAGGTCATGTAAGTATGGTATTTGGTGCAAAGCTCAACCTCATCCTTTAGACTTTTGAAGGTTAAAGGCTTAATGGTGACATCGACCCTTTCTTCCAAACCAGCCGCTTTCCTAATCTCCTCTATGATTAGCTCCTTGCTGAGGTAACCAAGCATTTCTGGGAGTTCTTTATCATTGATATACACTGAGAAAATGGTTGGTCGCCGCATTAATTCGGGGTGCTTCCACACATCCACTTCCTTTAGCTCAGCGATCTCCTCAAGCTCTTGCACGCATTCCCTAACAACTCTAAGAGAGTGATAACCCATGGGCACTGAGGAGCATAGTGAACCTCGATTTTCACTTTCTTCAATCCCTGAACCCTCATTTTCTCTCACCATCTATGATTAATCAAGAAATGAGACTTAGAAGGGTGGATTACTTCAATCTGTCTTTTAAGAGCCTCACACAACGCTTTAGGCTCGCTTCTATGTTTCCATTTCCATTGGCCCCCGCTGAGACTGAGTGCCCCCCACCCATTCCATAAAGGTATTCGCCGAGCGGCTTAGCCACATCCCGGCCCAAGTGTATCCCAGTTTTTTCATGGAAGTCGCGGCTCGCCCTCATGCTGACCTGAATAGCCTCACCCCTTTGCCCCGCAACAATAGCCACGTGGGCCCCCAACCCAATTAGGGCTCTGGCGGCCGATGCTTGGTAGGCGCTGACATAGGAGAGGGCGATCAGCCAGTCATTGATCCTCATGAGCCTCGCGCGTTGGCATGCCTTCAGTCGTGCTATCCGTTCTGAGGGGTCCATGGGTAGGGAAAGCAGGGAAAGGGCTTCTTCGGCGTTCACCCCAGCGTCGATGAGATCGGCTACGGTTTTGAGGGTGTCGGATTTGGCTAAAACAAGGTGCCTCGTGTCAAACGCTATCCCAAGAAACAACGCCTTAGCCTCAATGTCCGTCACCTCGACCCCTGCCTCTTGAAAAAATCGATAGATAATCTCGCAGGTGGATGAGGCAGCTTCATCAGCAACACACAGTGTTGCAAGGCGTTCAGTCTCTGGATGCCCTGCATGATGATCGATCACAATGAGGGGTGAACTGGACGCTTTCACCCTCTCACCCCACTCATCCAACTGCTGGATAGTGTTGGTGTCCAACAACACAATTAGCCCCGCCTCCTCAATACGTGGCTGTGTAACCAATCTCACGGGCGAAGATTTTAACAAGAATTTGGAAAGCCTACTGGGCCCCTGTGCCGCAGCCATCTCAATGTCTAATCCGGGCCTTAAACGCTCTAACAATCGGGAAAGAGCGAATGCGGCGCACACCGCGTCTGGGTCAGCGTTATGGTGGCATAATAAAACGGCCAACTTGACGTCACGCTGATCAATGAGAGCGATTATTTCTTGGATTTGCATGTAGGTTCACATGCTGGTATAAGGCGGTTTTATTTAGTCTTTATGGTTAGGCTTTGGGCTCAAGAGGCGACAGGCTTTCTCGACTGCGCAACTGCTCTAAAGCGTCCAGTAGAATCTGCATCATTTCTCATATGCTGATCAGCCCTTCAGCAGGCTTGATAGGCGGTAGCGCCTTCAATTGTGGCGTTGTTGTTGTGGCTGGAATAGTAACTTTGTTGCTTGTTGGAGCCGTGATACCTATTCATTTGCACTTGAGCCTTATGGCTTCTGGGCTGCGGTGAAATTGAGCACAGATTTCTTCTAGACTTTTTTCTCTTTTTTAAAGCGGCAATGCTACTAAAGCTACTCCAATAATGATTAGGATCAAGCCAAGTATCATAAAGGGACGATAGGGTTCAAGCACCCGACTCAACCCTCTATCATTAAAATGCAATGTTGTAAATCAGTGATGCTAACCGCTCGATTTTATCTAAATCCCGGCTTACGCGCGCGAAAGAAAGATATATTCTAGTTTCTCCATCACATCTTTTTCGTTGTAAATGTCATCGGCATCCAGCACAACTCCATCAATGATGAACTTAGGCTGTGGTATCATTGAAGGACTATACCAACAATTAACCTCAACACCGTAGCGTTTACACAGGGCTTCCACGCTCTCAACAAACTTTTGATACAGCTTAACAAACTCCCTTTGAAAGGAAAGAACTTTCTCTGGATTCTTTTCTCTTTTTCGCTTTCTGAGCATCCAAAACCCTCGTTTGTAACGCTCAAACTCTTATAAAAACCTTGTTAAGTGCCAGAAATATCTGTACATAATATGAAAATCATGGTGAGTAATTATTTTGCCGCGTCTAGGACAGTGCACATGTCGAAGTGACTATTCAGAATCATAAGCAGAAATCCCAGCGTTTTTCTTAGGCAATATATAACCCATAAAATTTGATCATTAATTATTTTTCATTAACTTCAGAAATCGGGCTTTAAGAGCCAAAATTAGGGGTCACTCACGGGAATGGGAACGAGGAACATGAAAAGCTATGGAACGTATGAAACCCTTAGGAGGGCTAATTCAACGGCGATTATGAAGGCGAGAACTACCATACATATGGTGTTACGGTGGCTGAGTAACTACTGCCAGCGCCACGAAGGCGGCTGCCATGCAAACAACCAAGGAGATCTTCCTTGTCGCCGTTCTCAAGAAATCCCGTCCCTTCCAAATTAAAGTCTAATGAAATCTGTTCCAACAGCTTCTGGCGAGCCGACGAGGATGCGGTGATGTTCCTCACCAGTTCGCTTATCCAACACCTTCTCCAGTTTCCCCTTTACAGTGATCTTTTCGCCCACTTTGGCTAAATCGGCGTAGAGACCTTCATACGTGGTAACTTCACGGATGTCGATAACTTTACGTCCCGCCACTACAGTGACCTCATTCACGTTATAAGTGCATGGAAGAAACATGGCGTCAGTAGCATCCGAGACGGTAGCTTCTACTTCCACTATACCCTGAGGAATAAACACGCGATCTCCATACTTCTCTATAATCTCTTCGTCGAGTTTTATGGGGTGAATGGAGAATTGCCTATCCTTATATAGGCCTCTATTCCATTTCCGCTCGTAGAACGTTTTTGCTTCTTCCACCGTTATTGGATATAAAGTTGACTTGTTTTTACACCACGCTTCTAAGACCCTCTTACCGAAACGTGTGATGGCCGTTCCTCCTGTTTTGTAAAGGGAAAGCAGCGTCTCCTTTAATGCTTCACTGTTTTTAAGGCCGTGGATAGTGAGGTCGATGTCGGAGAATTCCGGCTTGTGAATGTCAATAAGCAATGATCCTGTCACCCCAAAGGAGTTGAGGGGTATGCCACTCTCCTCAGAGAGGAGGGAGACAAGTTCTACCACGTTCTGTTGGAGGGGGTCTAGCTTGGTAATCCCCAATAAACTGCTGAGTTTCTCCCTAGGGTGATAGCGTGTTTTAAGGTAGCTCAATGGAACAGCGGACATCTTAATGTTCAGTACGTAAGAGTCATACAAGTATTGGGGGTATTCTTTCTGTAAAAACTGGAAGGTCTCTAGTAGCCATGGAATTGTGTAGTAGGATAATACCCTCTTAAAGCGTTTATTCCCATTCCCCCATTTCCCATGTGGACTTGGCACATATTTGAGATAGGAGAGGACTCTATCTGGGGGGTGAGCATAACCGACAACACAGAAAAAGAGGTCTTCTCTCGTTTGAACGTAGTCGTGGTCCTTGAAGCCCTTCATCTTATCAACCAGCTATCATGTAATCGGTCACTCTACCACCAAGCAACAATCGGTAGTATCTGGTTCCGTCCTTTTCACGTACCTCCTCCAGCTTGCCCTGGGCTTTGATGCGTTCACCGATTTTGGCTTGTTCACAAAATCTGCCACGAAACGACGTAACTTCTTTAATGGGCGCGACCTTTCTACCTTCAATCACTTGAACCTTATCTATTTCATAGCGGCAGGGTGTGAAAATTGCCTCAGAGTCATCCACGACTATCGCTCTTATCTTAGTATAGCCTATGGACTTGTATAGGGTGTCTCCATAACGCTCCTTCACTTCACGCCAATCCTTCACGAATCGAATGAAGTAGTTTCTTCCTTTAAATTTGCCTTGCAATGCCTTCCTTTTTTCAATCCTTAGGAAATCCTCCAAGGGCATAATTGTGTCTTTTGATCGAGCTTCATAGAGCTTTTTAAGTTCTTTATTGTTGTAGGGTTTCAATGAACCTTGCTTTTCAGCTAATAGCCTTCTTAACGTTTCATAAACCGATAAGCAATTTTTACTTCCGTAAACGATTGGATCGATGTCTGACGTTAGATGATGCAGCCTCACAAGAACTGATCCTGAAATGCCTATCTTGTTCCAAGTTACACTCGACTGTTCGCTCAAAAGTTCGATTAGTTCAAGGGCCTGAATTTCCACTTCGTCTAAATCGGTTCTATCCTGGAGCTCTGTTAGCTTCCGTCGCGGATCATAGCGATGCTTGATTAGTTCGATTGGTACCTCATTGAGGTAATCATCAAAAACTGGGTCAAAAATGAGGTACCGGGGATACTTCTGTTGAAGTAACCTGTAGCGTTCGACGAGGGAATAGAACTTCTGAAAGGTTTCACCGTTTCTTCTCCTGTCCCCTTTAGGGTCTGGTACATACCGTATGAACGCGACCACCTTCCCTGGCGGATGAACTAGTCCCTTAACGCCAAAAATGGCTTGGTCAATGGTTTCGATGAAATCTCCCTCTCGAGGTTTAATGTGTCTCATATTAACCACTAGAAACGTAGCCCGCATAATAGGGCGATCATCAATGAAGCCGCTGTCAAATCGGCTGTCGTGCCCGGGCTAAGTTCTTTGCCTTGCCTTCTCAATTCCTTATCAAATTCGAAGAGGGCCTCCCGGCCTTCGGGAGTGGTGAGACCGCCCAGCTGAAGAATCCTTTCAGCTCTAATTGAGATCTCCCTGGCTTTTTTCATGCCGATCTCCACGGCTTTAGAAATCTCTGACGTGTATTTTAAGCCAACGTTCCTAGCCACGAAGGTGTCGGGGAACAAGGATAGCAACTTAAGATAGGTATGTACGGTTGTGATGTTGATGTCGCGGGTCTGGACATAAGTGTTTTGGAGGGTTGGATAGCCCGTGTTGAGGGTTATCTGTAAAGCGGTGGTCAGCTCCCTAGCTATGGTGTCCCACGCAGCTGAAACCCTCATGACGTCATGAAGTGTCAAACCCCTTTCGACGAGCTCCCGCTTTGCTCCCTCGCTCGTTAAGTCGGGCGCTTTTCCGCCTTTAACCTTACCAAGCCCTCCAGGATTTGCCAGAACAATGGCGTCGTATACCTCAACGGCATCCTCACACCCTGTTGACCCCATGACTCTCACGAAACTTTCACGCAAACTCGTTACATCTATACTCTTAAGACTTGCGAGGGTCATTCCGGCGGCTACCGCTATTGGCATGAAGAGAAGGATCACGCCTAGATGGGTGTTTTCACCTTTGTGCCATGTCCTCATATCTAGGACGGCGCGTTTTATGAGTCCTCCAATACCTATCTCCCCCATTTTGACCTCGCCAACTTCAGCTGCCATGCCCCTAAGTGCGCTGTCTCTGATAGTTGGGCCCAGTGATATCGAACCAGCTATGAAATGTTCAAACCTTGTATCTGGAAAATCAGTGGTTCTGTGGACATTTCCAGGCTTAGGCCATCCACAGACCTCCAGAGCTGCTGCCAACTGCCCAGCCCTCATAACGTCATCGGCTATTTCAACCCGATGTTTTTGAGGCAAGATTACCAAGACCATAACCCCACTATGTTCTTATTGTACTGTTTAGATCATTAATGCCTCCATTAACATTAAAGAATTCTTTCCCCGTTGTAAGTGCGGCGCCATTTTTAATGTCATTAGCCGTTATAATCACTGGCGCTAACGTCCTAACGCGCTTTTCCTTTTTGGATCATCGATCCACCATTAATTAGCTCTATCTATGTTGTTAACCGCGGCATTAAATTCGCTGCGCGTAGTGCTAAGATCAGAGCCACGCCAACCACGATGGCGATAGCGGACATCACAACCCTTTCAACAATAGAGATAGGCAAGACGTACATGAAGAGAGCCGAGATGCTAGGAAGGCCTAAAGCCTTCAGCCATGACTCGGCGACCTTAACTGGAATGAACCAGCCAACGCCGCTGATAAATATCAGATTTCCTAACATATGGTCCGCCACTAAGCCACAATAACTTGACAAAGCAACCGTGGCTGTGAGCTTCCACTTAATATTACTTACGAAAAACTCGGCTAGTCTGTCTCTTAAGGTCAATATTGTTAATAAACCTGCTAAATGCAATATTGGATAGAATGGTGCGCCTTGGCCAACCCATGTCAGATACCATCCCACCACTAACATGATTAAAACAAATGCAGCGACCAACCAACCCTTACTACGATATCTATCCAAGCCACAACTCTTCTGGGTAAGTGCCCCAGCTACCAAAGCCGAAACTGCCGGACAAAACGATGTCATGACACTAAAAATTGGCCATCCTTTATATCCCGCTACCACAATGCCACCTATGAAAGCCGCGAGGGCACCTAAATATGGGCCAATCACTAAGCCGTAAACTGGTGCAAGAACCGCATCCAGCGTAATTTTGGCTCCAGCCAATCCTATAATTGGAATTCCAGGCAGGGTCATAATTATGACCACCGAAAGCGCCGCAAAAACCGACACAAATGCAACTTGGCGCGGACTAAGCCATACCTTACTCTTTTCTCTCTTTTCTTTCATCGTGATCTATCTCACCTACATGGTTAATTGTAGATAAGTTTCCTTACGTATAAAGCATTTTACTTTTTTACACTATATTAACCTTTTTTACTTATAATCTTACAATAACCCTTATGAAGAGAGAAGAAAAGTCTAGAAAGCACCTGAACGCGTTCAGAAAAGGCCTAAACATGTCCCCATGTGAAGCTATAAATTTTGGTGAAGCGTTATACGAGGAAGGTGCTAGGCATGGAGTTTTGGCCTTACATCTTGCCTCTACCAAGGGATCGGGCGGATCAGCGAAGATTCCTCATTTCAATCTTTGGATCAGATACGGCTCTGGATATCCTTAGAAATGTATCCCTCCAGAGTAGGGTCTACCAAAAAGACTTAATTAAGGGACTTAAGTACTCTAACAAGACCATCATACAAAACCTAAAGACGCTTGTTTCCTTAGGTGTTTTGCAGGAGGGAATGGAGAAGGTTTTAGAGAGGGGGAGAGTGTTTTGGTTGAAGTGGTACCTCCCCACGAGCATAGGAAAGTGGATTGTCCTTCTTCTGCTTCCGCCTGAAAAGGTGGATGCTAAGCTCGTTGAGGAAACCTTAAGGGAGCTTTTTGAGCTCTACGTTAAAAACGCCATCGAGTTATGCAAAACCTATGACTTGAGCCTGGAAATCTTGAAATCGGTATTTGAAGAGTCTTTCCCTTCGCTACAACAACCGTTTCCGTCTGCAACTTGCATGGAGACTTAAACGAAACTGGAAATCTGCCCAAAAACACATATTGTCTGACTTACTAATCATTTTCTCATGAAAATCGTGTTTTCTAGGCGTTGCTTAGAGTATCATGAGCTTGGGCCCAGTTAGGGCGAGGGAAGCCTAAGGCTACAACCTTAAGGATTAAGGGAGAAACATTACGAATTTCTTCAATGGTTAGGAGAAAAACTCTAAGATTAGGAGAGTCCCTTGAAAATCACCTGTGGTTTATGGAAGATTTTGACGCCATTCATGCCAACCTCCACCAGTTTGGATGCCTCTTCAACGGTGGGAGCCACCTTAACGCTAAAATTTCGTCTTCCGCGAAAGTTGAAGCTTCAAGATTAATGTAAACCATTGTACTTTCGATACGGAAAAAGAAAAAAGGGGAGTTAGGTGGAACAGCCTCGAGTAATTTCAAAACAAAATTTAAACTATACAGAGAATCATTCAGTAAGCAAGCTTGTCTAGGAGTCTTGGAGTAGGGAAGAGGCGGTAAAAGCGTTAAGGGATGGGAGGAGGGGGAACTCCCCTACGTGTATGTAACTGACGTTTATCTTATGGCTATGCCCCCGCCTATGGTTCAACTAATTCTTCTTAAACTTCTCTTGGAGGACATAGCCAGCGTCTTGCTGTGTCATTTCATCCTTTTCCGAGTGAACATCGCTGAAATTTTACGATAATGAGTGGCAATACCCACTGTCCTAAGGAGAATAAACCGACACCCGCCCCTTCGAAAAGCTAACTGCTGGTTTTGCAGACCCAAAGGAAGCTTACGAAAAGTTAAAATTCTTTATGAAATTAGTCGCTCGCCCGCAGAAACAGTTCAGCGATCAAATAGATATGTACGGTATATTTTGTGATATCGGTTAGTTTAAAGTATAGTTTCACTACTTAACTGCTAGATAAATTGGGGAATATGCCGTGTCCTCTATCGTTTACAAAGCCTTTAAGGATCGACGTAGCATACGCAAGTATCTATTAAAAGATGTGTCTGATGACATTCTCTTGCGAGTTTTTAATGCCGCTAGGTGGGCTCCCTCAGCGCATAATGCGCAACCTTGGCGTTTTATCGTGATTAAAGATCTAAGAGATTTTCTCAAAATTGAAAATCAAACAGCATCTCGCCAATTTTTAGAGCAGATACTGAAAATAAATAAATGATCGAATAGTGGAAATCTTGAGTTACTAACATACTCATTGGCCTAAAATAAGTTAGGATTCTAGCTGCCAGCTGGATACGTGTCCAGCCATACGTCCTCATGAATACGTCAAAACCTAACAGTACATTATTATTCATTGAAATATCCTGCGTCGCAAGAGAGAACCTTTTCCTTCCTTTTTGAATAAGCCTTTAACATGTTTAAGGTGCTTGTTTTTTGAAAAACTCGGCCTGGTGGCAATTAAAAGGCGGAGGACGAAGCTGCGGAAGGCAAAGGGTCCTTAAATTAACGGCAACCGCGACCCAAATTGAGGATAAGACAGCAATATGCTACACCATAGTAACGCCAAGGGAACAACACACTCATCGGCGTGTTAGCCTCAAAGCAGATGGGATATAGCGTGGACCCCATAACAAGCAAGCTCCTTAAAGGATTGCCATTTGGATCTTTCACCATTATTCGCTAAGGTATTTCATTCCTTTAACTTTTTGTTTTCCCTACATCAAATATGCTTCGAGCGCTGTTTGTAGGACAGAGACAAGTACCGAGCCTATGACCAGCAAGCCCCCTCAGATAGGTTTCAATGGATAGGAAGGCTTCTTTTATGGCTTCTTTGGCCATTTTTTCCACATCATAACTTTTCATTAATGGCGACAGGGTGATTTCCACATCCACATTTACAGTGATGGGCTTCACCCCCTCGGTTTCAACTGTTACATTGAGGTCAGCAATCCTGTGTGAAGGAACCTTGGATAAGATGTATTCCCTCGCCGCCCTATCCGCAATCCTACAAAGCTCCTCAATCTGTTCAGCAGTCAGTTTAGGTATGCCCATCTCCTCCAAGGGCTTCACCGAAGCCTGCTCAATCATTCAGGCGGTGTGATTGGGCGCAGGTCACGCTGCAGTTTCACCTGCAAGTCTTTCACCTGGCTTCGTAGTCGCTCTTCTTGTTTGCCCAGCACGCTGATCCTCATGTTGAGGAGGTCCTTCCGCTCGTTCAGTTCGGTGGTCACCTTCACCTTCTCTGATCTCACAAGAAGCGAACCGATTGACTTGTAGATGATCGCATCATCAGTTAGCTTTTCCAGCTCACTCAAAGCCTGCTCGGTCTCCGTCAACTCTAGCTCAAGCTGTTGTTTTTGGGTCAAAACCGCCTGCAATGTCTGCTGAAGCTGCTGAAGCCTCAGCAAACGCTCCTGAACTTGGGGTGGAAGCCTCGAAATCTCACTACTTTCCACGGAATACACCCACTTACCTTCGTTTTCGGAACAGCTTAAAGCCCGTCCATATCTATTACGTATTCAAAGCCAGCCTCTATTAAGCCCTTCGCTTCCTCTAAAGTCGTTGCCGTCCTGCACATGAACTCATCGTTGCTCTCAAAGTTGACTAGGTGCGTGTAGATGAGGGTTGAGTTGATGCTCCTGTGGCCTAAGACCTCCTTGACGTGGAGGATGTCCTTCGTTTTGTGATACTCCATCGTCGCCTTCCAGTGGCGTAGGGTGTGGAACGTTATCATTTTGAGCCTCGGGTTTTGAAGCTTCGCTGCTAGGAGTCTCCTCTGCCTCTCGAAGTTCCCTCTATGAGCCTTCTCTGTCGTGTTACCGAAGACTAGTTCGGACGTTTTAGGCAGGGCGTTGAGCATAGCCATCAGCCCGCTTGAAACCTTGAACTGCCTGGGCTTTCCGTGCTTCTCAGACCTACACCTTATGGTATTTCGCTCCCCATCCACGTCCGTCCACCTTAGCAGTCGCACCTCTCCTATCCGCATGCCAGTTTCCTTGATCACTTGAAGCGACGCAGCCACCTTCCTCCCGCATCCGGCGATCAGGGCGTCAACTTCCTTCTCTCCCTCACCCAAGACAACATCTAGATCACCATCACTACCAAAAATCAAATCCCAATACGCGCAGATAAGAAAACAGCTTGAAAACACAACCTCCAATTAAAGACAACACAATAATCTGCACACAAAGAGAAGCATTCAAAATCGAGAGAGGACAACTCACAGTTTCCATGAGCCCCTCCATCCTATCCCGAGAGGAAAAGAAACTCGCAGAAGAAATCCTCCAACCATACTTAAATGCACATCCTAATCCGCGAAGGATACTGTCAAGTTATTGGTGTTGCTGGCGGTCTTTTCAGGGTTTGGTGCGGCCTTATGAAGTTGTACCATAGGACGAAGAGCTTATGAAGGGCTTGATCTTGAAGATGGGCCTTTTCCTCACTGGGAAGTTGTTGAAGAACCGCCTAGTCCTTGCTTTCATGGTCTGAACCAGCGCTCAACGCGGTTTCTCTCGCCGAAGGTTCTGTGAACCCATCCAAGCCCAAGGGCTTGGAGCGCCTCGGGATACCAGGGACCCTCATCAACGAGGATGACCGGCTTGTTCGTGCACGTCTCCAGCACCCTCCTCAGGAAGGCCTCCGCATGGAGGATGTTCCTCTGCCAGGAAACCCATACAGCCAGCGGCTCACGCGTATCGACATCCATGGCAGCCCACACGTAGCACCATTCATCAGCCTTAACCTTAGTCTCGTCGACGGCCACCATCCGCCTATGCTTAGCCTCAACGTTGACGGTTACTTGCCCCAGCTTCTTGACCCAGAGCCTAACAGCCTCATGGCTGCATGGCACAACCTCAACACATAGGTTATGTCCCTATAGCCCAGGCCAGCCATGTACAGCAGGATCGCCCTAACCTTCAACTGCAACGAAAACCTATTAATCCTGAACAAACCACTATCCTTAAGGGCTTTGAGGAGCCACTTGATGAGGATCACCTCCCAAAAGCGGCTTCGCAAAGCTCCCATAAAAGATAACTTGACAGTATCTCCGCGAAGAATGGATATGTTAAAATACTAAACGATTAAACAATAGATTTGGTGAATCCATGCCCAGTAGCAGCGTTCTCCTAACTGATGAGGATCGGGCTCTACTTCTAAAGGTAAGCAGCCTACTTGAGGAAATAATCGAAACCCTTGACATCCTGGAAAATGAGGATGCAATGAAATCCATCAAAGAAGCCGAAGAAGACGTGAAAGCTGGAAGGGTCAGAAGCTACAGCGAATTCCTCAAGGAGCTGAAGAAATCTGGGGAAATATAGCCTCAAAGTCACTAGACGCTTTGAAAAAGACTTCCGTAAGCTCGATATCCAGCTGAAGAGAAGATTGGATTCCGCCATAAGAAACCTCAAAGTCAACCCCCACCTCGGAAAGCCCCTTCGAGGAGAGCTCATCGGCAAATGGAGCCTAAGGATTGGAGATTACAGGATCATCTACACAATAGATGAGCGCCAGAAAACAGTCACACTCTATAATGCAAGACATAGAAAGGTAGCATACGAATAACAACCAGAACAAGTGCATCTCTCCCTTACACCCGAGACAACATCCAAACCACCATAAACGACAACCAAAAATTAAACGCTAATACGCGCAGGTAAGAAACACAGACTGGAAACACAACCTCCAATTTAAGGATAACAAATTAACCTAACACAAAGAGAAGTTTTCAAAATCGATTATATCATGATATCAACCGTTGAGGAAATGGATGAAACCCTGGCTGTTTAACTGAATCTCTTACATTTTTCATTTTCGTTTGAGGTAGGTCTTCACTCTACTAATTTCTCTTTCTCTTACAAACTTTGAATCGAGATAAGGGAAGGTTGAAGTCTAAGCCGTCACTTTGTTTGTGTTATGGGCAAATGGCAGACGCCATCGTCAAGACCCACATCTGTTCTGAGAAGTGTTTAAGGAAATACTTTGAACCAATAGGCGGAGTTAAGATCGTGGAGAAAAAACTAAAAAACGAAGGATGGTTAGATTAACAGAAAAAAGGGGAGTTTGCGGGGGAAATCTCCATGATAGGTGGAAGCCCCGAAATCTCCTCGCTCATCCAAATTCCTCAAATTGCCTTACGCGAACTCGCTCAGCCTTATGATCGCGCACTAATTAAGTGTTTTCGCATAGACACTTCTTCGACTGGTTCATCATCCCTCGCCAAGGGAGTCCAGGGTGGAGCACATGTCATTTATGAGGATGATCCAGTGCAGATAGGAGCTGATGGCGGCCCTTAAGGCGGGTGTGTCCCTCGCCTCAAACCTAAGGGTTAAGATTTTGCCCTTCCCTTCAACCTGAGCTTGAGAGCGTGGGGTCGGTGGACTAGTGCTTTCGGGCTCCAACGCCCTAAGCACGATCGTTAGATGCCTCTCTGATGGAAAGCTTAGGCTAACAATCGCTTGAGCCCTCATTGTTGAGCCTCCCACACCACATGTGATATTGTGATGCGTGGTCCGATTTCGATTGTTTGGGGAAGAAGCACGAATGTGACCTGGATGCGGTGGGGGGCATCCGATGAGATGTGCATGGAAGCCGAATATTTGGGGAGTACACTATCTAGTGATAACATCGGAACGTTAAGAAAATGGGACAAAGCCTCAGCGAACCTCAAGACCTCCGAGGGTTCTGTATACGGTGTGGTTATGGCAAGGGGTCGAATAGGCTTGGTCTTTACTCCCCGAAACTCCCTCTGAAGCCGTATACCTACCACATAAATCAAGGGAGAAAGTGGAATCAAGCCCTCGGATCCCGTTTGAAAAAGCTCAATTTTTCCAGGTCCACCTCTCCATCGGTCCACGACGATGACCCGGTCGGCGTCAAGCTCAAGCGCTTTTTCAGCCAACCCATCGAGGCTTAGCTTGCCACGATTGATTCGAACCACGTTGGGTATGGAACGGGCAAGATCATGGCAAAGCGTTCGTATCCTTCTCGTTGGTCTGCGAGAGGTGGTGAGTAAGATCACTCTTCCTTTTCCTCTTCCATGAGAGCCTCTGGGGGTGGTGGCAATCCCTTCGCTGCTCGCTTCGCTACAACCCCTAGTTTTGTGGTGGGGGTGTAGGCGCCGCCAGTGAAGGTGAGACCGCATTTTTTGCATGTCCAAACGCCCACGCTTTGCCTTCGAACCGATTCAGAGCCGCATTGGGGACATTTATGGGCTTTCTTTAATCCAGAAATCGCCTCGATATACCGCTTCCTAATAGTGGCGCCGTATCGCGCTCCCAGGCCCCTGGTTGGACCCACCTTCTTGGTTCGCCTTCGACCCATCAATCCTTCACCACGAGCTTTCGTAAATCCTTAGCCTTCTCCTGAGCTATCTTTGCGGCTTCTAAGATCTGTTGCATTGTGAAGTAGCCGTATCCGCCCTTCTGCACCGCACAGACCTTTCCGTCCTTTTCCACGGTGATCGTGAGCCGGGCGTCCATCACCTGTTCCTCCTCCAGCCAAGGATCCACTACAAGCCTATCGTCTATCTTGGCGAAGGTGACAGCTATCGGATAGTTCCTTATAGGGAGTGGGGTGTATCCGGGCTTTATCTTGATTTTGTCCTTCTTCACCTCATAGTTGAGCATCTTCGTGTTCAGAAGGGCGGCTAATGAGGCTATTGCCGAAGCGTCGATGAGGTTCCCATCGTGGTTGAGGACGTAGACGTCAACAAAGATGATGAAAACCCTCTTACCGGGTTCAATGCACAGCTTTTCCAAAGCTATGGCCTTAGACTCACGGATCCCCCTATCCACGATCCTAGCGAGCTCAATGGAGTTTTCATTAGGTGGCCCGGGCTCGAAGGCGGGCGAAGCCAAAGGCACAAGCTCCGCATTCACGGTGAGGACGCCCTCCTTAGGTACGTCGGGAAACGGCTCGCCGATCTCGACCTTTGTTCCAACTATCACCTCGGTTTTGCCCAGACGAACACGGGCTGAGCCTTCTGCCCTCTCGATGACGCCCACTTCCAGCTGAACCTCACGGTAGTCGGTTAGTCCTCGCCCATCCAGTCTCTTACCATGAGAGACCAGTTGGGCAATCCGCCTTTGCTTCACGCGTGCAACCATACTTGAGGGCATTATTCTTCCACTGCCTCCTTTACGGTCACATACTTTGCCTTCAAAGCCTCCTTCTGAAGCCCGTATATTCTCTTACAGCCATCAAGGGCGAGATTCAAGGCGTGCTCAAACTCTTCAGTTGTTAACATCCCATCCATCTGAAGCAGGGTTATTGCATTGAAGTTGGGCATCAATGCTAAGGGCACATCTGACTCTCCCCCCTTGTCTTCGAGGTCGGTTAGATCCAGCACCAAGCGTCCCTCCACCTTCCCAGCAGCACACGCCGCCACCAAGTCTCGCATGGGGATTCCAGCATCCGCGAGGGCCAGAGAGGCGACCGTGATTCCAGCGCACCTTGTTCCACCGTCCGCCTGCAAAACCTCGATGAAGAGGTCGATGGATGTTCGTGGATAATACTCCACGAAAATGGATGGTTCAAGGGCCTCTCGAACCACCTTGGAGAGCTCCATCTCCCTCCTTGATGGGGCGGGTGACTTTCTTTGCTCAACGGAAAACGGTGCCATGTGATAACGGCAGCGAAGCAAGGCGCGATCAGGTAGGGCCAGATGCCTGGGATGAAGCTCCCTCGGCCCATACACGGCGGCGAGTATCTTACTCTTCCCCTGCTCAATGTACGCGGAGCCGTCGGCGTTGCTGAGAATGCCCACCTCGATCTTCACTGGGCGTAACTCATCTAGTCTTCTTCCGTCTATCCTGATACCGTTCTCATCAATTAATTTTTCAGGGACTTTTTGAAGCATGTTTAACACCTCCCTTTTCCTTTCGGATCATTTCGGTTACGCGGTCAGTTAACCCACTTGTGTGGGCTTCCTGCTCGATTTTTCGGATGGCCATAACAGCGAGTTGTTCATCCTCAGGGGTTTTTCCATTGATAAGGATCAGGCCGTTTTGACCGATGCTGATTTGACACCCTGTTTCTTGCTTCAACATGTTTATCATCGAACCCCTCCTTCCGATAACACGGGGAACCTTCGCGGGGGTGATCTCAACGACTTGACCCCTCGTGATTCTCCCAAAGTCTGGTTCATTAACAGTTAAAAGGGGTCCTCGTGTCCGATCGTAAGCCACTATTTTTGTGACGATGAGGTCGCCCACGTCGAAGATGGAGGTCAAATCGTTTTTCTGAGGCCTAAATGGTCGATCAAGGGCGTCTGAGGCTCGAAGCATGGCGAGGTAGGGGGCCTTAATATCCACCATCCAGCCACCAATGCCCACCTCCACCACTTTTCCGATAACAGTATCCCCAACGTAGGGAATATAAAAGGCCTTTAAGGCAACAACATGAATCTTTCGATCTTCATACTCTACAAGCCCGATTCGTGTGGCGTAAATTTTTCCATCATCCTTGTATGTGTTTTCACCAGCCACATAATCATCTTCAGCCAGCAGATCGCCGGGTGTCACAAGCTGTCTCCTCTCATAAAAAGTAGGCAAATTCGCCACCTCCATATGAAAGATTTGCTAAACCAATTTTGATTCAAGATTCCCCCGGGTCATCTCTCCAAGCTTTTCCAGAAAGGGGCCATAAAGGCCGGCGGGCATCTCGACGACCGCAAACCACGAGCCATCAGTACGCCACTCCTCACGTTTTATTGCTCCAAAACCCTTCACGGTCCCGTAAACTTTTCCCGCGTACTCCGGTGGGATGCGGACCGCGACGGAGACCTGCTCCATTTTGACTGGGAGGATTGGGCGTAGGAGTTTTATGACCTCTCTTGCTTGTTCCTCGACCCCCTTAAAGGGGTCTATGGAGTAGCGGATTTGCTCCATTGCTTGTTCTATGCGTAAAGGGGGATGTGGTAGACTCGTTTTTGGGTCAATGCAGTGGCGGGATACGAAGGAGATGATCTGTTTTCTCTTGTCCTCGATGAGTTGTCTCCGTTGCTCAGTGGTTAACTGCAACACGCCTCTCTTCAGGATCGTGCTGGCTATTTTGAGGGAATCCGTGGTTCCGAAGGCTTTTCGCAGCTTGTCCTCTGAGGGCTTTGTCCCCTTACTCGCATCAGTGAAAACCGTGTCGGTGACTAGCACCTCGGAGATTGATGCGACTTTTCCAAGCCGATATGAGAGAGCAGGTTCAGGCTTGACGAGGATCTCGAAGTGTTCCCCCTCATGGGTCATTCGAGCCACGGTGTAACGCTGACTCATGGAGCCCCACTGCCCTTGATGCCCTTCAGGTAGGCCTCGATTTCCCCGTCGGTGAGCATTCTAAGTTTTTTTGTTGCGGATGGAATCACAGCGACTTTAACTCTTGGTGTTTCCCCTCTCGCCTCAAGAGCCTTGGCGAGGGATTTTATGACCAGCTTGATTACTGAATCAAGATCCAAGTTTTCACTATACTCCGCCTTTAAAATATCCTCCACGGTTTCACGACCAATGCCCACTGCAACCGCCTTATAGCCTCTGTAGGAGCCGCTTGGATCAGTTGCAAATAGCCTATTCCCTGTTTTGTCGGTACCGCCAAAAATTATGGAGACCCCGAAGGGTCGAACACCCGCATGCTGCGTGTATAACTGTTTTATGTCCCCGATCCGCTTCGTGACAACCTCCACATCGATGAGTTCATCATACATTAATCGATTACTTTGGGCGTAAATCCGCGCCTGATCAACAAGAATGCGGGCGTCAGAACCCAAACCAACCACGGCCGCCCCAAGGTGATCATCCACCTCAAACAGCTTCCAGGTGAAATTGGGGTCCTGCAACTTTGTTTCAATCTTCTCCTCCGCTCCCAGCACCACTCCCTCGGAGCAAGCGACTCCCAATATTGTTGCTCCACGGCTTACCGCCTCAACAGCATACTCCACCTGAAAGAGGCGCCCATCCGGGGAGAAAACCGTGATGGCACGATCATAAGCCCCAGGAACGGCAAACACAGACAAACTTATCACCCCACGTTTCGAAACTCGCTTTCTTGTTCAGTTGTGGCAACGAAACTAAAAACCTTTTCGTATGTTTATTAAATTAATGGCAACAATAGGAATACTTGAAGCCTAAAACAGCCCAAGAACGGATTCACCTTAAGTTTTGGCATCGGTGCCAGACATGATGACCAATTCTACGCCTTAGCGCTTGCATGCTACGCCAGCAAAGAGGCCCTACCGCAACCGCAGCCGTGGGTAGTTTCTCGACGACGCTCTTCATGAAGTATCGATTGAGGGTTATAAGAATAAATAGTTACACCGATGGAGTTGCTCTTGCATAATAGTAGGCGGCAAAACATACTTTTTGAAATGAGCAGCTCGGATAGTTTAAACCTATATTTGAACCTATCCCGGGCTACCAACAAACCCGAGTCAGGTAGCGCGCGTGGGGTGAGGGGAAGAGGCCTCATGTATGCCCTATGCGGGTGTGGTGGCTTCCACACCAAAGGTTGGGTGGGCGGTTCAGACCCTCCCAATAAATCTTCTATAGACAAGGGGAGCGATTCATTTCCTCACAAAATAGTAGCGCTATTCGAGATTCGATTGGATCTTGCATGTTCATGGAAATTGACTGGGGAGGAGCTGGTTTCGATTGCTCAATCTGATCACTGGTTGGAAGTTAACCCCAGAGCAGTGCCTCCAAATCGGTGGGAGAATCCACCCTAACAAGAGCCTTTAATGTAAGGGAAGGGCTCAGCCGCAAAGATGATCATTTACCACAGAGAATCATGAATGAGCCTACGCCAAAGGGACACGCAACCGGCTGTAAAGCCTTCATCTCAACAGAGGACTTTGAACAATGCCTAGACAAATACTACAGTCTCCGAGGCTGGGATCAAAATGGTAAACCCACCCACAAAACCCTGGTGGAACTAAAGCTTGAGGACGCGGCGGAAGATTTAAGGAAGAGGAAACTCATTGAAACATGAAGTATGGTGCCTATTCTGGGGCATCTCAAACTCTGGAGTGGAGAGTGGTGTAAGAATGACTTATGAAGAAGTGTGGAAGGTGTTGGCTGATCTGATTACCGACCTCCGAGTGAGGAATGAACCCATCCCATCCGATGTGATGAACGATCTACGCTCTGCCAAAACCATGATACAGATCCTAAAGGCCGACCCCACGCACATTGAAAACATCCCGAGAATCGAGGCTTACCTGGGGAATGTGGAGTCGCACCTCATCTTTTTGGCACAAGATAAATTTGGATCCGAGTATGTGGAGCAGTGGATGAAGAGGCTCGAAGAAGCCAGAAGTAAGACCTATGAAGAGGGTGAGGAAAAAGCCGCTCCAAGATTTGTTCCGGGACTTCCGCGTGGTGAACGTTGGGTGCGGGTGCAGGTTTCGGAGGAAACCCCAAGGGGGGACGTAGAAAGGCTGGCGAGGGAGAGCAAACTTTCATACAAAATGATGGATAGTAATTGGGTTTTGGTTTGGGGTGATTTAGAGGGTTTGAGGAATTTTGTCCGGAGGTTAAGACAGATATAGGAGGGGCTTAAAATCCACACAAAATTCACACAATTCTCTCAAATGAGGTTTTATTAGGGGGAGAAAAAATCGCTTGGTAGTTCAAAGATTCCAAAATGCAAAGGAATGGGTATACACTGGTTTTATGGGATGTGAAAAAATAAAGGTTTTTGTTAAAAAATTGACGGAGAAGGTTCGTGGTGTGGGAGGACAATAAAAAACCTTTAGAAGTTTGATTGCGCAATAGTTAAAACGTGTTTTCCACGCATGTTTTTGTAGAGGAATTAAAAAACGATTGGGGTGCAATTCCGGCTTCGAAAAGTGGTGGAGGGGGGCTTAAAGAAAAATGCCACACATCAAAAAAATTGAGCTAAAGGGCTTCAAGACGTTTGGTGGTCCAAAAGCCACGAGTATCACGCTGGATAAGGGCTTCACTATATTCACGGGGCCAAACGGAAGCGGCAAAACCAACATCGTGGACGCCGTCCTGTTTGGGCTTGGTGAGTTGAGCTCAAGAAGACTCCGAGCTGAAAATTTTGCAAAACTCATATCTTATGGAGCACCCGAGGCGGGGATTGAAAAAGCGAAAGCCGCCAAGGTGGTTATCCAATTTGACAATGCAGATAATCGCATACCGGTTGAAACAAGCACCGTAACTGTTTCTCGTGAAGTGTACAAGAATGGTCAAAGCGTTTACCGGCTTAATGGAAGGAGGATTTCAAGATCCAATGTCATGGATACGCTGTCCATGGCTGGGATCAGCCCAACAGGGCACAATGTTGTCTTACAAGGAACAGTCACACGCATGGCTGAAATCTCCCCAAACGATCGTAGAAAAATTGTGGAAGACTTGGTGGGCATAGCCCAATACGACACTGAAAAGGCTGAGGCCGAGGAAAAGCTTCGAGCAGCCGATATATCAATCCGAACCGCCATGGGTCGAATAGATGAGGTGCAGAAGAGGGTGGACGATTTAGAAAGAGAACGCAATGAGCTGCTTCGTTACACCTTCATTCAAAATGAAATCCAGCGATTTGAAGCCACGAAGATCTCCCATGAGATTTTAGAAATTGAGAGAAAAATCAAGGACATTAGATCAAGGCTTGAAGAGGTCAGAGGTAAGGTTGAAAAATTAAGGCAAGTGAGGGAAAACCTCCGAGCTCAACGTCATGAAGTTGAAACCGCGTGGAGAAAACTCAGCTCAGAGGTGGTTGAGGAGAGCGGGGCACGCGTCCTTGAGGTCCAGATCAAGATAGGCGACCTTAAATCAAGATTAACCGAACTCACCACCAAGATAGGGGCTGGAACAACAACCCTTGAAGGGCTCAAGAAGGTGAAAGAGAGCAGCCTCCAGCAACTTGAGGTCATCGAGAGGGAAATCGCTGAAAACCGTGATAGAATTCAACGATTGAAACTGGAGCGGGATCGCCTATCTAAAGAGATCACAACTAAACAGGCTCAACACGATGCCATCGCGAACGAGACCGCACAACTATGGGCAGGTTTGGGTGAAAACAGCAAGAAAATCCAAGAGATCGAACAACGATTGGATAAGCTTTACCAGGAATCCATCACCCTTCGTGGTGACCACGCCCAAAGTCAAACAACAGTTAAGGTTCTCTCGCGTAGACTGGAGGACCTGAACGCCCGCAAAGACAGACTCGTAGCTACTCTCAATGAGCTAGAAAAATCCTTCACAGACCTTGAGGGCGTGCAGAGGGAGCAGAAAGCGAGACTCAAGAGACTCCAACAAACCCTAGACAGGAGAACCACTCAAAAGGAGTTCATAGAGAAGGAGATCGCTGAGGCAGGGAAGATCGCCGAGTCCGCCCGGGAGGCGGTGGTGGAGTTTGCCACCCAACGAGAACTGGCCGAAACAGTTGCGGGGGAGGAAAAAGCCTTAAGAAGCATTGAAGAGCTCGGGGAGCTCGGTGTAATCTCCGGCGTGTATGGGCGACTCAGGAAGTTAATCGAGACAGAGAAGGGTTATGAGCAGGCAATAGAGGCGGCGGCGACCGGCTGGCTTGACTCTATCGTGGTTCGAGACTTCGATGCAGCATTCACATGCACCGAAACGTTGAAGCGCTTGAAACTCGGAAGAATCAAAATCATTCCCCTCCAGGGGTTATCTCCCATCAGGTCCATTAGCCCCCCAAAGATCGAGGGCCTAATCGGTACAGCCTCCGCACTCGTCAAGTATGCAAAACGATATGAGCCCGCAGTGATTTTCGTTTTTGGAGACACCCTAATAGGAGGGGATGACAAAGCGGCTCTCACAGCTTCTCGTAGCGGTTACCGAACCGTTACTGTTAATGGAGATCTTTATGAGGCTGGCGGAGGGATAGAGAGCGGTTACTATCGAGCCCCCATCGACTTCTCCACAATCATCCCAAGCGAGTCCGCAGTCATGAGCCTGGATCAAGCGGTGAAGGCTCTTCAGGAGCACTTGGCAAGAAGAGGAAGCGAAATAACTACCTTCGAAGAGGAAATTAATAAAACTCAAGTGGAAATTGCTCGATTGGCTGAGGCCATCACCACCCTCGAAAGTGAAGTTATGCGTATACGCAGAAGCACTAAGCGCACCAAGCGGAATATCAGTCGCGTCGAAGGATACAGTCAAGGCATTCAAGAGCATCTTGAGAAGGAGAAGGTGCACATGGGGCTTCAAAGGGGACAACTTAACGCCCTTCATAAGGAGATGAAAAAATTACGAGGCGAATTATCCGTTTTACGAAGGAAAACGGAGCCATCCCATATTCAGGAAATGGAGATCCAGCGTGAAAAATTGGGAGAAGAAATTATGGGGTTGCGGCAGAGGCTTGGTGGCGTGGAGACCGAGTTCTACACCCTCCAATCCAAGTTTGAAAACGTCCTTAAGATGGGCAGAGGCAACATCAGAATTCAGCTGGATAAAGTGGACCATCAGCTGTCAACCGTGGGGAAGGATGTTGAAGAAGCCCTCCAAGAAAAGGGGAAACTGGTAGGGGAACTTTCGCGACTTGAACAATACAGGGGGGAACTTTCTCACTCCGTTTTAATCGCTAGGGAAGAGGCGAAGAAGTTCACATCCCAAATCGACGGCATCGATAAACGGCTGCACAGCCTAGATGTCGAGTATGAGCAACTGGACCGATTGTCCAATCAACTTCAACTTAACCTACAAACATCCCAGTTGAAATTGGATCAACATTGCCAACGGTTGAAGGGGCTGGGTTACGGAGAACCCTTACAGGTCTCGCCAGAACAACTTGAGGCGGCGGAATCATCGCTGAAGCTGATGCGGTTTGAGCTGGAGCGTCTAGGGGCCATCAACCAACTAGCCATAACGCATTATGACGGGCAGGTTTCACGATACAAGGAGCTATCCATACGCATGAATGAGCTGGAGCGGGAAAAACAGGCCATCCTCTCCTTCATGGATGAGATTGAACGAAAAAAGCGTCGGGTTTTCATGGATGCCTTCAACCAAATAAACAAAAACTTCAGCAGGTACTTCTCGAAACTCACAGGTGGTGGAGAAGCCACCCTAAAAATGGAGAGCCCCGAGGAACCCTTCGCCGGTGGAATGGACATGGTGGTTCAATTCCCTGGCAAGCCCCCAATCCTCGTGGGTGGAGCAAGTAGCGGGGAGAGATCCGTGGCTGCGGTTGCCTTCCTATTCGCCATACAAGAATTCATGCCCACCGACTTCTACCTCTTCGATGAGATCGACGCTCATTTGGATGCCTTTCATGTAGCTAAACTGGGGGACCTATTAGCTGAGGAATCAGCGAAATCCCAGTTTCTGGTCATAACATTGAAGCCTGAAATGGTGAGCAAGGCCGAGAGGATCTACGGCGTGTATGAACGCAACGGAATCTCCCATGTGGTTTCCACGTCATTTAAGGGGGCTGCTTAGTGGCATCCTCACCCATCAAAAAACCCTTCTACTTCCAACCCCCATGGAACATCTTCTTCGAACTTCATAAGTTGCAGAAGCTACAGCCATGGGAAATCGACCTCTCCTTCCTATTAATGTCCTTTCTGGAGGAGATGGAAAATAGGGGGGAGGTTGATTTTAGAGCCTCTGGTGTGGCGCTCGATTCCTCCGCCACCATATA
>LIHJ01000079.1 GCA_001399805.1 Candidatus Bathyarchaeota archaeon BA1
GCATGAGGGCGTGTTTAGAAACTGTAAAACAGCAGAAGAAGTTTTTAAGATTCTGCGTCTTTGGTATAACGAATTAAGGGGGGAGGGAGCGTGACAGAAGTTTTCGAAGAAATCAGCCCAGCCGATTTTTTTATCGTAATCGTGATATAGCGGGCTTCACCAACCCGGCTAGGGCGATTTTTTCGTCAGTGAGGGAGCTGGTGGAAAACGCTCTTGATGCCTCTGACCTTTTAAGGGTGCCCCCCGAGATCTACATCCGCCTATCCTATGAGGGCGAGGCAGGTCCGGAGGCAGCCATTTACAAACTAAGGGTTGAGGATAATGGCTCTGGTGTCCCTGCCCGCCACATACCCTCGGCGTTTGGTCAGGTTTTGTTTGGCTCCAAGTTTAAGCTGAGGCAGGCCAGGGGCACGTTTGGTCTTGGCGGGAAGATGGCGATTCTCTATGGGCAGATCACCACTCACAAACCTGCTTATGTTGCCTCAAGCACAGGGACATTGAAGGCTTATGCGTATAAGATGATGATTGATATCCAGAGGAACCGCCCCATAATCCTGGATCATAAAATCCACGTGAATAACGAGCGATGGCGCGGCACTATCGTTGAATTTTGTCTAGAGGGGGACTATTTCAGAGCCATGCCCAAGATTTTGGAATACCTGAAACAGACAGCGGTGATGAACCCCTACGCGAACATCACCTTTGTCGATCCTAAGGGGCGCCTATACAGATTCACCCGCGTGACCACTAAGATGCCGCCCCCACCAAAAGAGACCTCCCCGCACCCCCATGGGGTGGACGTGGAAACCATTCAACGCCTCATACGGATCACACCTTGTAAAAACATGCTCGACTTCATGAAAACCCACTTTCATCGTGTTGGGGAAACCATCGCGCTTCGTTTTCTCTGGTCCGCAGGGTTTATTGAGACGAAGGATCCGAAAAGCCTGAAGCCCGAGGAGGTAGATAGGCTCTTGGAAGCGATGAAGAAATCTGAAGAGTTTTTTAAGGAAATTGATGTGGAATATCTGCGGAGCCTGATTGAAACCACGGAGTGCCAAGATATGTTGGACTTTATGAGGACCCACTTCAATATGGCTGATGAGATCGCTGTTCTCCGCCTTTTGTTGCTCGCTGGACTAATCAAAACAAAGGACCCTAGAAAGTTGAAACCTGACGAGATCGTGAAGCTCGTGCACATGATGGGAGAATTTGATCGCTTTCTTCCCCCAGACACAAGTTGCCTTTCACCGATTGGAGAAGAATTGTTGGAGGCTGGGATCTTAAAGGAGATGAAGCCAGACTTTGTCGCTGTTCATCAGCGCAAGCCCTCCACCTATTCCGGTCACCCGTTCATCGTGGAGACGGCGATTGCGTATGGTGGAAACGTGCCGAAGAAGGAAGACATTGTGTTGTATCGATTCGCCAATAGGATCCCGCTGTTGTACGATGAAGCCAGCGATGTCTCATGGAGCATCATAAAGGAAATCAACTGGCGGAGGTACAAGGTCACCCCCGACATGCCCATCGCCGTTCTCGTCCATATTTGCAGCACGAAGGTCCCCTACAAGACCGTGGGCAAGGAGTTTATCGCAGACAGACCGGAGGTGAAAGGCGAGATCCTAAACGGGATACGTGAGGTAGCTCGCCAACTGCAACACTTTCTAACCAGACGCGAGCATGCAGAGAAGGAGAAGAGGCGACTCGCCACCTTCTCCAAATACTTGCCCAAGATCGCCAGGTTTTCCACGGAACTGAGTGGAGAAAGGGAGCCACCCGACATTAACAAATTATACAAGAGGCAAACCCTCTTCGAAAATTATTCGACAACGGATTCCTATACCGATAGCGAAGCTTTTGATGCCCGACCCTATAAAACCAAACTTATACACGTCTATAACAAGCACGAAAGTAATGCAATTAATTTTAAGGTTCTTGGTTGTATGGAGCCCCTGAAATGGAAGGGGATTAAACCAGAAACCACCTTAGATGCAGGCTCAGAGGCGTATGAAATGGTGGCAGAAAAATGGGCCTTTCTAAAGATTCAAGTTAAATCCGCATCTTTAGGTAATGCAGGAACGGTAGACGTGTTTATTGATGGATTAAGCGAATGAGTCGGTCATAGGATGTGAAGCGGTTTGAAAAAAGCGAAAATCAAGAGCTCTGCAGTTGAGCGCAGAAGCGGTGTCTTAGCGAACTTAAAAAAGATGGGAAAGCAGCTATATGATCAGATGGAAAGGGGCAGTTTTCCCTGGATCAAGATGCCAAGCCGGTCCATCGAGAACATATTCTACAGCCCAGAACTGCGACAATACATTTTGGGTGAAAGAACCGTACGCAGGAGCGCCAGGGCCGTCAGCCACCTCAGGCCCTTCACTCAACTGGTTTGGGCAGCCTACTTCGCCCATGAACTCACACGAAATAAGAAGACCTCTACGCTGAGGGACATTTACTACTCGGCGCAAGCCTACGACATACCCTTCAAAGACCAGCCAGAATCCAATAACATCATCACAGACTTGGAGACCGTGGTGAACTCTCCTCGGGAAGACCTCAGCATTTTTCCTGAGGAGCGCTCCGCAATATTCGGCAACCTAACCATCGAATACACCGTTCCTGGCTACGAGGGAAAGAGACTAAACCTAGCGTCCCACCCAGACGGCGTGATGATCGGGCCAGCTCTCACATCCGCCGAGTTTATTGAAATCAACGTCGACAAAGTCATCGTCATCGAGAAGGGTGGGTTGTTCACCCGATTCATCGAGGAACAGGTTCATAGCAAATTCAACTCGCTCTTGATACTCACCGCTGGTCAAGCTCCACGGGCCACGAGACACTTCATCCATAGGTTGAATAAGGAGTTGGATCTGCCAATCTACATTTACACTGATGGAGACCCTTGGGGAATGCACATAGCCATGGTCATCATCTCGGGCTCGGCCATGGCAGCCCACCTTAGGGAGCTTACCACTCCGGATGCAAAGTGGTCGGGTGTGTGGGCTACCGACATCGTGGATTATAACCTTCCCGGTGAACCCCTAAATGATGCGGATCTAAAGCGCTTAAATGAGTTGCAGAGAGACCCACGATATGAGGGAGAGCTATGGCAGAGGGAGATCAAGACCTTCCTAAGAGTTAAGAAAAAATGTGAACTTGAATCTTTTTCCCGGTATGGGTTAGCGTATATAGTTAATGAATACCTGCCAAGGAGACTTAGCGAGCCAAAAAGTTAACCGTTTAACACTTTAAGCAATCGCATTCTTTCCGGATTGTAACATAGCCTACGACTCTTGGAATGTCTTAAGATCACCTTTTCCGATGGTCACCAAAACAAACGCCCCAAAGACAGGTGCGTAAATTAAATCAGCTCTCAATTAGCGCTTGAATTTGCTTTAACCTTTTCTATTGACCGATTAGGGTATTACGTGCTCATACCTAAAACCCTCTTCAGGGACGCGCTGAAACGATTCCTATTCTATTACGTATCGGTGCTCTTGATAACCCTTTTAGGGGAAACCTTCATGGCAAAGATCATCGTTGGCACGGACCTTAAGGCCCAGCCCATACTAACCTTCTGCGCCGGAATTCTAAGCCTGGAACTGTTGCGAAGGGCGATAAAGAGGTTCATTGAGCCCATACTCATATTGACCATTCTCTTCATCGCCCAGGTCCAGTCTTACTGGATAGTCTCGGACGCGTTTCCATACCCAGAATTTGATCGGATAGCCTCACCCTTCATAGAGGCTATTAAGATAAGTGGGTGGACTGGAATCATCCTCGTCCTCCTGGCAGTGGCCTTCATAGTCATCGTTGCCTTTGCCTCACGATGGGAAACCATATTAAAGCGTCCTTAACATTGCGCGCTAACCTACTCTATCGTTTTAGTTTCTTTGCTGGCCACTTGTGGATCGGAGTACAATGCTGATTTGAAGGGAGTCATCAACATAGCTAAGAGGTTTGATGGCTATACACAGAGATTCGGGTAGCTCATCTCCGTCCTCAGACCTCAGAGGCACGATATGATACACAGTTAAAGAAGAGAAATAAGGGAACCATGTGGAATTCTATATTGCGACCGCTTCTAAGTGCTTAATAGCCGTCAGGCTTTTTGATGGGAGCGGATGATACCTCGGATGCGAACGAGGAATGAGGTGGATAAATACAGGAGTTGTAAGCCCTTCTTTAGGGAGAGGATGGTTGACATCATCCAACTAACGTTTAAATTTCCGATATAATCTAATTTCGGTGAAAAATAAAATGACGGAAGTATCATCTATCCAGCGGAGATATACCTTAACCATACCTAAATCCGTGAGAGAGAAGATCCATATAGAGGAGGGGATGGAGGTCTTCTGGTCCATCAGAGGGGGGAAGATCATCCTAACCCCAAAGACATTCAAGATATTCCATGAACGCTTCGAGGGCAAACCAGCATATGAAACGGAAAGAGACAAGGAAGAGGTAGAGGAAGCCTTTATGAGGGAATAGCGCGTGGTAGGGTCGGTGTTGAGATATCTTGTTGATCTTCGGGTTTTAATGGCATATGCCTTCAAAGGGGACCCTAACCATCAACATGCTGAAGTATTCTTCAATTTTGCAGAAAAAGAGAAAGCGGAGATTTATGTGGCTACCTCGATAATTTTTGAGGCAGAGGCGGTTTGGCTAGCGGGAAAAGTTGATACCCCATTTGAAGAGTGGTCATCATTCATATCTGACATCATCACGAGCCCTGTCCTAAACAAGATCGAAATCAATCATGCAAAACTCTATAAGAGATTCGGAGGAAACCTCACCTATTTTGACTCATTCCACGCAGCCACCTCTATGACGATGGGCCATACCCTGATAACCACGGATTCAAAACTCTTAAAGACCGCAGGAATCCCCACAAAAGATCTAAGAACATATACACAACAATAATCTCCTATGAGTCAACGATACTGTAGAAATTCTAGAGTCAAGTAAAGCCTGAAAATTTAGCAGAAAACCTTTTGAAACTGCTTATTAATGTCAACTAACTAGGTTCTGTAAACTTGTTATGTTTAGTTCCTCTCTTTTGCTCTCCGCCTTATTTAGGGGACGGTTCACAGCTACATTTGAGGGGTATCTAGGGCGAACCACACCCTATCATCTTGAGTTTTAAGTAGGTTTATGCATGGATTCAAATGGCGGTTTATGCCACAGTTTGGGCAGTTCTGTTCTCTAGGCTTTATCATACAGCCGCATTTTGAACAGAACTTAGACGTGTTTCTAGCGTTTGCATAGACAACTTTAACTACTTCCCATTTAGCCTTGTATTCTATGAAATTTTGCAGCCTACGGAAGCTCCATGAGTTTAGCCGTCTCTTCAGCCGTTTAGAGTGTTTGCTGATTCGTTGAAGTTTCCCATTGAATTTATTGGTTCTGAGAATTTTCTGATTAACCGACTTTCTAATGTTTCTTAAGTCCATATTGAAAACCTTGGTTTCCATACCTTCCTGCTTGCACGGCTGGGATAATAGTAAAGTCGTTAAGAAGTCGTTTACTCCCATGTTCGCTTCTTTTGCTTTTGCTCTTAGAAGATTAGCGACTTCTGTTTTTAGGCATAAGCCTGCCATTCCAGGTTTAGGCATTTTCTTTTTCAGCCTCCTTACACTTATTATTTTGTGGTTTTTGGTTTTTAAATGGCAGTGAAGAATTTTCTGTAATGGTTTCTTGCTCTTCAATTGTTGGTAAGCCTTTTTTCCGAAGTCACAGGCTGCATAAACTATTGGTTTTGCCTCGAGACTTACACTGTTTCTTTTTCTTTCTTAATTTCACTAATCAGTTTTTCACTGAATTTTATTCTTGGGATGGCTATGATCTCTCTTACTTCTAATCCCTTTTCTACATCTGTAACCTTGGCCATTTCCCGCCTTCAGGCCAAGCGAGCCTAAGCCCAGCATAAGCACTCACACATACAACTCTAACTTTAAACTCCTTCAAAGCCCCAGCAACCTTTAACGCAGTGTTCCCACTTTCAGACGCTACAACAACATAATTTATTCCGGCACTCTTCATTCTCTCCTTAACAACTTCTATTAAGGCGTCTGTATTCTGAGGCCCTGGCTCATCAAAATAACGAATGCTTTCATCCTGAAACATGTCATCACCAACCCAACGTATTTTTCGCTTCCAAGCAGGTGGATGTTAAAGCCGAGTTGCGACAAAACTCCAGCTATTTTCACGGCCTCTTCGGGCGGAGGTTGCTCAGCTATTCGCATCATTCTCATAACATCCATAAGATTTGCTATGGGTCCCTAACAAAACCTATCTAAGTGAACGCATTGGTTCCCTCGCGTTTTCATCATTGTTATACTTTTTAACTCAACATATTGCTGGAAAAGTGCTTTGTAGCGTAGTGGCGCCTTTTAAATGCACCGTTCGGAGCCATCTAAAATCCCCATCCGTGCCTCCTTTTCTAAATTTTTTCATGGACTTTTCTGTTAGTAGATTTAGCTTTTTTGTGTTAATGGAGGAGTTTATTAGGTTTGGGGCGCATTATAAACTCGGGGTTTTGTTCGTGAGGGCAGTGGCTTTAGTTTTTAGTGCAAGAAAGAGAGGAAACTGTTAAGATTTCGCCCAGTTTATGCTAAAATATTTCCAAAAGAAGGGATTAGAAACAAATCGTCTATCGGCTCTGAGTTTTTAAACTGAACTGCCTTAACTGCCAGCACAATCGAAGCTAAGGGAAACACTATTTAAATCTTTAAATCTTATCGCTAAATATAATAAGTTTTACAGAACCACTAACTAAAAAGTACAGATTCTAAACCCAAGCAACCCTTAGGACCGGAGATGAGCATGAGCCGGGAGGCGCCTGTGGGATTGGTCATTGCTGAGAAGTTCTTAGGCTTATTAATCATCCTCGTGGGTGCTTTATTGGTCTATGTCACATACACCAATCCGCCCACGGGCCCGGTTTCACCCTTCTCCGGTGTCTTCATGGCCGTTGGCTTCGCCCTGATCGCCTTAGGGATCTTCCTCATCCTCGCCAAGGCTGAATGAGTTGGCGCCGCCGGATTCGTCAGACAGGACGCATGGTCTCTGTCTTCGGACTCGAACCGTCGACCAACGAGTTAACAGCCTCAGCCCTGATGGTGGCTTGCCCATTTTGGTCCGCTGCTCTACCTAACTGAGCTACGGCGGCGTCGTTAGATTTGAAGCCCTCTGGCGTATTTAAAGTTTAATCTATGCAACAAAAATTAAATATGCAAAATGATCATTTAGTTTTTCTCCTCATTGAATTATGGAGTAATTCTATTAGCCTCTCAGCGAGTCAAGTTAATGAAAGATTTATAGAATGTTGTGATTTATTATAATATGAGCTGTGGCTACGTTGAGGGCTGCTCAGAAGTATAAAACTGTGGCGATACCGGTTAAGCTGTGGGATGAGATATCCCGTGTCGTTGAGGCTTCTGGGGTATATAATAATGAGGCTGAATTTATACGTGATGCTATTAGAAGTAAGTTAGGCGAGGTTTCTATTGTCACGATGAGGGGTATTCCAGAAGAGAAGGTTGAGGAAGAGATCATTAATTACATTAGGGAGAGAGGCAAAGCCTACCCGTCCGACATAACTGCTGACTTGGGAATCCCCTACTTCACTGTAACGGGCGTTATCCAAAAGCTAGTGGAGAAAGGAACACTTGAACCCGCGGAGGAGAGATGATGTCGATCGTTGGAAGGGAACCTGGAGATCGCATAGAAGGACGCGTGATTGTGGCATTTTATCGAAGGAGATCAGGAGAAAGGCTTGTGCCGATGACGAAAACCCATCGCGGCATAATGGCCAAACTTTACGAAGCAACATGCATCATCGAAGTGCCATTCAAGATAAGGGGATCCTAAACCACCCAGCACATAACGAACTAAGTAAAATGAATGGGTGCGTTTAGGCTCGTTAAACATTAGAGAAACGATTGTAGGTGATTTATACGTTTTTGAAGGTATAGGATTAATTATGCTAAGCCTTCTCAAGGTAGCCGAAACGGCAACCTATAGTAAAAAGATGATAGGGAAATATTCAGTTGGTTCATAGCAATCGTTCTGCTTTGCTTAGATGATATTGAGCCATTTATCATTGCCCAAAATCAGACTATGAAAGAGAAGAACTATACCCGCCTCGTGATTAAACTTTTATGCAAAGGCCTTTCAGGTATTCCTAGAGTGTTAGAGGTCGTTTGAGATGAAAGCGGCTGTTCTTCATGCACCCAAAGACCTTAGGATTGAAGAGGTTGAAATGCCAACAGCGGGGGTGGGAGAGGTGGTGGTGAAGGTTAAGGCTACAGGCGTATGCCCCACAGATCTGAGGAAATACATGGGTGCGAGCGAGGTGAGGGAGCCCATAATTCTGGGCCATGAGTTCTCGGGGAATATTTATGATGTTGGAGAGGGCGTTCTAGGTCTAAGAAAGGGAGATAGGGTTACAGTTAATCCGTTCTTATACTGCTTTGGGTGTAGATACTGCAGGCTTGGGAGGTTTAACCTATGCTCCAATCTGGGAGCCCTCGGCGGAGCTGCTGAGCTCGGAAGAAGGCTCAATGGGTCATTCGCCGAGTACGTCAAGGTCCCAGCCGAGAGCGTATACGTGATCGGCCCAGAAGTCCCGTATGAGGAGGCTGCCTTAACGGAGCCCCTGGCCTCTTGCTTGAATGGAATCCTGATGTGTAACATGAAGCCCGGGGATACCGTCGTCATAATCGGGGCAGGGCCAATAGGCCTAATGCATCTACAGCTGGCTCGGCTCTTCGGAGCCTCAAAGGTCGTGATAAGTGATCCCCTCAAACACAGGAGGGCTAAGGCTTTAGAGCTTGGCGCCGACTACGCCATAGACCCCGAGACCGAAGAGCCTGTGACAAGGGTTAGGGACTTAAGCGGGGGGATGGGTGCTGACGTGGTGGTAGTTGCGACTGGTGGAAGGGTCGAGGCCACCTGCACGGAGCAGGGCTTGAGGATGGTGTCGAAAGGAGGGGTCGTCAACATATTCACCGGAACATGGCCCTCGACCCACGTTAAGCTGGACCCCAACTTGGTACATTACGGCGAGGTTACTCTGCTCGGGAGTCACCTATTCACCCCAGCCATCTTCTCAAGGGCCGTGAAACTGGTGTCAAGTGGCAGGCTTCGGTTAGGAAGAATAGTGAGTAACATCCTTCCTCTCGACGAAATCGTAAAGGCATTTAATATAGCCTTGGACAAACAGGCTTTCAAGGTAGAACTTAAACCGTGAACTACATATTCACAAAATGATAGAGGCTTCCTGCTTCAACGACAGAGCTTGCTGAGATAACTCTCTGTAAAAGCTGTATCTTCACAGGCTCAAGGGGCTGTGCCCCTGAGGTTTACCTTCACAACTCAAGTATTAGCTCTTTCAGCCTTAAGTCTCCGCGTTCCAACACCAGCCGTTTTTTGGCTCGCCTCGCAAGAACCATTAGCCCATGGCTATAGGCTCCCAACCTACCCCCCTACGTTTTGTGTTGTAAATTTAATACTATACGTCAATAGAGTAGGAGTCGAAATGGCTAAAATTAAATTGCTTTTCCCGCTGTCAAGCCTAAGCGTCATAATAAGGAAGTTTCAGCAACAATTGTCGTTCTCTCATTTGGCGTTCTTCTCATATACAATTGCCTATCGGGTAAGAAAATTGGATGCCTCTTGGTCTACCCCATAAAAATAGTCGAGTATAGGAGTTAAATCTACATTGTGAACCCGCAATGGTGTAGTACTTCTGGCACTACGGTGATAACATGGTGGAGGAAGTAGTTAAGGTAACCCGGAAATATAGGAGATAAGTTGAAGGTTATGGATGAAGGCGAGTTTATCATTCTGAGGAAAGTGGGGGAGAGGAGAAATTTGCTGGAGCTTGCTGGATGCTAGGGAGGGTACCCTGAAAATCCTGATGAATTCATGTCGGAGATCCGAAAGTTGTGGTCTACATTCTGCTTTTCTAGTTTCGTAAAACTTATTTGCCATCAATAAGCAGTGGTCTAAACTATGCATCAGATTCTCAACATCCTCTTCACCCAACTTTTCTACAACACGCTCAACTTCTTCGATAAATTTCCTCGTCATAACCCGCACCTACTACAAGAGTCGGGGGAATCGCAGTTATAAGCATTCTCCATTTAGACTCAAATCCTCTGAGGGAACGTTGAGAACGTGGTGAACGTAATGGAGAACGTCGGGTTGAGGGAAAGGGTAGCGCAACTCATCAAGGAGTGGTACGGTGGGGGGCCCCTCGGTGAGGGTTACTTTGAAAGAGCCGTCAACAAGTCGGAAAGCCTTTTATGCGGCGTTTCCCGGCGGTCTGGCTGAAGCATGCGAAGCTGTCGAAGTACCTGTGCCTGGCCAGAGGCTAGCTGAAACGAAAAGCGCATCGCTCACCCGCTCTAGCGTGCGCGCTTGCTATTGGAATATGGGAAGAGAAATACATAAGAGGCCCCTTCACAGGCGGTTAAACTTCTCATGGAAAAGATTGAGGGCATTCTGGAGATGGACAAGAGGACGGCGGAGTTTCGAGGGACTCTAACATTTGACTAAACCACATTGAAAGCAAGCTGGACTGGACCCTAGGAACCCTCATCACCGTGTGGATCTCACCAGTCAGCTTAATCATGATGGTCCTGATGCGCTTGGGATAAGCGTTCTTAACATTCTTCTCCATGTAGCCTTTTTAAAGTGGACTATTGTATCTTAGAAACGAAAGATATCATCTTTTTTCCTACGTCTCCACTCTGATAGAGAACGTGATATACCATACTTACTAGTGGAAGGTCTTTCTGGATTTTTAATTTTCCTTCCATTTCGAGTTTTAGCGCTAATCTATAAGCCTTTTTCGCGGTTGGGTGTCCTTCCACCGTCAATCCTCTTCTTTGCATCTCGTTTAGGGCTTCATCGACCCTCATGCCGGACCCGAGGAGGCACCCAAATTCACTATTTCTGCCCCCTTTACATGTGACCTCTAGGTCGCCGATGCCAGCCAAGCCTAATACGGTTTCTTCATCTCCGCCCATAGCCGTGACGAACCTCCTCATTTCACCCACAGCAGAGCTGAAAACTAATGCCTTGGTGTTGTTCATGTCCTTTTGTCCCTTGCGTCTCATTATGCCATCGCAGGCCCCTACTATGATCGCATACGAGTTCTTTAAAGCGGCGCAGATCTCAACACCTACAACATCCTTACTGATTGTAACTCTGTAATTGGCGGTTCTATATCTGTTGGCAACTCTTAAGGACACCTAAGTCATTTGAGGCGGAGACCACAGCCGTGGGTATACCAAAAGCTACTTCCTTTGCGATGGAGGGCCCTCTAACAACCACTACAGTAATATTTTCCCGCATATCTTCAGGAAGAGAACCATATATGATCTCAGAAATAGTAGCAACCCTTCCATCAAGTTCCTCATCCCTTAGTAACGGATATCAGAATAATATCCTATTCCAGACAGAGCGCGGCTTTCTTAGTGACACTTTTGATGCTTGCAGAAGACCGTTAACACAGCCGCCTCCCTATCCTTATTCCCTCATCTAGATTCTCAGCAAAGAACGCTTTAACCTGAACAACCTTAGTCCTAACCGTGGATGGGTGCCCGTTTTACCACTTGATGAGGGAGAAGAGGTCTCTATAGGAGCCTAGATATGTTTACTTCATTTCTGGTTGTTGGCTTTTAATTCTCCTCCAATGTGATCTAAGCTTCTTGTGGCAATGATGTCCACTCCTAAATCAAGGATGTTTTTAATGATCGCATCGCCTGCTTTTATTGGAGTGTCCAGCACTATTTTGGCTAGCTCTAATGCGCACTCCATCAATCTTCCTTTTGGGATGGGTTGGGTTGCCCGAGCAGGTAAAACAGGTATTCCAGCCCCTCTTACTCTAACTGTTGTGAAGAAATCCCTCATCGGCGCCTCAATTTCCTTTCGTGTGTGCTCCTCTCCACGCTGGCACTCAATGTTATCGATCTCCGTGATTTCCCCATTCTCCATGGTCACCCTTGCTCTACATCCTATGGGACAAATGATGCAGGTAATCTCACGCTTCTCTCTCTTCATCAACGAGCCACCTCCTCCATACTCACCAATAGTACCGGCTTTTTCTCCAATTTCATGAGTCTTTCCTCAGTGAGCTCGATCACTATCATTTCCGGCGGCCTCACCACACGCTCCGGAAACCTTAGGTTTTGTATCCTCACCTCCACATTCCGCATGGGCTTTTTCGCTCGTATGTAGAGGGTTACAGGCCTTTCACCACCGATTATCTGTGGCACAACAGACCTTACGTTATCCCCACTTTTCAAAGCAATTTCCCTCCTTAAAGGAGGCAACTCATTCAAAACGTACCTCGCGGCGCTTTCCCCCGCCAGTTCACCAACACGGCTCACGTAATCAACCAGATCATAAACAGTGACGACATTTCCGCAGGCGAATATTCCCGGAATGGAGGTTTCCATACGCTCATTAACAACAGGTCCGCCCGTTGTAGAATCTAAAACTATCCCCGCGTCTTCTGAAAGCTCATTTTCCGGGATCAAACCCACTGACAGTACTAGTGTGTCACACATAATCTTCTCTTCCACCCCAGGAACGGTATTTCCCTCTGCGTCCACTTTAGATATGGTTACTGCCTCAACTCTATCATGTCCATGGATGAAGGTGATGGTGCGCTCCAATAGCAGAGGAATCCCAAAATCCTCCAGGCATTGAACCACGTTTCTCGTTAACCCGCCTGGATATGGCATCGCCTCCACCACAGCCTTCACGCTAGCTCCTTCCATAGCAAATCTTCTCGCCATTATCAATCCGACATCCCCCGAGCCTAAAATAACCACATCCCTGCCCGGCATGTAACCCTCGATGTCCATGAGCCTCTGCGCGGTTCCTGCCGTATAAATCCCGGCTGGTCGGGTTCCAGGTATGCATAGTGCACCCCTTGTTTTCTCCCTGCAACCCATGGCTAGAACAATTGCCTTGGCCCGAAGTGTTAGCAAACCATCAACACTGTTAACTGCCAAAATCTCCTTGTTCGGTGTGATCTTCAGAACCATGGTCTCTAACTTACACTCGATCTGTAAGTCTTGCGCTCTTTTGATAAATGTGGAGATGTATTCTGGACCAGTTAAATTCTCCTTAAAATGATGCAGCCCAAATCCCGTGTGGATGCATTGTGGGAGGATTCCTCCAAGCTCCTCATTACGATCAAGGATCACAACATCTTTTATCCCAGCTTCCTTGGCTTTAATAGCAGCCGCTAAGCCGGCAGCTCCTCCCCCTATCACAGCTATATCGATATCTCTCCTTATCATTTGACCCCGCCCCCAAGTAAAAGCGACTTAATTCCATACGGCAGTAGTTTAGAGTTGCCGCCTCGTTTGGTGACATCCTCCATTGGAACTGCAGGCTCTCTAGATAAGATTCTGATAACGCGTGGAGTGCAAAAACCCCCTTGGCATCGCCCCATCCCCGCCCTAGTTCGGAACTTGACCCCATCCAGCGTGGTGGCTCCCCGCCGGATGGCCTCCACAACCTCCCCCTCAGTCACGTATTCACAACGACAAACAACGTGACCATACGTGGGATCCTGCGCAATTAGCTTCTTCGCTTTATTGAAAGAGAGCTCCCGGATTGATCTATCAATGGATTTGCGATAGGGATCGAAGGCTTCCTTTTCCTCTAGCTTTAGCCCCTCGCACCTTAAAATATTAACTACTTTTTTGGCAATTGCCGGGGCAGATGTTAAGCCGGGCGATTTGATGCCTGCCGCATTAATAAATCCCTTCACTTCATCGTATGCCTCAATTATGAAGTCGCCAGTGCTGGGTTCGGCGCGTAGACCAGCATAGTTAGCAATTATCATGTTCTTCCTCAAAGAAAGATTTGGCACTAGCCTAAGTGCACCCTTAAAGACTTCCTCTAACCCAGTGAAGGTGGTAGCCACATCAGTTTTATCCTCTATGTCATGGGCGTTAGGCCCGATAAGCAGGTTTCCGTCAATGGTTGGGGTAACCACTATTCCCTTGCTAATGGGGGTGGGAGTGGGGAAAAGAACGTGGTTAACGAAACCGCCAAGCCTTTTATCCAGAACATAATACTCGCCCTTTCGAGGTGTAATGGAAAAATGGGATATGCCCACCATGGCGGATACTTCATCAGCATATAACCCTGCTGCATTGATCACGTAATTGGCTTCAATACACCCTCTATTAGTCTGGACAGCCTTTACTTCCCCTTTCTCTACGAGAATTTTTCCGACCTTAGTCTCTAAAAGAACTCTCACTCCATTTTGTAAAGTATTTTCCACTAATGCTATGGCCATCTCATAAGGACTGGCTATCCCAGCTGTTGGGGCATATAGAGCAGCGATGGATTCCTCACTAAGGTTTGGCTCCATTTGAAAAAGCCTGTCACGATCCTCTATGATCTCCAGGCTTGGAACCCCATTTTTTCCACCCCTCTCTTTAAGTTCCTCAAGAATGCCTATGTCATCATCCCTTAGGGCAACGACAAGAGATCCTATTCTTTTAAAGGGCACGTCAAGCTCGGATGAAAGCTCGGACCATAAAGCATTGCCTCGCCGACATAAATCAGCCTTTACTGTCCCTGGCATGTCATCATAGCCTGCATGGATAATGCCAGTGTTTGCCTTCGTGGAGCCGAAGGCTATATCGGATTCCCCCTCAACTAAAACAGTATCCACATTATATTGAGATAGCTCCCGAGCTATCGATACCCCTACGATTCCGCCACCAATGATCACAACATCCGCCTTCATCTTTCAAACCCTTTATCAGTTAATGAGGGAGGGCTATTTTATTCTAAATCTTTATAGAATCTCGCCAACTGGTTAACACCTTGCTACCTAATAGCGGCTTTACTTCTTGTAGCTGGGTTTTCCTCATCAAAATGTCTTTAAGAGTTTTTGAATTTGTCGATGATTGCTGTGGAGAGGATTGGCGTTTTAGTATCCTTCTCTTATTAAGGCTAATGCTAGATATAGACCGTCTTCGCTTAATCCCACGGCCTCTCCCTTTTTATAATAGGAGACTAAGGCTTTCCTGTTGAGTTCTTTTAGGACACGTTTATAGTCAGGTACTAATTTAAGGAAGGGAATGGGTATGTAGGGTGATCGTTCGGCTTTTTGTCTGCGTAGGATTAGTGCGAGACATCGTTTCTCACTCTCGGAAAGGAAAATTTGATTACTCATGCATAACTCCTTTATCTTAATAACCTTTGATCTAGCATTTAAAAGTATCGATAAAAGATAATTTAAGCGATAAATTTATAAGTATCTTTAATTATATTTGGTTGGAAAGATAATATTAAACATCACAATAAGTTTACGTAAACATCAGTGAGGAGGTGTAAAATGGAAAATTTAAGGGATAAGATCTCTTTGCTCATTGAAGAGGAACCTCGCACTGCTACGGAACTTTCCAGAATGTTAGGTAGTCATCATTTTACTATCGCGAAGTTACTTTCTCGCTTGATGATGGAAAATCCTTCTATTAAGTCAAAAAAGGTTGGGAGATATGAGATTTTCTGGATTAAGAGAGAACCCTTGGAGGGGTACGTCAGTTATGTTCGAGAAACAACTTCAATAACTCCAAGAATTAACGTTTTGGTTAGTTTGTACAATAAAAAAGCTTTTGATCCAGAAAAAGCAGCATCAGCAGAAGATTTCTCAGAGGAGGAACGAAAAATAATAGATGAGTTAGCAGCGAAACAAAGGGTTATAGTCACAACAAGAGGGCACATTTATCTGACAGAGTTAGGAAGAGGAATAGCGGAAGGAGCCAAATTAGCGCATAATATATGAATTAGAGGGTTGCTGTAGTAGGGCTTCTGGGTTTGCTTGTCCATCGTAGATTATTGTGACTGAGCCATATTGCTCCGTTCTTATCCATGGGATGAGTTCCTTCAGCTTTCTTATATTAAAGCTTAGGGTTGCGTATGCTAGTGGGAGATTATGTTTGCCCTTTAAGGCTTCTCTGCGTATGTAGTTGGTGGTGATGACCATGTTTTCGCGGGCTGGTTGTAATGCATTCATCTGAGGATAAGCCCTTATATGGGACAAAAGGAAAGTAAAATATTGGGTGGGGGAGGATATGTGGAGCATTATTGAGTCTGAGAAAATCCCATTCTCTTCATATCCTAAGGGTGTTTCCAGCATCAAGAGGATTCTTGAACAAAAAACTGTTGGGAGTAGGCGTTTCACGGGCTTCGGGCTCTTGGAAATACCGCCCGGCGGGATATTTCCCCAGCACACCCATCCAGACCGCGAAGAGATCTACTATGTATTATCAGGTTCGGGAACCATTATGATAGAGGATAAAGAAATGGAGGCCAAAGAGGGCCTAACCATATATGTGCCCGGCGAGTTTCCTCATGGGATGAGGAACCAAACGGATAAACCGCTGATAGTCTTATTTGTACATGCACTAGTTTAAGTCTATTAGCGCGCGCGATATGTGGCCAACCCCAATTACTAATCCCAGCTAGAGTTTCTGCTATCCTTCCTACTTCTGATTCAAGTTCTCTTAATCTCTTAAGCCCTTTAAAATAATCTATGAACGCTTTTACTTTTTCCTCTCTAGACTCTAATTCGGGTATTTTATTTTCTAAGTCTCTAAGTGCTTTCAGTCCCTTAAAATACATATCAACATATTTGAACAAAACTTCTTCTAATTCGCTTT
The DNA here is from genome assembly GCA_001399805.1 of Candidatus Bathyarchaeota archaeon BA1. The sequence goes on from LIHJ01000079.1 coordinate 16,707, forward strand.
CCGACATTTCTAACAGCACACCCCTACGTTAAGCAATTTATTATATTAAGCGTTTAGCGCGCATTAGGTATATATGTGGCATTCGAACATGGAGGGCTGTGCGGAAGTGAAGTACGAGAACAAAATCTTGTTCGTTTTCTTGCTCGCCGTTGGTGGAGTCTTAAACGTGACAAGTTACTTCGTGCGCTTCCATCACTTCCACTTCGGGTTCGCCTTTCTGGTAACGGCGGTAGTCGTCTATGCGTTTTTCTGTCGCAAATACGAGGATGATGCCCCGCGCTTGATCTTCTACCTGTTGCTAGTGATGGGAGTTATGGCCGTCGCAGCCGATATGAAGGATCTTATCGCGCTTCTAGGTACTTGATCTCTCTGTCCGCGCAACGCGTGGCGAACCTACCCCTAGCATCTAGCGCGCGCCTTTGTTGAATAAATTGGAAAACTACTTGTTCAACTTCCTCACGACTCCGTTTAGGCATTCTCTCAACACCAACCCATACCTAAGCCTACGCATATAGAAACTGGTATAATGTAATAGTCCCAGAGCTGAATATACAAAACGTTAAAAGATTGCTTGTTTAACAGCGCGCGAACAAAGGTTTTTCCAAAACTAAAAATGCAAGTGCTTTCCCGCCATTACCTTAAGAGTCGAATCGTACATGCTCTATATTGAGATTTCAGGTGTTTCCCTGTATTGTTCAAGTATTTCATGCGCTCTGTTCTTCCAGCGTCCCACGAGATGCGGCTCATGAGTATGGTGGCTCTCACGGCTCTAGCGGTGGCTACGCTCGTTACGAACGCTGGTTTTTTCTTTGGGCGCGGTTTCACTGGTGTGACGCCTGCGAGCCACATGTTGGCTATCTCCCTAGTTAGTTCAAAATCCGTTGTCTTATAGTATAGCTCTGGCCTCAAGTATCTGTACTCATATCTATATATAACTCGGTCTATCCTGCCTATGGTGTCTTTTCCAAATAATCTGGGCATTTTCGGGGTGATCATCCCGTCGCTCATCACGGCGAGGGCGAGGGCTTTTGGGTGCTCCTCCACCCACTTCCTATGCTCAATTACTGCCATTCCATCTCTTCTGGCAGGAAGGCTCTCCAATATTCTAAGATTTCAGGTCTGACGACCTCGACCTCTTCCAGCTCTTGAGGGCTAAAGGATGCGGTGCTTCTGCGGATCGCTTCCCATGCCCATTCGCCGAGCTTCAGATAACCATCACGCATGTTCTCACCTTTCCTTTACGGCTTACCCACACCAGCCGTAAACTTTGATGGGTAAGCCGTTATACTTTTTAACACTTATTGTGCAACCCAAAAGATTAAAACGACAAAAGTTTATGGCAAACACAAAAGTTTATAGCAAACGCAAAAAGAAGCAAAAAAACAAGCCCCAAAACAACCGAAAACAAAAGAAAAAAACTACCACAAACCTTCTGGGCGCGTGACCCCACACCCCCCACCCCCAGTAATCCAACATACTTCTTGGGGAGGAGCCCGCAACTATGGTGGAAGCATGCGCAAGTCTAGAAATTACTGTTTTACGATGGAGATATGCTAAGGCTAAGTTCACATCTTAATGACTATCCTCATGCACTGCTTTTCAGCCATCACTTTAAGAGCTTCCGTGAATTGTTCAATCGGGAATGTGTGGGTTATCATCTCCTTGGCTTTCACTCGACCCATCCTTATCATGTTGAATGCAGCTTGATGGTCTTGAGGTGAGCAGCCCCAGCTTCCAAATAGCGTAATGTCGTCGCGAAGCATAAGTTTCGGGTCAACCTCCACGTTTGGTTGCGGGACATCTCTAAAATCGCCGAAGACGCATATCTTGCCCCCCCATCGCACCATCTTAGTACCTTGATGAACAGCTTCGGTTGATGCAACCGCTATAATCACTAGGTCAGCGCCGCGATCTTCTGTCAGCTCCTTTACCTTTTCTTCGATGCTGATTTTCTTTGCATTAAAGGCGTGATCGATGCCCAGCTCTTTAGCCATGTTAACACGGAAGTCGTGATGATCGCTCACAATCACTTGCGATGCTCCCATATACTTAGCCACTTGAGCGTTCAGCAAGCCGAGGGGACCACCGCCCATGACTAGCACCGTGTCGCCTGGCGCAATCCTACTTTTAGTCACGGCTCTCACGCAGCAAGCTGTAGGTTCAATCAACGTTGCCTCCTCGTATGTCATTTCATCCAGTATTTGGACCACAACCTTTCTAACCAACTCAGGTATAACGCGAATGTATTCAGCAAACCCGCCTGGGTCCACGTTGGTTCGACGATATTGATCACAAAGGGGCTCCTGCCCATGCAAGCAGTAGTAACAGGCGCCGCAAGGTGCGTGATGAAGCACCGCAACCCTATTCCCGACCTCAAATTTGGTGACCTCTAAGCCGACCTCTGCCACCTCTCCCGCGATTTCATGACCGAAAACGGTACCTGGCTTAGCTTTTCGATACATGGCCCTAAATAGGTCGGTCGTACAAAGCCCGCATGCCTTAACCTTTACAAGAATCTCGTCAGGACCTATTCTTGGGATTGGCATGTCTTCCACTCTAAAATCATCAACATCATAATAGACAACAGCCTTCAATTCTTTCCCTCCGACCTTTCTAACCAACACCGAAATGCTTTTTATTATAAAAGTTTAATTCTAAACGGGCTTTCTTTTTCGCTAAGTCATATTTTATCTTTTAGGAGGAAGTTTCATCAAAAGCTAAATTTCTTCACTAAAACCTTTGTTGACTGTCAATAATGTGGCTAATGCTATCGTCTGAGCGATTCCGGATTATAACAATGGCATGGAGGCATTTTGCATTAACATAAGGTAGGCAAAGGAGTTTCCATGACGGTCTTCAGGGTCTGAGTAGTTTAGAGCGGGGCGTAAAAAGTTTTTCTACAAGCCCATCAGTGGGGGTAAGATTTTTAAGAGACCTTCATTGAACGATAAGTCCTCAACCGAGGGCTTAGGATTGTGGCTACCATGGAAACAATCCTGTTGGCTAGTTTCGGAATGGCTATTTATATCGCGTTTTCCATAGGTGCAAATGATGAAACTATGGCTCCTTTAGCTGGAAGCGGCTTCGTTAAGGTTGGCACGGCCGCTCTTCTCGGCGGCCTTATGGCTTTTTTCGGTGCGGTTTTCTTAGGGTATAAAGTTGAGGAAACGATAGGAAGAAAGCTCTTGGTAGGAACGGTTACTACCACAGATGCTATAATCATAGTGTTTTCTATAGCGACATGGCTGACGGTGGCATCCTATCGGGGTTGGCCTATCTCAACTACCCATAGCGCGGTTGGTGCCGCAATGGGACTGGGATTAATAAAGTGGGGGATAGGTGGGATAGCTTGGGAGAGGATAAGCGGAGTAGTGGGCGCGTGGGTGGCATCGCCGCTTATTGGGTTGCTCGTCACCATGATGTTGGCTAAGGCTATGAAGCGCGTCTTGCATGCACACATGACTGGCTTGAGGCAGCGAATGAGGCTGTCACGTGAAGCTGCTTTCTTCCTGCTAGGGTGGGTCTCTTTCTCGGCTTTTTCAAGAGGAGCCAACGACATCGGTAACGCAACAGCATTTATCAGCATCATGCCTGGTCAAGATCCCCTATTGGTTAGGCTCGTCGTCGGTGTAGGGATAACTTTTGGCTTGCTGATACTCGGGAGGAGGATTATAAGGTCTGTTGGATTAAACCTCGTGAAACTCAGCCCTATGAGCGCCTTGGTCGCTCAGATAAGCATCGCCTCGATAATGTTCATCGCAACCTTGCTGGGCTTCCCCATATCCGGGACCCACGTGCTTGTTGGAGCCGTTACTGGCTTAGGCTTAGCAGAGGGAACGTGGATAAACGTCAAGGCTTTAAAAGAGATGCTCTACATGTGGGTGGCAACTTTTGTCGCCGCATCAGGCATCAGCGCGGCTACGTACGTTATTGTCACAAGCCTCTAATGGAATGTGCTCACCATCGCGGCTCTGATCAGGTCGGCTGTGTCTTCACAGCCGTCTGCCGTCATCTCTAACGCCTCAGCCCACTCGTTTACAAGCAAGATGGTTCGATGTCTTAAGTTTGAGAGGTGCATCACTTAGAGCGCGTCCACGTAGATAAGGTCCGTTTCTTCCTCGATCGCTTCGACGTGGAAACACTCGTCCAGAGCCCTTCTGTGATTCGCGACTTTCCTCGCCACAACAACCTTATGCGCGACCGCTTTCTTGACGATCACCAAATCTTTGACCTAATGAAGCGTGCTAATAACTACGATTCTTATCATATCAGCCGTGTCCTCACAGTGGTCGGACATCATCTCCAATAATCTCAGTAGTTCGGTTGCCAGAAGGGAGGTTTGTATTCTCATATTGGTGTCACGGGCCACTCTAAGGGCCTCCGTGTAAATCACGTCTATCTCCTCCTCTATCTTCTCCACCTCATAGCATTCATCCAGCGCCCTCTTGAAGTCCTCATAAAGCGCTTTTATGGAGCCCCCCAGAGCATGGACACAATCGCCAACCCTCCTCACAAGGTGCATAAAAACTATCTTGAACCCATCCGTCAACTCATCCGTACGGATGATGCTCAAGAGCCTAGCCGCGTCCTTGGCATGATCCGCAACCATGTCAAGCCTCTCCGTGAACCTCATCAGGTCTTCCCTGCTCAGCGGGGGCAGGATTCCCTTAGCCAGCTCCATCATGATCTCCCTCCTCAAGCCATCAGCCTCTTTCTCCATACCGCTCAGTCTCTCAGTGCACTTCATGGTCTCCTCCTCGCTCCCAGCGATCTTAAGCTCAGCCACCCTGACCAGCTCGCTCGATATGGACATGCACAATGACACATGCCTCTCCAGAAGCTCCAAAACCTTAGCCTCTGGCGGCTTCCTCCATCTAATCGCCGGAATCCTAATCCTCATGGACCCAACCTTCAATAAAGCCCTCTTAAAACATAAATTTACTCTTCAAACAAATAAAAGATATGATAAGCTGGCCACAGATTCGTAGACGTCAATCCAATCCCCCATTCCAAACTTTAGAAAGCGCCCATTTCAACCAAAACATAATAATTAAAGGCCACACCAGACTCCCCGTCGCGCGCTAGATTTGTTTAAAATGGATTTCTTTGATCCGGTTATCATTGTTATAGACTATTCCCTCAAGAACGTTTGCTATTCCTCCAACAAGATTAACAATATCTGTCCCATGATCTCCCATAAATATTTCATGTTCAACTTCTAACATAATATTTCCTTGCACGCACTGTCTCAAGTGTTGGCGATCTTTCTGCCTTGTACCAATGAAAAGCCCTGAAGCTGAACGATTTTTCCGATACTTTCAGTATTTTTGCATAGAAATCTTTCCAAGTCGAGGAGGGCGGCTTTGAGCGTTTAAAAAAGGACTTCTAGTTTTCGCGATCAGCGAAATCTACGCGCAATTTAATCATCCTAGTGTTATAGCTTAAAGTTTAATAGAAGGTTTTGAAAATTTAAAGAGTGGGCCCGGGCCCGTAAGGAACAGGAGCAGAGTTCCCGGGAAGCTCAGCTAGGTTAGAGCGACAGAGGAAGCCCTGTCGAAGCTCATAACCTGTTGGTCCCCGGTTCAAATCCGGGCGGGCCCACCATAACACTAATACTCTTATTTACATGTTGATTCTTCTTGTTACTCTGGCTGGGCGAACTTTTTTCTTACAGTCAAGGATGAAGAAGATGGAGCATTTATGGTGATACAAAACAACTCTTATGCCTATCAAGGATTTTTGATGGCTTGCCACCCTATCAAAAGAGAGTTCTTCAAACATTAGCGAAAGATCCCAGCGAAAGCGTATTTGCTGCAGACTACATCCGAAAACATGACCTTAAGACGGGGGCTCACTTGGCAAAAGCCCTAGAACAACTTCAGAGCAAAGGAATAGTCGAAAAGGAGAATAAGCAATATACAATATCAGACGTTTTCTTTAAGGAATGGTTAAAACTATAACTAACTCTATTGCCACCGCTTCCTTGGCCTTTTCCCTATACCTCTGAACAACCTTCTTGAGTGAAGGGTTAAACAAAGCGAGAATTTGGTGGCGCCTTCAGCAACGGCAAAGGCCATCTTCTCGATGTGCCATGTTTACGAATCATAAACAACCAAAACCTTTGCCACATAATCACAACCTTTAGTGGTTTAAACGGTTGAGAAAGTATTCAAAATCGCCTCGGTCACATCATTTCCGTCAAAACTATCGCTTAACCGCCAATTCGTATGGGGTTTTGGTGAGTCTCTCCGCTTTGTCTTTATACACGAGCACAGTGTCCTCTATTCGCACACCTCCGAAGCCTACGATGTAGACACCAGGCTCCACAGTCACCACGTTACCCGCCTTAAGTATGTCTTTGCTCTCCGGGCTTAGGGTGGGTGGCTCATGGGTCTCAAGTCCAATACCATGCCCCAGGCTGTGGACGAAGTATTGTCCATAGCCTTCTTTTTCGATTATTCCTCTGGCTGTGGCGTCAGCTTCGCAAGCCCTCACTCTTGTGTGGATGCTTTGGAAGGCCTTTTCTTGAGCCTCTCTTACGACCTGATGGATCCTTGCCTGCTTTTCTGAAGGCCTTCCGACCATGATTGTCCTTGTGAGGTCGGCCCGATAATGTTGATAGGTGGCCCCCACGTCGAGCACTATCAGGTCGCCCTCCTGGATTTTTGTTTCAGTGCATCCACCATGGGGGAAGGCTGAGCGGGTGCCTGAGGCCACGATGGTGTTGAAGGCGGTTCCCCCGGAGCCCAGCCTCCGCATCGCATACTCAATCTCCGCAGCCAGTTCGTATTCCCGCATTCCCGACTTGACCACCTCGAAGGCCTTTTTCATGCCCTCGTCGGTCAGCTCAGCCGCCTTCCTTATGAGGGACAGTTCATTTTCATCCTTTACCTTGCGAAGCCCCCAAACGGTCCTACTTCTGGGCTTTAATCGCACGCCCTTCAAGGCCTTCTTCAGCTTTGTGTATACGGAGGCGTCAATAGTGTCAAATCCCACACGCTGAAGCTTGAGGCTGTGGATTTGATCGGCGACCCTTTTCTCTAGGTTCTCACCCCTCTTCACCAGCTCCACTCGGCAGTCTTTCGCCTCCACCCTCGCCTGCTCATAGTTCACCCCATAAACGGACAGGATGTTTTCGCCATCCCTCGGCACCAGCAGCCTCACACCGCCAAGGAAGCCCGTGAAATACAGGATGTTGGTCTCGTTTGCGATCAGATACCCATCTAACCCTTCCCTCTCAAGGGATCCCCTTAACGCTTGAATTCGACTTCTCAAACACCATCCCCACTGTTTCAGAATATCAGGGCATAAAGTATAATCTTTGCGCCTTCCCAGGTCAACTAGGGCAAGCGCCAAGAAACTCCACTGAGGATGTTAAGATGAACATCAATGAGGATCGGTTCAGCCTGAGAACACAAATTAGCTCAGTATAAAATTCGCATATGGAAAAATCTCAATCTGCTAGGGTTTTGAACAAATCCATATGGCGCGAGGACGTTGCCAAAGCGCTACTCATATTTTCTAAACAGCTTATCCCCGTCCGTCTCAGTGACGATTTAATCACTACCACCAAGATGATTTAGAAAATGGATTCTAAATTCACCAAAACAATGACAGCCGGAGGTGCGTACTACTAAAATCAAAAAGAACGGCCCTCAATCTTCATCACCCCAATTGCTTGACCACATTCCAAATGCACACATTTAAACTCAAGCCTTGAATAGCCAGATGCTCATTGAGGCAAGCCTAATTCATGGAGCTTGGCCAGCTTTGGCTCCCCGTTTTTTTCATCCCAACCCATCATCTCATAAAATAACTTTATTGCTTCCCTGAGGTCGTCCCTTGAGATCTTTGCCCCTTCCCTTGGGCTGGACCTCAATGGGTTGAAGAACCGCTCGGGCAGCCAGTCATCCAGGCTGGTGAAACCCTCCCTTATGTTAAAGATCCTGGCTGAAATTAATGACCTCTCGGCAGCATTCATGAGTTCCAGGAGGCTTGTTTCCCATCCGGTCACCGCATTCACAATTTCAGTAAGATGGTTGACCTTAAACACGCCGACGGGATGAGGAAGGAACACGAATTTACATACGCAGAGGCAGTCCAGTAGGCTCCACCACAGGTGCAGATATTTAAATAGTCTCACTTTATCGGGCCCCAAGCTCAGCCTATCAACTGTCTCCAGAATTCCAAACGGTTCGATGTCCTTAACGCTTTTTTCGAAGGCTGGGTCGTGAGCAGCTTGTAGATGGTCCGCCCCTGAAGGGGATAGGGCATACTGCAGGGCCAGGCCTGTTTTTCCACGCGGTTCATGCAACGGTATCTCCTTGCCCTTTACATGTAACGCGTATCTTTCAGCCCCTTTGCCGATCTTCTCAGAGGCTCGCTTGACGCCCTCGGCCAAAACATCACCCAACCCTTCCCGCTTGGCAATCATCTCAGTCAGCTTGATCATGGCGTTTACATTCCCGAACTTGAGTTCCAGACCCTTTGTTTCATCCCTTTTTATTATGCCATTCTCATAGCACTCCATGGCAAAGGCTATCACGCAACCCGTGCTGATCGTGTCTAAGCCATACGCATTACACAATTGATTGGCAAATGCCACTGAACTTATGTCACTGACCGCACATAAAGAGCCGAACGCAGCTATAGTTTCGTATTCGGGTCCACCGTAACTCGGGTCCGTCACATGAGGCTCAGCCCCCTTGACCACCCTTTTGCATCTGACTGGGCAGGCGAAGCACCCCTCGCTGTCGACAACTATTGTGTTCTTCATCTCCTCCCCTGATATCCTCTCGGCCTCTCCAAAGGTCCCCTCATTGAAGTTTCTGGTGGGCAGAATTCCATCGGCATTCAAGGGCAGAACAATCTCAGCTGTGCCATACTTGCTTCTGGCCACGGTTGGCAGGTATTTTCTCCAATTTTCACTAAACCATCTTGCAAACCCCCTCACTTTATCAAGATCCTTGCACTCAACTCTTTTACGTCCACGCACGGCGATGGCCTTCAGGTTCTTGGATCCCATCACCGCGCCCAAGCCGCCCCTTCCATTGGCGAATTTCAGTTCATTCAGTATGCAAGCAAATCGAATGAGCTTCTCCCCAGCTGGACCGATTAATGCCACCCTAACTAATGGATCACCGATCTGCTCACGTATGGCTTCTTGAGCCTCCTTCGTGGTTTTACCCCAAACGTGAGAAGCGTCTTTTATTTCCGCTTCGCCATCATGGACCCATACGTAAACGGGCTTTTTGGACGCACCCTCAACTATGATGATGTCGAAACCGGCGAACTTCAGTTCAGGTCCCCAAAATCCCCCTGCCTCCGCTTCCCCGAACCCACCAGTTAAGGGGGATTTCGCTACAACACTGTATCTGCAAAATCCTGGTAAGGGTATGCCCGTTGTCACACTGGTCGCGAAAATCAGCTTGTTTTCAGGTCCCAAGGGATCCACTCGAGGCTTTAACTCCTTAAGAAGGAAATGCAGGGCTAAGCCCCTTCCGCCGAGATACTTTCTGAAAACCTTCTCATCTGATTCTTCAACTTTAAGATCATTGTCCGTTAAATCTACCCGCAACACCTTATTATTAAAGCCATACATTGATAGACCTCTATGCGATGCTCATGGTTAATTTGTTAGAATGAGGATAATGATTAATAAAATTTCATGTCTTGAAAGCATCAGGCGGCGTGGTTATTTGAGAGGAGACTCTAATGGCATCCGCTTAACCATGTTTGAATAAACAGTGAAATGCGATAAAAAGAGGACCAGTTAGCAAAGACGACATTTACATTTATTGTCTAGTTATCCGTTATCCTCCGCTCATAAGTGACATTAAGATGATGTGGTCCCCTTCATTCAGCCTCGTTTCCACTCCATGAAGCTGGCCGGTCAAAACGCCATTCACTGTAACCACAAACCCATACTTGAGGTCTTTGAGGCCGGGTTCGAAGACCTCTCTTTGGAAGGGTTCGCCATAAACCTCAGCTATCCTATTCAGTAACTCGGATAGGAAGGTGCCCTCCCTGAGCTCGAACTCATCCTCCCTCCTCTGTATCAGGCTTCTGATGAAGCCCAGGTATTCCACCTTCACCTTCATGGCCCGCACCATAGTAGATCATCGCAATTTTTATGCTTTCAAATTCAACCCGTATGTATTTTGAGGAAAATTAATATTTATTGGTTTCTAGACTTGAAGCGGAATTTGTTTTCAAGCTAATAGGTAACTGCCTTTGGGGGTTTGGCCCTCTTTTCTTCAAACTCCTTCTTAAGCTTCTCTAGGAGCCCTGGTCGCGAAAGGATATCTACGACCGTCATGGCAAGGGCTTTCACGGTTCTCATCAACGCCTCGTTGCCAAATTCAGACACCGCTGCCTCCGCGAACTCCTTGGAGTGACCTGGCAACTCCACGGGGCTTATGGGCATCGAAACCGTCGCAGACGGTACCACGAGGGAAACATTTCCATAATCCGTGGACCCTAAAGGACCCCTCAAGAGGGCCTCGACAGGGTCCTCCACAACCAAGCCGAGTTTCCTGAGGTTTCCCTCCAAAACTTCGGCTAAGGACTCGATTAACAAGATTTCCCTGTACATCAACCCCGCGGGCGTGATTTCAACCTTGGTTCCGGTCGCAAGGGCGGCACCGAGGGCACAGTTTTTGAACTTCTCGGTAAGCTCATCCAAATACGTTAGATCTGCGGCTCTCACAGACATGGCAGCCTCCACGTAGTCAGGAATCACGTTTGAGGCCTCTCCACCCTTAACAATGATCCCATGGATCCTCCCGTCCCTTCGCATGTGCTGCCTCAATGCATCTATGGCTTGGAACATGAGGCGCAGTCCATTTAATGCATTAACCCCCTTCCAAGGATCCGCGGCCGCGTGGGCGGTGTGCCCGAAAAACTGCACACGAAAGCTCCTTATGGCCAAGGCTTGTTTACGGGTTGCAGCTTTCTCACTACTGCTGGGGTGCATCGTTAAGACAACATCCACGTTATTGAAGGCGCCTTGGTTGGCCATGATGATCTTGCTTCCACGATAGGGTCCGTGGCCCTCCTCATCAGGCGTACCATAAAGCACAATTTCCCCGCCTAGGCGGTCAACGACCTTAGCCAAGGCTATGGCAGCGCCGTAGGTGGATGCGGCGATGATGTTGTGTCCACACCCGTGCCCAACGCCGGGGAGAGCATCGTACTCAGCGAGGAGCCCGATCCGAGGCCCTGGTTTAGCGGCTCTATAAATGGCCTTGAAAGCGGTCCTCATGTTTAGAAACCCTTTCTCAACCTGGAAGCCGTGCTCAGCCAGCTTGGAGGTTAGCAGGTCACAAGCGAGGTATTCTTCGCTTCCCAGCTCAGGGTTTTCGTGCATCTGCCTACTAACCCGCAAGATCTCATCTTTCAGGCGGTCCGCTTCCGCGCAAACCTCACTCTTAAACTCTTCAACAGCATCCATGCGAACACACGCTCCAACATTACATCGCTTAAGGGTAATATAATTTTCTGGCAAGCCACAGATTATTGAGGCTTTCGGCGCCGGGTTCTGGTGCATCTTCGAGTGTCGAGTGGTGAGGTTTAAATACCATTTTGCTCACACTCTCCTTGCCGATATGTGGCTGTTCATAAAGCTGAATGGCTTGTGAACTTCGGGTGGAAAGCGTGGATAAAAGACATCCGAAGGGTTTTGGGGTGGGGGAGTCCACGCAAACCCAAGATGAGTGGGTGTGGTTCGCCCATAACAGCCCCTCACGTGTAGCCGTGAACCGACCCTTAAACAAGGCGGGTAGCAAAAGAGGGGAAGTTGAGTCCCGAAGATTCAACAGAACCAGACATGGTGATAAAGTTTAAATATTTATTTCCCTGCTCCGTTGGGGATCCTACCTTGATTTTTGAAACGATAGAAAATTGGGAAATGTATTTGATTTTAGCACCGCTCCTCGTCAGCCTTACGCTTATATTTTCCTATTGGTGGATATTTTATGGAAAGGCTAAGTGGAGGAGGTTTTGGTTGGGGAGGAACGTATCCCGCTTGACTGAGCTGGCGAGGGTATTGGAGGAGCTTCGGGATGCGCTGGGACTAACCCCTGAGGAGCTTGAAGCCTTCTTAAAGGTTTTGAGAAAGGCGGATGATGTGGATCGAATCAAGTTTGTTGTCGGGGATGTAGAGATCAGCATTAGGAGATCGTGGTCCGTCCTCGGAAAGCGCCCCTTAATTCTAGAAATCACCCAGGAAAGCGAAGGGAAAAAGCAAACCGTTGAATATGACTTATCCGTCACAGAAACCAAAAAGTTCAAGTTTATCCAGGAAGACTGGAGAGAAAAATGGAAATAACAAAGCATAGTGCAAACGATAGAAAAATTTAAAATAACGCGTGCAATACGGTTTTTGCAAAACTATTTTTCCTCACAAAAAGAAGCTCGAATTACCTAAATAAGCTTCAATCTTTAATAAGAGAAAAATAAGATTAAAATTCACATGTGTTGTTTGGGCATGTCTTGCGGTAAAAAACTCTGTAAACTCTATACCGCTTTTCAAGTCTGGCTGTAAATATGTTAAGAAGGATGAACATAAAGTCTTAGCGATTAATGGCGTCAATGGGGCCAAAATGTCTATGTAAATTTAATAAAGAGCTTAAGGAACAGCTTTACGTAGGCACATTCTCATCGGTCTATTTAAAAAAATCAAATGACAGTTTGAAGACTCTTAAGAGAACACGAGAACAAAGCCAGACTACTCTATTTACTTGTAATCTATGAAAATATCAAAGGTCCCCACACTGCCTGTTGGATAAAGGTCCATGACAACCTTATCGGTTCTGTAAACTGTTTCCCTAAAGCTTACTGGAATCTCCCTTAACTCGCCATAAGCCTCTCTATAAGCTTCAACAACGCCATAGCCAAATGATGTGAAATCAATAACTCTAGCATATTCGATTGTTTGATCTAAATCATCCCCCTTAAGGTTGATTAAAGACTTTCTATCGCCCCAATGCAATTTTAGTGAGATTCCTTTGGGTTTTGGTGAAATATAGCGTGAGACTAACTCCTTTACAATTTCTCTAGGCCTTTTCTCTCTATCAGCATCCTTTTCCATTCGAATCAAAAAATAAAAAGAAAAGTAGTAAGATGAGGTTTACCGATGCATAGATTTCGTTAATAAACTTAGTCTTAAACATGTCCTTTCATCATTCAAAATTTCATCTTATGCTATACGCTTTTTGTATGGCTTTCTCCCTTTGTCTCCTGCTCACATAGAGCCCCTGATTTATACAAGCATCTAAGATTTGGATGTATTCATCAACAGACTTTATGTAATTGCCCCTCAAAGCATCGTGCAGGATTTCAGTGAACCATCTCGTTTCTACTCCATATTCCCTAGCAGCTTCAATCGCTTGTTTATCGTTAGCCAGAAATACTCTTCCCAATTCCTTTGATAAGGCTATCGGGTAGGCTTCACCCAGACCTAAGCCCTTATCCATTAGGCTGTCTCTCAACTTATGGAATCCCTTTCCTTAGGATCTTGAAGAATCATCCATTCTCGACGTGCCTGCGGGATCGAAAATATCTCGTCAGGGCTGAGAAGCCCACGAGTTTGTAGATGGATTATGTCTTGCCAGACTGGAGAACAGATATAGATTCGCTCATAAACATCCCTCAAAATATCTAGCCTTTTAACCTTCACAAGATAGATTATGGGGGTTGTGTTGGATACGGCCATGCTAGTCGTCTGGTCCTCTCAATGGGATCTTTGTCCTTCCCCTTATGTAATCAAACTCCGTGACGGGCAATCCAGCAACCTCAGCAGCCTTACCTAAGGAAACCCTGCCCTCCATATACAGCTCTAAGCCTAGCTTGATCTTCTTGGGCAAGGAGTCAAAATACTTCCAATCTATAGGCTCCAATGGGTCATCCTCATTGAGCCAATACCTCTTCATTTTCAAGGCCTCTTGAGCCATGCTCGCACCTTATCCTTTAGGTGCTTATACAACCTTAAATCCTTAATCCCTTAAATTTCTATGGCTCAAAGCATAGCCATCGAGAAAATCGAGCGCTCATCTCTCCATTTTCCTTACTTTTAATCTCCTCTGCAATTTTGTCAAAGTCTCATCTCCAATTCTTCTATTAGCTTAAAAGCATTGTAATCCGTCTTGATTTGTTGCTCAGGAAATAACTCAGCCAATTCCTTTAAAGAGGATTCGTTAAAAATTATACTCCTATACCATTTTAGGTTGTTGTAATCCACTTCGCCTTTTGCCTTAACAACCAGAAGCCTCCCAAGATTGACTTGACCCTTCCTCATGCCAAGCTAAGAGTTCAGCAGTATTTACTAAGGCATATTTTTTGCTCTTAACCTCGTAATAGCCTCTCCAAGGATCTGTGCTCCTCCATTTAACGGAGAAATCCCCATTCGTTTCACTAATAATGCAAGGAACATCATCCTTGCCATAAAAAACCTCAGCCATAGGTTCATCCTCAAAATAGCAATCTGCGCATAAAGGCTCGCCTTCAAATGTAGTTCCTACATCGCCAAAGTAAACTTCCGAATTTCTAATCCTCTTGTCACATATCGAACATCTCACCGAACCACCTCAACAATCATGAAAAAAGGAAACGATAGAAAATAGTTTTATTGATACTGAAAATACCATAATTGCCTAACTTTTTTAGAATAATTTTGCAATGACTTTTCGAGGAACATAGATGTGAACCTAACGGTATTGAATTTGGTTTTCGGGGCCGTAATAGCTCTCATAAGTGCGGTCATTGGCGCATTCATGTTATATTATCTCGGAGAGAGAGGTTTACGAGAAAGATCTTTAGAGGCATTGAAAGAAGAAATTCAAGACAATTTAGAGGTGCTGAACGTTCTTCAAAGCATTGTAAAAGAAAAGAAAGGGGGGTTGCCTCCTTTATATACTGATGCTTACATCTTTGCTAGAAGTTCTGGATTACTAACAAATTCATCTAAAGATACGCGAAATCAATTGGCAAAGATTTATCTTGAATTCTCTTAATCAATTGTCTCTAGCTGGAACGTTTGGGCTCTTGGCTGTCGAGAGATGGGACGAGTTTTTGAGATGCGTTGAAAATCTCACTAAAGGAACAAGTGAATTGCTAACTCGCATTGGAAAATAAATCAATCATACACATTAGAATTAACTCAATTTTTCTATGTCGTGTGGAAAAAGCTCAGGATCTCCATTAATGAAGGTCCTTTTCCATGACCACATCATAACCCCATGGTTTTTCAATTTTTTCAGTTAATTTATAACCAAGCTTTTTGTAAAAGTTAACTGCCCAGCAGGCTTTTTCAGATGTGAGGAGCCATAGCCTCTTTAGGCCGATTTCCCTTGCTTTGAATTCTATATATGTAACTAGTGCGGTGCCAATCCTTTTCCTTTGATACTCTGGAAGTATGTAAACCCAACGAATTCTTCCGGTGTTTTCGCTTTGAACGTGCAAAGCTGATACCCCAACTATTCTACTTTCAAACCGATAAACATAGAATGTCATCCTTTCAAAATCCCTTAGAAGCTCCTCAAGCGATAAAACTGGCTCTGTGAAATGCTCCTTCGGAATGATTTCTCTATACGCCTCGCGATTGCTTATGTTGATTACATGTAGAATATCATCATCTAAGGAAGCTTCTTCAATCATTTCCGTACTCTAATAAAATCTACAACTAAATAAATAATTTAGCCAACTTCCTATGCCTAAGGAAAGGGGCTCAGTGTCTATAAAAGGAAGTAAATCTTAAGTGAGAGTGCAGAAAATTCTAAGCTAAGATCAACTTTCTAGCGCCCGGAATGCTGGTAAAAGTGAAACAATAGCGGTAACGGAGAATGGGATCTCATAATACAAATTGCCGTTGGAGTCGCTACAAATGCACTATACGACTTCATAAAGTATTTCCATGAAAATCGAAATAAGTTTATTCCGCATATGGAAATACTTATTGGCGTGGGGAAATCTAAGACAGGGAAAAATCAACCCAAACGTACTCTCAGTTACTTAATTTTTCTGTGTTTGATGAAGAATGGTTCAGGATACCAGTATGGACTAAAAACGTAGCTTGTTGCTCTTGGTAACCTCGTAATCAATTTGCTTCCGGAATGCAATAACTTCTTTAAACCTTTCCATCTCAGTTTCGCTCATAGCTCCCATAACAAAATAAGTTCCAACATTCTTTACTTCTGGAGGAATGCTAGTTGAATACTGAGTAATTAAAATAAATCCAACCGCTTTAATTCATTCGTCTCAGGCCAGCCTAGAGGCCTCTTCATAAATCTCTTGAAGATAATCAGTAATGTCTAATCTTCTCAGCGTAAAATTCACTTGAAGTAAAGGATTTGGCTTTAGTCTATTAGCTAACGTTCCGTGAGGATCAAAAACAATAACCTTAACTCCATTTGCTAATGCCTCATGAATGAGAATTAAGGATAGGAAACTTTTGCCCACGCGCGTTTTTCCGTAGATGATTGCATGAGATGTCAAAGTGTCCAGCGGAAAATAAACTCTCATCTTCTTAACTTTCTTTTTAATAACTGACTCAACCACGTATGGGCACGATAAATTAATATTTATCTATTCTTATTTCATATTCTCTTCAAACAGAGGAAATGTGATCCATTGGAGGAGTAGCGTTGTTTGGCTATGCTGGGAGAATCTTGCACATTGACCTATCAACGGGAAGGATTGAAACCGAGCCATTGAGTGAGGAGCTGGCCAAAAAATACATTGGTGGAATCGGGCTTGGGATGAGGCTGTTCTTAGACCACTCTAGGCCGGGGGTGGACCCCTTCAGCCCCGAAAACCCCCTCATCCTCACAACCGGACCATTAGCCGGCACGATGGCACCTACCGCTGGGAATGGACACGCCTTCGTTTCAAAATCGCCACAGACCTTCGGGGTGGGTGAATCCAAGTCCCATGGCTTCTTTGGGGCTGACCTGAAGCGGGCTGGCTACGACGCGGTGATCTTCAAGGGAAGGGCCGAGAAACCAGTGTATGTTTGGATTGACGACGACTCTGTTCAATTGATGGATGCCAAGCACTTGTGGGGTAAGTCCCCCTTAGAGACGGAGGACGCCATCAAAGACGAGCTGAAGGATTACTACGTGCGTGTAGCTGCCATTGGTGTGGCTGGGGAGAAGCTGGTTAGGGTTGCCTGCATCATAAACGATCGAAGCAGGGCTGCTGGAAGAACGGGCATGGGCGCGGTGATGGGCTCCAAGAACCTGAAGGCCATCGCCGTGCGTGGAACGAAGGACGTGAAGGTGGCGAAGCCGGAGGAGCTTCAAGAGTTCGTGAAGGTGCTCCATGAGAGAATGAAGGGACCAGCAGCGAGAAAATACCGAACACTGGGCACACCAGAGAACGTCCTCGTCCTGAACGCCCTGGGAGCCCTACCCGTGAACAACTTCACTAGAGCCACCTTCGATGGTGCTGCAAAAGTGAGTGGGGAATACCTGAACGAGCGTTTTGTGGCCAAAATCATCGGTTGTTCATCCTGCGCCATGCGGTGTGAGCACATCGCTGTGGTTCCGGAGGGACCATACAAAGGGACGGTTTCGCGAATGGAATACGAACCCCTCTGGTCGCTGGGAATCAACTGCGGCGTCGACCGCCTAGACGCCATAATCAAGGCGATGGAGCAATGCAATTACTATGGGATGGACGGCATATCTGCCGGGGTCATCGTCGGCTTTGCCATGGACTGCTACGAGCATGGGGTCCTCACCAAGGAGGATACCGGCGGTTTGGATCTCCGATTTGGCAATCATGAAGCCGTGCTGGAAATGCTGAAGAGAATTGGAACCCGAGATGAACTGGGAGACACGCTCGCCGAGGGGGTGAAAATGGCTGCGCAGAAGATCGGTAAAGGCGCAGAAAACTACGCCAACCACATTAAGGGGCTGGAGATGACCGGATACGACATTAGGAGCTTGAAGACCGCCGCTCTGGGCTATGCTGTTTCCTTCCGTGGGGCCGACCACAACCGCCACGGGTCCTACGCACCAGATGTGGCGGGAAAGGTGAACCGCTTCAAGGCGGAGAAGGGAAGGGGAAAGATGGTCAAGGACATCGAAGACCTTTACACCATCATCGACTCACTCATCGTGTGCAAGTTTTCCAGAGGAACCTACTATGAGGGGTTCAAGGACCTTGCCAAGCTCTACACGTTGGTCACGGGCTTCGAGGTGAGCGATGCCGAGTTGAGAGCAACAGGCGAGAGGATAAACAACCTCGCAAGACTTATCAACACTCGAGAGGGCTTCACCAGAAAGGACGATCACCTACCAATAAAGGTGATGACAACCCCAATACCCGACGAAGGGGTTGCCAAGGGAAGCTACGTCAGCCAGGAGGAGCTCAACTTCCTCCTGGACGATTATTATGAAGTGCGTGGGTGGACAAAGGAGGGCTTCCCAACCATAGAGAAACTCAATGAATTGGGTATGAACGACCTCATGTACATCGTGAAGGAGAAGGTCGAGAAACCGAAGAAAGCGGAAAAGGAGGATTAGACGGAGGAGTGAATATGGCAGCAGTCCCTGCGCCTGCGAGAAAGTTTGTTTCCGCGGACCCAGAAAAGTGCGTCGGATGCGCTGTCTGCGAATACTTGTGCTCATTGGAAAAGGAGAAGGCCTTCAACCCGCTGAAGTCCCGGATACGAGTCGTGCGTCTTCACCCCCTTATCAACCTATCCGTGACGTGCAGGCTTTGTGAGGACGCCCCCTGCGTGGCCGCCTGCCCACGAGACGCATTGAAGCAGTCTGAGGAATCAGGCATCATCATAGTGGATGAGGAGAAGTGTAATGGATGTGGATGGTGCATCGAGGCATGCGACTACGGCGCCATCACACTGCACCCAGAGAGGAGGGTGGTGTTCGTGTGTGACCTCTGCAAGGAAAAAGGCATGCCCCAGTGCGTGGAGTGGTGCCCAGAAGAGGCACTAGACTACGTGACACGTGACATACTTGCTCAAAAGGCTCGAATGACCGTGGTCAAGAAACTGTTCCAAGAGGCCATGAAAACTGTTCCTGTTTAAGCTCTCCCCTATTTTTTTATTCTTAATGGCTAAGTCAATAAAGATTGACATAACTTTCTTTATGTTTTCTTTTCAGCAAGCTAACGTGACCAAAGTTGGTTTTTATTAAAGCTATTTGAGGACTATTTGTGTAGCATTTCTAAAGTTGCCGCAGATATTATGCTTTGAAGAGGCGTGCTTTGAGGGTTTCGCCCTCCTGTGGATCTAGCCTGCCATAAGCCCTCATCAACGCAACCGCAGCGAAAAGCCTAGCATACGATTCTGCTAACCATGTAAAAAATGGCTCTCCCTCAAGCTTGCTCGTCCTAGCCTCTTCTAACGCCTTCTCAAGATTTTTGGCAGCCTCATCCAACGCCATCAAAATTTTCATAAGAACCCTTGTTTATAGCGGCGTAATCAAATTTAAACGTTATGTTAATTATTTCGGACGAAAAGGGTTACTACAAACAAGGCACTATAGGTCGTCTTCAAGATTGCGTATGTTGAATTTCTTCTATGGTTGGTGAGAAAGGTACCCATGAGGTCCCATCCCTATCATAAAGCGGTAGAGTATCCTACCTTGTCGAAGGTCTCTTTCATTAATGACCGAGGATGGAGTTTATTGTTTGGCGATATAACGTCGAAATAGATAGACCATCCCCACTTTTCCAGCAACTTCATTGGTGTTAGAAATGCAAGGTTAATGAAGTTCTATTAGCAGAACTCAGCCTCAACTTTTCGATCCATGTAGAGCTCTGCGTCTCTTTATTACCAAAGTGATCCAATGACTGCAACGGTCATGATGGCTGCGAATATCCCTATCAGCATGAAATAATACGGAGGGGCTGATAGTATCGGAGGAGTAAAATTTGTTTCCACGACCTCCATACTGTAGGTTATGAGGTGATTGGGGATTGATCCTCCACCACCATATGTCTCTTTAAAGTAAACAAGCAATCCCGTTGACTTATCGAAGAATAGATTATAAGCAGAATAGGGACCTACCTTACGCATATGATAACACCTGACTATGCCAAATTTGGTCTCAAAATTTTCCTCCCCAGCAAAGAGACTCTTCGTCTTGTACTCGGCTAAGTCAACCTCATCAAGGTACAACCACCAATATATGAAAGCCTTCGGCTTCTTCAAAGGCACTTCTAAGGTAGTTGAGTACGATTCAAGTTGGAAAAGGGAAAAAGACGCTTACTTCTAGGGGTGATTGTCCAATAATACTAGTGACATTGAAGACCATTTGAATTGAAGCGTTGTTTCCTAAGTCAAAGACTTTTATCAGATAGTAAGCCGTCATATTAAAGACAAAAGATCCATTGAGTTGCATTACCCTGCTAAACACTCGTATCTTGCAAACATACCTGAGAAGAGAACGGGCAAACCCGAAGCTTCCACAGATGCAACTAGAATCAATAAACAAAGGGTTAAGCAGATTAAGAAGCTAGTCGGTACCATTCTCATGTTGTTAGTTACCTCTGATCTAGTTATCGGTAACTAAGTTTGCACATTTAACTGTTACCAAGCTGTTCACGGGTTCGAAGGATTTATGAAAGTGAACTTCCACTATTCACATGCACTTGGTTAAATGCAAGAGGGATGAGAATATCTAGAAAAAGGGCGAAAATATCTATGCTTTGGCTATGCTAAGTCTTTTCTCTAGTTCGGTTAACCTGATTTTTATCGCAGTCAATTCCTCAATGACGGGTATCCGCTTTTCTAAGGAGTCAATCCTCATGTTTACTGCCTCAAATCGGTGGTTCATGCTTCTCTCTAAGCCATCGATTTTGGTGTGGATAGCGTTTATCCCCTCGCTTAATGTTTGCTCAATGCCATTGATCCTCACGCTGAACGTTTCTTCTATAGCAGAGAACCTTGCATTCAAAGCCTTAATGTCGCCACTTCCGGAATCCCATTTCCTATCATCTCCATTTAATTCCGCTTTGCTTATTTCTATTGCATCAGGGTTTTACTGCCTACTTTATTTTCTCATCCGTTCTAAGGCTAAACCGATTATAAACCGAGCGTAGCCAGAGTTAAAGCGGCTAAGACGATGACTAACGGCTTATTGAAGTAAATAAGCCACTCTCAGAAATGTCCGCTGAAGAGCGCTTCCCATAAAGTTAAGTTTGCCAGTTGGGCCGAACTTTGAAGGCTATCTCCGCCCACCAAGCTAGAAGCCACCCAAGCCAAAGTATCCCACCACCCCGCCTATAATTGCAGAAATAACACGTCTTCACATCAGTTCCTCCTCTCCTACCCTTTCACCCTTAACATCCTCAAAAATTGTTCAATTATCCATGGTAATGAAAGGTTAAGAAACTCAAATAACTCTTATGTTAATACCTACGAACATATGTTCTCAATCTCAGTGGTGTCCTTGATACATATGAACAACGGACATTTAAAGCTCATAACTCACACTCGCCAAGCTTCAAATCTAAAGAATTCAAAAAATTCCGTCTAAAAATACCATCCTTTATAGATTGCCGTCTCTTCACAAGCCTTACTATTCCACTCTTCTCTAGCTTTGCATTTCCAAATGAGGCTAAGAGAAATACTAGGAAAGAATTTAGAGCAGGTCTCCCTGAGTTGGGCAGAAGGGGGCCTCAATCCTACAAGCTCATAAGATACACAAGCCAGCTCGATCTAAGCTCTTCGTTACGATAGGACAAACAAATTCAGGCTCCTTTTTTAGGGAAGAGCCCTTAACAAAAAATCGGTTAAGTATTCCGCGGCCTTTTCTAGTTCCGGGGTTAGGCCCTCCCCAAAACTCGTGTCCTTGGGCTGTATGGCGAGCAGAGCGATCTTAGCTCCCGTTGTCTTCGCAAGGTAGTCGCAAAAGATTTGTAGGGGCAAAAAATGAGTTGACACGATCGGTCCCACCAGCTGTTCTGGCTCCACTAGGTTGAAAGCCCCTGCTTTTAAGCCTAATAGGGCGGCGTCGATGATGAGAACATGTGTAGGTTTAAACTCGATGATGGGCTCTATAAAACTCTCTGGAACGGTCTCACATTCAATTAAGTATACGAACGACGAAACCTTATTCCGCAACCCCCTTACGACCTTCACCCCAATAAAGTCGTCTCTCCGAAGCGAACTTCCAACACCAGCCA
The DNA here is from genome assembly GCA_001399805.1 of Candidatus Bathyarchaeota archaeon BA1. The sequence continues at coordinate 38,859 of LIHJ01000079.1, forward strand.
CCACCACCCTCCGAGCGTCTAAAAGCCAGTCCCGAAGCCTACCCTCCGTTTCCTTCTCATTAATCGTGTAATCCCTTATCATTCGCAGGCCTCTAGGAACTATTGACTTATTCAGCCGTGACGCTGAACTTAAACTATTCTCTGACGCATAGACTTATGTATTGTTAATTGTAAACTTTTTATTTTGAGAGTGGTCTAGGATCGTGAGTAAGTAGTGGACATGCTTGGAGGACTTTAAGGGAAGCCGAGTTGTTAAGGACCTGCTTAGTAACGTGGCCTCCGCGGAGCCTTGTGTAAGGGCGGTGCTGTTGTTTGGTTCCATGGCTAGGGAGAGACCCTTGAGAGGAGCGATATCGACTTGCTAGTCCTCCACAAGAACTGTGGTATCAAGGATCCGGTGCTCCGAAGGAGGCGTCTTTACTATTTGATCCACGAGGCCCTAGGGGGGACTTACGAGGAGTTAACGGTTTTGGACATGGAGGTCGATGACTTCTTAAAGCCCAGGATCATCACGCCATTGCTCTTAAACATTTACTGGGATGCCCAGGTGATCCTCGATAAGACGGAAATGCTTCAGCCATTTCTAGAGTGTGAAGAAAAGAATTGTAGAACACAGCCTAAGGAAGGTGAAGGACGGGAGGAGCTACTACTGGGTACTGCCAAAGCCCATGGAAAAAGTGAAGTTATTATGAGCCTAGACCCCTTAAGCGATGTCAGGTATAGGTGCAGGCTGGCCTCAGAGCACCTAACTAGAGCTGAAAAGCTTCTCTCTTTAGGGGACTGGGCTGGCACCGTGTCTGCCGCCCAACTTTGGATAGAAAACTTCGCTAAGGCTGTGATAGCGCTGTTTGAAGTTCCGACGTGGAGCCACGACCCCTCAAACCAATTGCACAGACTCGTTAACAAGCTTCCTGATGATATTAGGGACATGACTAGAGGGCTTGCTTACATGGCCCACGAAGTAGCCCCTGAGCATGGGAGATCAAGCTACGGAGAGCCGAGCGCTGGACTAGCGCCAGTGACATCTATATAAAGGGGCATGCCGAGGACGCGTTTACAAAGGCTAAAGGAGCTAAAGAAACGGCGGAGAAGGCGCTAAACAGGATGAACGTGTAAGTTTAGAGATCCGATGCGACAAGATTTAAAACCTTTTACGCTAAGCAAGGCCTTTAGAATGACGGCGACTTATCTTTTCAAAACTTTAATAAAAGATCATGAGATTTAAAAGAGTAATTGGCTCTCAGTTGGAATTCGGCTGTTCACGAGCACTACCGGCCAGCTCCCTTATTGCTTCCAGGATTTTCGTGTGGCCCTCCGAACTTTCCTTAACGAGCTGCTCGATCCTCTCATCCGCCTCCTTAAAACCTATCTCAATAGCTTTAAGCATAGCTTCGAATCTCTCATCCATTTTTGCAAACCTCTCATCCATTTTTGCAAACCTCTCATCCATCTTAGTGAAGCTTAAACGCGTTTCATCGAACCCCCTTCTCATAGTGTTAAAGCCCCTTCTAAGCTCCCTAATCCCCATATAGTGCCAGAAGCCCCCTATGGCCATGGCTATAACTACGGACAGCACAACGCCTTCAACAACGTCCAAATCCTTCACCTTCCCAGTATCTATTACGCACTTTAATAGCTTACACCTCACCTTAATAAGCTTCGCGCATCTTCCCTATCAGCGCATGATTGTTGAAGTGAACTACCCCACGCTTTCGCATGGGGTCCTCTTGCTAGGTTAGATAAAAGTGTGAGAAAGGTCTGAATCGGCTTTTGCTATTACAATGATATTCCTAATCGGCCATCCGAACCCATAAATCGGGGCCAGGTAATATACAGAGCTGTAAGATGAAGTCCATGACCTTGTCTCCTACGTATGCGAGTCCCCTCAGTTCTTGGCGGTCTCAGGAATTTCTACACCAAAAACGACGTCTGTGGCTTTTGCTGAAGCAATGTTGGGCCATGGGCAGACTCCACAGATTCTAGGCGTTATGAGTTCTTTGATTGGCCACTGATGCAGGTCTTTTGCGTGGCCTCAATTCTAGTTACAGACTTGGATAGCGATCTCCTTGGTCGCTACCTTCTCGTTAGCCGTGCGGCCTCTCCTCATCCGTGGTCTCCTAAGGAGCAGTTGAGCTTGTTATTTAATCGAAAATCATCGCAACTTTAATATTTTTTAAAAGTTAGGATGTTGAGGATGATGATGAGTTATCTTTTCAAAGTTTCTAGTAACCTTTTCTCATGGTCATAGATTTTTACTTCGAGAGGCATCTGGCCGACTGCGAAGTGGGTGGCACACGCGAAGCATGGGTCATAGGCTCTGAAGGACATTTCCACCATGTTTAACAGGCCCTCACTGACCGCTTCGCCACGTATTAGGCCTTTAGCCGCGTCCCTGATGGACATGCAAATCGCTGGAGCGTTGTTCGTCGTAGCCACTATCAGGTTGACTTTTTTGGCCAGGCCTTCCTCGTCGAGCTGGTAGTGGTGGATCAGCGTTCCCCTCGCTGCCTCAACTATTCCGACACCTTCTCCAGGACTGCCCGGCTTACTTCGAATCTCTTTGCTAGTGATTTCTTCATCACGGCTCAGCTCCAGAGTCCTTTCCGCCGCGTACAGTTGTTCTATCAGCCTAGCCCAGTGAAAAGCTAGAGTTGAATGCACCGGCTTTCCGCCCAGGGTCTCGTACATTCGTTCGTATTCCTGTTGGGCTAGAGGCGTTGCCATACCCTCTGAAGCGTTCAACCGTGCAAGGGGTCCAACTCGGTAGATGCCACTGGTGGGTCCACCGACCAAGCCCTTCCACCCAACCCTCTTGAGGTAGGGCAATTTCACATAGGTCCATTCTTCCACATGTTCCTCGATCACGTCCAAGTAGTAGGAGGGGGCAAACTTCACAAACTCCCTACCCTCTGGGTCAACCACTCGCACGTTTCCGTCGTAGAAGTTGACCTTGTTGTTTTGGTCAACCAAACCCATGTAGTAGGTTGGTAGGGTGTACGCATCGCTTAGGATCAGGTCGACATACTTCTTGTTCTTTAACACCACGTCCTCAAAGATCTTCAAGGTGAACTTCGCGAACTCCACACTGGACTCCGCCATCCTCTCGATTTCCTGCCTCTCCTCCTCCTTCAATGGCTTGGAAATTCCTCCGGGCAGCCCGCACACTGGGTGGGTCGCCTTCCCACCGATGATGGCCGTGATCTTTTGTCCATAAGCCCTATGCTTAATCACCTCTTTAGCGATGTCTAGGCCCACCTTCTTTATCACGCCGAGAATGTTCCTTTCCGCGGGTGGGGCGTCGGGACCTACAACGAAGTCTGGGGCTCCTAGGAAGTAGAAGTGAAGAGTGTGGTCATAGACGTAGTAGCCGCTGTACATGAGTTCTCGAAGCTTTTTGGCTGCTGGTGGAGGGTCCACATGGAACGCGGCGTCTAAGGCTTTTGTGGAGGCAAAATGATGCGCAACTGGGCAGACGCCGCAGATCCTGGGCATTATTTGGGGTAGATCCTCAGCCTTTCTTCCCTCGCAGAACCTTTCAAAACCTCTAAGCTCTGGAACCTGCAGGTAAGCGTTTTCAACGTTTCCCTCCTCGTTCAGGAAAATGGAGATTTTTCCATGCCCTTCTAACCTTGTGATGGGCTCTATAGTTATTGTTTTGAGTACACTCATTCTTTCATGACCCTCCTTCGCAGAAGCGAAGCTGGCAGGGAATACCAGTAAAAGGTTCCTAGAGGATCTTTAATCTGGGCAATCAATATTTCAGGGTTATACGTTTTTTCCTTTTCCTCCTCCACTCCAAGTAGTGACGAGAGGGCGCTTATCATCGCCGCCCCTTGCTCGACCTCGTTTGGACACGGGCCCCCACATCCCGTACAAGGCATGTCTGCACTGATACATTGTGCCTCGCATCCTCCACGGGTTGCGGGCCCCATACAGATGATTCCCTGCTCCAGAAGGCATTTCTCCGGTTCCGGTGTGATCTCATATACCCGGTATATCTTGGAGATCTTCTTTTGCTCCTTTTTCCTAGGACACTCGTCACAAATGGATTTCAAGGGACCGATCACCGAGCCTTTTGGGGGCAACTCGTTTTTGGCGATGGCCTCAACCGCCTTCGCTACTTGTTTAGATGGCGGTGGGCAACCAGGCAAGTAGTAGTCTACGTCCACGGTCTGGTCTAACGTCTTCACCGTGTCGTAGAACTCTGGTAAGGTCAGTGTTCCTTCTTTGACTTTCACAGAGGTTTGGGGGGTCACCGCGTTCGGGTTTGGTGTTGAGGGACTTTGTAAGTATGCCCTGTCAAAAACCTCCTTCTTGTTCGCAACGTTCGCAAGTCCGGGAATGCCACCTTGGTGGGCGCAGGAGCCGAAGGCCACCAAGACCTTCGATTTCTTCCTCAGCAGCTTGGCTATGTGTTCCTGTTCTTCGGTTCGAATGGAGCCGTTGAAGAAACAAACGTCTATGCTCTTGTCCGGCATGGCCTCCACATCTTTATACTTGATGTCCATGGCCACCGGCCAGAAAACGATGTCAGCGAGGGCCACCACGTCCAGAATTTTCTCGTTTATATCGAGAACTGCAATTTCGCAGCCTCCACAGCTGGCGGCCCAGTAGAAGGCAAATTTCAGCTTTTCCACATGATCACCTATTTGGCGCTTTTTCCGCAGCCTTCACTTAGGCAACGTTGCCACCTTTATACGGTCATATGGTACTTATGAGTTTAGATGCGTCTACTCGAAGTTCCTTTAGGGCGAGTTCTTCGGGGCTGAAGCCCATAGCCAACCCCAACAATTGTGGATAGTGGAGCACGGGTAGGCCGAAGGTTTCGTTAAACATCCGCTCTATTCGAGACTGGTTGGTGTCAAACATCATGTGGCAGAAGGGACATACGGTGACCATCGCCTGCGTTCCCACATCCTTAATATGACTGAGCTTATCCCTCGCCAACTGTAGGGGGATTTTCTCATTTACCCCGATGATCGGGGCTCCACAGCACTCGGTTTCGTCCATGTAGTCTAGGCACTTGGCGCCCGTTGCTTCAATCAGCCGCTTCAGCATGATCGGATTTTCAGCGTCGTCGAAGCCTATGTATTTCACGGGGCGCAAAACGTGGCATCCATTGTGTTCGGCCACCTTCAATTGATTAAGCGGTTTCTGAACAGCCCCCTTGATCTTTTCGAAGCCAACATCCTCTGCCAACACTTGAATGAAGTGTTTCACCTCTATGGTGCCCTTAAATTCTAAGCCCGTTTCCTTCAAGTATCCGTTGACCAATTCCTTGAGCTTCTTATCCTCCCTCAGCATCTTGTTGACCTTGCGTAGGGTGCCAGCGCATCCCGGGCATAGGGCCATGATGTTTAAGCCTTGTTGCTCCGCCACGCACAGATTTCTAGCCGCCAAAGTGAGCATGATGTCGTGGCTTATGGGGTCCATAGGCAACCCACAGCAATTGTACTCCGGCATATCAACGAGCTCGATGCCGAGTTTATCAGCGGCCTTTCTGGTGGAGATTTCATAAGCGGAGACCCTGTATGGGATGACACAACCTAAAAAGAGCAGATACTTAAGCTCTGCCATTTCAAGTTCTCCTTTCCTGAACTAGCTTGGAAAAACCCGTGACATCGGCCAATTTGTTGACGCTTTCCAAATCGGCTTTGGGTAATGGGGGCAATCCTATTTCCTCTCTCCTCCTGAGTCGTAACTCCGGAATCTTGTATGCAAGTCCCGTTTGTAGAATGTTGGAAGCCAGCTCCCTGTAAATAGCGGGTAGGTATCCCTCCTTCACGGCTAGGTTTCGAAGCGCCCTGAGGACGCTGGCGATCTCCACATCTTGTGGGCAATGGTCGACGCAGGTGAAGCAGGCGGCGCAGAGCCAGATGACATCGCTGGAGAGAACTCTATCCTTTAATCCTAGCTGTGTCATCCGCAGAATTTGCCTCGGCCTATAGGAGTCGCTGAATCGAGCGATGGGGCAGTCGGCGGTACATGTGCCACATTGGAAGCACAGCATGATTTTCTCGGCCCCTGGAATTTTGCTGATGGCGTATTTGAATTTGGGGTCCATGTCAGTGATTCTAATCGCCATTCTCCCTTCAGGTTCCCTTTCTTGGGTTTCTTTCTTTTCCGACATCAATTTTAACCTCCAGCCCTGAGGGGGCTCGGACCAAGTTTCCTTATCTCCTCAGTCATGTCCTTAATAACCGTTGCGAATCGGTCCCCCTCAGAAGCGGAGACCCACTCCAGCCTGAGACGATCCGGTTCAAGACCGAACTGTTCCAAGAGTCTTCTCAACATGACAACTCTCCGTTGTGCTTTGTAATTTCCGGCGAGGTAGTGGCAGTCGCCCGGATGGCATCCAGCGACAAGAACCCCGTCTGCTCCACTCCTGAAGGCTTCGAGAATGAAAATCGGGTCGACTCTGCCGGAGCACATCACCCTCACGATGCGAAGGGTTGGGGGATACTGAATTCGGCTAACCCCAGCCAGGTCAGCGCCGGCGTAAGAGCACCAATTACATAAAAAACCAATCATTCTCGGCTCAAATTCAGTCATGTTCTGCCTTCTCCCTTAATGCCCTTCTTACATTCTTCCAGAATCTTCTTAACAAGCGTAATAGCGTACTTAGCCTCGTCAGGATTGTATATGCCTTCATAGAAAGCCTCATCATGCAATGTCTTCATTACGTCGCTGTAGAGGGCTCTGAGGTCTTCTCTATCTATTTTTCTCAGCAGGGATCTGCGTTCACTATGCGATTTAGGGATGACGCTGAGTTTTTCGTTAATGTATGAGTTTACAGCAATGATCGTTGATAAGAAAGCTTTATCCACGGCATTCCTGTAAAGCATGATATCGTTTGTTTTCAAAGCCTTCTCAAGTTCCTCCTCAGCGTAGCCCAGAATTTCTTCAGCAGTTACCGAAGCGCTGTCAACGAGGCTTTCAGTCATATTTGATTTCCTCCCTTAATGCTGCCTTAACTTGAGCGAGAATCTGATCGTCGGTGAAGTGAAGCATAGATATGGATCCCGTGGGACAGGAGGAACCGCAAACACCACAACCTTTACACAGAGCTTCGAGAACATGCGCCCTTAACTTTCCCTCCTTCTCCCTCATTTCGACAGTGCCATACTCGCATACAGACTCGCAGATTCGGCATCCACTGCATAGGTCCTCGTCCACGCTCGCTATGGCTCCCTCCACCTCCAACGCCTTCTTAGACAGGATGGTGACGGCTCGTGCTGC
>LIHJ01000071.1 GCA_001399805.1 Candidatus Bathyarchaeota archaeon BA1
CTCCTCAGTCACTAAACAATCCTTGACAGAAACGGAGCTCTACCACCAACTGCTGGGAAAATAGCCTTATCATACCATAGCGCGCGCTATGAAATTTAACAATAAAGTTGTGCCGTCGTCTTCGAAAATAGCTTCAAACCATTTAGCTCCATCCCTTTTAAAGAAGTGCTATAATAAGTGAGATGATTAAGAGAATGTTTAGGATCCTGATCGTTAAAGAAGATTTCTGCATTTTACACCAAGATATTTGCTTCTCTCTATTTATTTAAACAAATGCGGGGCGTGATTATTTAATGTTGAGCTGGTCGATGTGCGTTTATTTTAGTTATGTAGGCCAGCCAGAAGCTGCCTGGTATTGAAAAGGAAATCTTGATTCTGAAGATGTTGCCCGTTGAAAGCCTTGGTGCTGTCAGTTGATATCTTCCGTCTAGGGTTACCATTATAGTGGTGTCGTTGAGGGTGACATGGAAGTCATCAAACGTAGTTACTATGAAGCTAAGAAAAATGTATGAACATACGAAAATCTTGAATAATGTTGAGATATTTCAGATTCAGCGGCTAAAGTCTTGTTTCAAAGAGCTTAATCATTTTTTCCGCGGTTTTGTAATGCTTATCTCGTCGTCTTTGGTGAATGTGGCTCTTGGGTCGTACCTCGCCTTATTCCTCAGGATCAGGGCTTGATGTGGCTCCCTTCCCATGTCTCGGTCCGCCTCCCGGTCGGGATGTAAAGCCTCCCGAATTGGTCCAGCATTCCGCCGTGTGATTTTGCCAGGGTTTCACCCTTTCCTACGATGAGGGCTTTTACTACTAGCTCGGCTGCGTTGTAGCCAGCATCTGTTGGCAGCCTTATGTCGTTCCTTTCGATGGATTCTCTGGCGTATTTCAGCCACTCGAGAGCCAATGCGTAGTAGTCTCGAGATAGTAGGTCTCTCACTTTGAGGGTCCATGGAAAACAATATTTTCCCTTCCCTTTCCACCTCATTCAAGTAGGGATTATCGCCGATACGCTCGTGGATGCTTATCGTGACAGGCTCGAAACGCGCCCACGGCCAAGAAGTGCAGGAAATGCAGGGGCAAGAATCTGCGGTGGAAGAAGCGTGAGCTGGTTCGCTAATGGCTGAATTGTTACGTTACTGGTTTTTAGAAAAATAAATTTTCGGGCCGTCTATAGAGGGGTTCTATTAGGCGTTCGGATCAGGATCTGCTTTATATCTAGTTTTGGGTTATAATGGTTGGGGAGGCTTGCCTGGGGTCGGCTGCGGTGCGCAAAATCAAGCCTTCGCCCTACTGGATGACGAACCAGCCAGAGCCTTCGCCAAAAACCTCAGAATCTCCATCTGAGGAGCGCTTGGATTTCTTCTTGAAGCCGCAAAAAAAGAACTCACTCCCGCAAAACTCCCCTTTATTTTGCAATTGCGTTTTTAATTTCCTTATGGCGGCGGCCCTTCATCGAGATTAATGTTTGCTTAGCCATCTGAAGCATGCACTTCAATTTTGTCCACGAACAGCAGATCCCGCACGCTTTACACTTTAAAGCCCTTCGGAGCTCGCGCTTAGTCGCTAAGCCAAAAGTCAGGGTGAGGACGAGCATGATTGCAAGAACGCATAACGGGCACATGTTTTATGCTTCCGCGCGGCTCTTAGCTTAAACTTATATCCTTGATAGGAGCGATTTTCCGAATTCGGTGGCTCGTTTAAGATCCTCCTCAACTGGAGGCTTATCTCCCACTTTTATGTCGAGTTTCCCCACGACCTCTATCTTTCTCTTTCTCAATTCTCTTTCCATGATTTTCAAAGTGTTTCCATGATTCTCCGCGCACGTACAGAACACTGCAGCCCTTTTTGCCCCAGTCTTTTTAATGAAATCTATTACTTGTTCAACGGGTTTGCCGCCATGAACAGGAGAGCCTATAACCACAAACTCAGCATCACCCTCACCAACCTTCCTCGCCTCCGTTTCTAAGCCATCAGCAATAGCCTTCGCAACTTTCTCCGTATTTCCAGTTTCAGAATAATAAACAACCAGAGCGTTCATCTTTTAACACCCACCAATAATTTTTCCGAGCATCCTACGTTTAAGCTTAATGGATTCGATCGAACAGGCCTAAAGAAACGACGGGGGAGTTGACGGTTAGGGTTACAAGTAAGCCCGGCGAGATCAAGCAACTCCTTGAGGTGGCTTTGAATACGTCTGTGAGAAAGACGGATTGATGTTCTTCCGCAAACGCAAGTAGCCGACAAGAGCTTACTAAAAACGGGAAAGCTTACTAAAAACCCGCTTTTACTAGGTCCCGTGGCTTCATGAATTCCCTTAGAAGGGTGGTTGCATAGGAGCCTCGATGCAGCGTGAAGCTCAGCCCCACTCTTTGCTTGGATGGATCTACGGAGTCACGTGATGCTCCATCCGTAGAAAGAAGGATCATGGACGCCGATATGGTTCGCAGTCCTCCGGAGGCGCTGATTTCTGGCATGGATGAAACACGGAAATCCTGAGGGGAAACGCCTTCGCTCTCAAGGGTTTCTCGCTCAATCTCGCCTTGAATCCCATCAGAGGGAGGCTGTTTAAACCCTATAAGCGGAAGAGCAATACGCATCCTTCCATCGGTTAAAGCTTTGGATAGATTGAACGGTGACCTGTGTAAATTGGGTTATGGGAAGCCCGTAACCGTTGAGGCTTAATGCATAGTCTCCGATCTGAGCCTCGTTTAAGGGGATGCCCCGCTGGATCCTTTGGCTAAGAAACTTATTGAAGAGGAAGGATTGATAGGCTTGGATAAAGAGTTTGCGTAACTTCCTGGGCAGCCTCCGGAAGGCGCCCACGAAGTCCCTTGGTCGCTTCGCCAGGTGGCTGAGCATCCAGCGCTCATACCTGAGGTGCTTCGGGAAGCTGCGAGCCGCCTCCTGGAAGTCTTGCGTGTCCAGTAGCTGTTGCCGCGCCTCCCTTAACTCAGGGTGCTCATGGGGGCTTGGCTGAGCGAGAAAGGTGAGCGCCGCCTTTTGCGGGTCGCTTCTCACGAGAAAACTGCCCACTAGGTGGGTGATGGGCCGGATGGTTCCAAAGCGTTGATGCCCAAAAAAGTTGGGAAACCCCCCTAAGTTCGATAGCTCGCTTCGCACCCTTTCAACTCGTTGTTCAGTCGTGGAGGAGGTGTGAGATATTGCCCTGATTGTGATATGGAACCGGTTTCCGAGGAGAAGATGTGGATAAACTGCTTCGTCGCAAAACCGTAGCGGATAAAGGCTGACGCCTTTGATTCTCACCTGTTGAATCCGCTCAGGCGCGACGCCAAGGAGGCTAACGTGTTGAGCCGTGAGAGCCCTTGATCCGGGCTATTTTTACGCGTGAACAAAGGGAGTAGGACTGGAAGATGGATATGGTCATTAAATATGCGCCCAATGCCTTACGCAGCCTAGCCATCCCAATAGTCTCCGGAGGATCCTGCATTAGTCATTCAAAAAACAACCTTAGGAAGTCCACTTTTCCTAGGTGTTTGTAGTCGTTTGAGTACAGCTCGAAAACGCCCATCCTAATCATTACAGCGACGTTGATCCCGTCGTTGAAATCAATACCATAGAGGCTCATGTTATTTGCACCTACAAGAAGGTCATCTTCATCAAACCCCACCACTTCCAGGCTTTTATATGACAAGATCTTTTCAAGGGTCGGCTTAATATCACCCTGTCTACCCATAGCCTCCAACACCCACCCGACCTCACACAAAACCAGCGTTGAGGTTACAGCTTCCTCGCCCTTCTCTATGCGCTCAAGAATTCGTCTGGAGGTTTCACCAAATCGAGGATGGCTGGTGGCGCTGTACATGAACACGTTTGTGTCCACAAACCGCTTCATTCTAACTCCTCGACCAGTCTCCTTCTGACGTGTGCCCTAGCCACATCCTTCGGCTCCTCGATCGGAGGCTCCACCCTCACACTTCCATGCAAGGCCTCCGTTGGCCTCTCATAAGTCCTAACTGGAAGAAGAACTATCTGACCCCTACAATCTCTAACGATCAGCCTTGAACCCTCCCTCACACCATACTTATCTCGAAGCTCCTTGGGAAGAACTACACGACCATATTTCCCTATCTCAACAGACACAACATCACCGACAAATAAATAAAAAATGACAAATAAATACTTTATTGACAAAAACTCATATTGCAACCATCTCCTCATAACGTGGTTAGAAAACGAGAACCTTGCAAACTTGTGGTAGCGAATATCTAGCGTGACTTCTTAGCGACCGAGATGGATAAAGGACATGGACAACGATTTAGAGACGAATTTATCTCATGTCGAAGACGATAAGGGGGGGGCTATAGGGGGTCTAGAAAGAGAGAAATAGTTATGGAAAAGCCTATTTCCACTCTCAACTAAATAATTCAAGAAACAAAGCCTAAACTCGGAGGAATCACAAGTGGGGGATACTAGTAGACAAAAACACACGCGCAATTGTGCAAGGAATCACCGGAAGTTAAAGAGAAACACCTCTTTAACCGGGAAAGACAAGGAGAATTCCACACGAGGCTCATGCTCGATTACGGGACCCAGATCGTCGCGGGTGTGACCCCTGGAAGAGGGGGAAGCCAGGTTCATGGGGTCCCGGTCTATGACGCCGTGGAGGAGGCGGTGGAGGAACATGAAGCAGATGCCTCCATAATTTTTGTTCCCGCTCCCTTCGCCGCCGATGCCGCGTTTGAAGCTATGGAGAGTGGGTTAAAAACCGTCGTGATCATCACTGAGCATATTCCCGTGAAGTACGCCATAACCTGTATGGCGTATGCGAGGCAACACGGAGTGGTGGTCATCGGTCCCAACACGCCTGGAGTTATCACAACGGGTGAGTGCAAGCTAGGGGTCATGCCCGCCCACGTTTTTAGGCCGGGAATTGTAGGGATGGCTTCGAGGAGCGGGCTTGTAGAAAAAATGGAGCAAAATTTAAGTAATGGAATATTTTATTCCATTTGGTGATTTATATGGAACGGATCGTCATGGTTGATAGGCAGGGCAGACTCGTCTTACCAGCATCAATTCGGGAAAACCTTGGCTTAACGGGTGGTGGGAGGGTCTCCGTTAGGCTAGATGGCTCTAAAGTGATCATCGAACCAGTCTTCGAGGATCTAGAGGAGGGGGTTAAGATGTGGAAAGAGTCGACTTTAAGGCTTAGCGTTGAGCCGTTTACAGAGGATATTGAGGATAGCTGGAAGTGGATGAGCCGTGAATACGCTAGAAGGAAACTTGGCCTACGTTGAAGGGATCGCGGACGTAAGCATACTTGTCCCCGTATGCTTTGATAACCCCTTGAAACAGAATGCCGTGAATTTCATATCAGACGTTTTAGCTCAAAGAAGGCGAATGATTATACCAGTCACAGCCGTGATGGGCGCCTATCATATAGCCACGACCTATCTAAGGGCATCGAGGCCCATTGTCAAAAGGATCTTAGAGGGGCTCTTAAGAACTAGATCCCCAGCCCTCTACCCCCATGTAACCCCTGAATTAGCCATAGATGCGCTAGATTGTGCCACCGCCTACAGCGTTGAATCTTGGGACGGATACCTAGTAGCTCTAGCCAGAAGCCTCGGCGTTAAGGTCGTGTACTCCTTAGATGAGGAGCTGTCTAAGATAAAGGAAATGGTCGCCATAAATCCATTCCCCAAAGACAAAGTTCGGGAATACCACGATTTCATCGAGCATAGTAAATAACATAGGAGCTTACATAACAGCCCATCTACCGCGGATTGGCGACCACATATCAATGGTCTGGTGGATCAAATAAATGTACGGCATGGGATGCGCAACCGAAAAGAGAGACCACGTAAAAGGGATGATGGTCGTACCACGCAAAACGAAAATATAAGGCTGCTTTTCCATGTCCGCTTCTCCCCAGCCTGTACAATGTCGCCTTTCTCCAAGTATTCCTCTGCTTCCCTGAGGTACTTCTCATAAAGCTTGAGGTAAAGCTCCACCCTTTCGTCCACGTCGAGATCCACGGAGGCTAAGTGGAGCAGATATTCGTCTATGGCGACGCCCCTCTCCCCAGCCTTCTTCAGAAGCACGCTGGCCAAAGCGTCAGCGATCTCAATCTCCATATTAGCCCTCATGAAGTGGATTGTGAGGCGAGTATGTATGCACTACCTTTTCCACGTTTAGGGTGGGCACTGATTAATGCTTTAGGCTTAGCCTGTTCGTGGAGCACGTTACCGCTCACTATAATTTGATAGAAGGCCTCTTTCAATACATAAGAGTAGAAATCCACCTCAATACTTTCATTGAAAGGTTGAAGAAAATCGCTTGATCATCGTTAGGTCTTCCAACATCGGGAAGTACCTAACCAAGGAAGAAAAGGGGAGGCTTCATTTACTAAAGCGAAGGCTTGCTGGAGTAGCGGAAAGGAACGAGAAAGCCAAAACTTACCTTAAGTACTTAGACGAGTGCGATGTACTGAGAACATCTTCCTCCTCTTTCCTATCTTCTTTAAAGACGTGTATCAGATTCAACGCAATTACACTATTTAGATTAATTATTAGCGAGGGCTATCTACTCGCCTGCAACTTCGTGTTCAGGGCTTAAAACGCGCGCTAGAAAACAGAGGGAATAGTTCTAGAAGAGCCCTAAAAGCCACACCCTGCACCCTTGAAGAGCGCAAAGAAAAGAGAAAGATTATGAACTTTCGTCAGGTTTCCGTCTTTTCGCTGAGGGCGCCTGAAGCGAAGATTATAGATACAAATTGTGCTCTGTAGAACGCGCAGCAATACCAACAAATGGATGGCTATTTTTACATAAACATAGAAATGTTAGGGTGGTTTTTGGCTTTTTTGGGACTTTACATTTATATATGGCTTAGCAGTTATTTAAATGGGTGATCATAATGGGTGTTCAAATTAAGGTGCTCCAGAAGGGTAAGATCACGATCCCAGCCGATTTTAGAGAGAGGCTGGGGATCAGCGAGGGCGATTACCTAAAGCTGGAAATAGTGGGTAACAGACTGGTTCTAATCCCCCCAAACATTGTGCCCAACCCCACAGAGCTGCTCAGCGGGCTCGTGGAAGGGGTCTCAATCACGGAACCCATTAAAGAAGAGCTAAGAAGGGCGGCGGCGGCCAGGGTGAAAGAGAAGGCCTTGAGGACCCCGAAATGAGGTTCGTCGACGCCAACGTCTTCATCTACACTCTCGTAAAATCCCCCAAGGAGGCCTACGAAATCTGCGGGGGAATCCTCAAAAGGGTCGAGGACGGCGAGGAGGCGGTAACGAATACAGCCATCATTCAAGAGGTCGTCGACTGGCTGGAGTACAACAACCGAAAGCGAGAGGTCAAAATCTTCATTACAGCTATCAACTCCTATCTCGCAATGCATAAAGCCAACATCATATGGGATGACATGATAGCCGCTCTGGGCGATATAGAAAAGCACGACCTAGACTTCGTCGACGCACTCACGCTGCAAACAATGAAGAAGAACAAGATAACCGAGATCTACTCCAACGACACAGACTTCGACAGGGTAAATTGGGTAAAACGTGTCTGGGAATAATGCTCTAATTAACTCTGCATTGCAGTCACTTGTAACGTTTTAGAGCTAAAAGGACTTATGTCTTTAGCGCTCTCGCTTTGAAGTCGGTTATTGTTATCTACAACTTCGTGTCTGCTATTCTGTGTATGACTCCGTCTTCGACCTTCATCATCATTACATGCTCAGCCCATTATTGAAAATGTTACATGATACGTATCTTTCAAGATTTAAGTGTGATCACGCAACAACGTGTCGTGAAATATCAAGGACTGAACAAAGCGAAAAAAGAAGTAGTTAAGCTTTCTGTGGTAATATTGCCCGCTTTATCTTTAACAGCCACAACTTGTTTAGGTCTTTCCGCGTATCCCCACCTATTCCCACCTCACGTTTGAAGTCTCCCCACCTAAACTTTGGCTCCATGATTGGGGGTGGCCTCGCGCGCCATTCGTGCAATCTTTACAGGGATTGTGTAATCTGGCTTTTGGGTGTTGAATCTTCGAGTGTTGAGTGGACTTTTCACTAGCTTGAACAGTATCCCCTTTCATTAGGAGAGCATCCCCTTCCTAAAGGTATTTACGATTTAGCTCCAGATAATGTTTAACCGCCTCCGTAACCATAGCCACCACACCTTACATCAATGGGTGCTTAAGTAAAGATTTAGGTGAAGGTGGAGCGTGATTAAGTTAAGCCTCTTTACTCTTGTCAATTATATGCATCATTACGTATCATGTAATGACTTAGCTTCAAACGCCGTCCACAGCCTGCGGGCTCTAACCGCGCTCCCAACTCAAGCTACTAGTGTACTTACGTCGTAGCTAAGGCTAGGATAATGACGAAAAGGTTAAGGTAGTTCATCACCGGCAATGGTATCCCTACTTACCGCTATGTAGATAAAAATTGGGGGATCATAAAGCGGGAGAGCTCGAAGAATGGTTGTTAAAATATTTGACTGGCGAACAAGTACTTTGCTTGATTTCTCTTGGTGTGTTGCGCGCATAAGGCGTGTAGCTCAGAACGTGAACTACCCCCAGCTTTCGCAGGGGGCTTCCACTCTCATCATTGGACTCAGGCTGTCCGTAGGAGTGGTTCTGGGCTGGCTCACCCACAGCCCCTACCCGACCCAGAGGTCGTCAAGGCGACTTGCGTTGGGCCAGCACCGCCCACGGGTGTGCGCTTCAGCGAGGCGTTCCCCATCCCAGGGGTTCGGCGATTCAACGCTCGCAGTCGCTTCCGACCGAGAGGCCACAAGCCTTCGGCTTCATCGCAGTGGGAATGGGAGGAACACGCTTAAAAAGTTGTCGCAATTCATCCCCGCCCTTTCGGACGGGGTCTTCTTGCGAGGGGAAGATAAAGTAGCAAACCATATAACTAAGCGGCGCCATAGATGTGGTGGGGCTAGCTAAGCGTGGCTGAGGACAGCCTTGAAGTGAGGGTTGCGAGGATTGAAGGGATTCTTGAGCAAATGGACAAGAGGCTTAACCACCTAGAATCCGACATCGCTGGCCTCAGAGGAGACATCGCCGGACTCAGGGAGGAGATGAACAGGAGGTTCGACGGCCTGTTCAAGTGGATCGTCGGCCTGATCCTAGGCATGTGGACCACAACCATGATGACGCTGATACCCATACTCCTAAAAATTCTGGGGGTCATCTAGCTCCCCTCAAATGCATCCAGTAGATGTCATCTTAGCCAGTTTTGTAATCACGGAAGCAACCATCTATATCTGTGGCTGGGCCCATCTGCGAGGAGCCATAATCAGGGACCTAACCGTCACCGACGACGTAGGCATATACAAATATTGTAGATGTGAATGGCACCGCGCGCTAATGCCATTCCGCATCACGTAAAATTTCTAGGTGGGGCTACATAACTGTTATGATTGCGGCGACTCGTATAATCACGCTGATCATCACAAAGGTGGTCGTTGTTAGATAAGGAGGAGGCAACATCAAAGATCATGAGAAGACGCGTCCATGTAGGCGAGAGAGGAAACCAGGATTCCTTAACCTGCGCACCCAGAAGAAACGTAGGGAGAAGCGCTGTTGGAAAGAATACGGCTCCCAGCATTTGAGGAGATGGTGGTGCTGTCTCTGATAACTCCTAGGGAGATGCCAGATCTACCTCTCAAGTTTTTTCCTTAAGAAAGGTACCTGCTCGTAAAGAATCTGTATGATATACTTATATATCAAGATGAAGAAGTTATACTGAGATTGTTAGCTTACGAGGCGATATGCGGATGGATGTAATCGTTCGAAACATTGATGGAGAAGTCTATAAAAGGCTCAAGGCTGAGGCGGCTTTAAGGGGTCTTACGGCATCTAGAGCGATAGAGGAGGCAATTAAGGCTTGGCTTGGGGATAAGGAGAAGGCTGTGTATGATGAAACGGACGTTAATAATGATGAATACCTGAAAATGAAGCATAAACTCCTGGAGGACTACCGAGGCAAATACGTCGTTTTCTGCCACGGCAAATTCATGGGTTCGGCCAACTGCCTCGAAGAAGCTGGAAAACTGGTTTTGGAGGCTGGAGCCAAAAAGGCATTGATAACAAAGGTGGGGGCGAATAGGCCAGCCGGGGGCGAGTGGCTTTGGAGCTCTTTAGAAGTATAGGCTGTGAAGTGTATATTGGGCCAGAACCTAAGATTCCAGCTTTGAAGGTTGAGGCTCGAGAAACCGTGTTTGAAAGGCGAAAAGCGTTAATTGTGCCCATTGATACAGGATTCGCTGGATATCTCCTTGCCCCACAAGACATTTACATCGAGCTGGGCACCTTGGAGCTTCCAAGAGAAGAGTTTGGGGTTTACACAACCCTTGCCGGACCCATAGTGCTTAGGAGAGCGGAAATAAAACTCTCTATCAAAGACGAGGAGATTGACACATACATCGAGACACCCATCTTCGGAGCTGGCAAATTATTGCTAGGTAGGAGAATACTTTCCGAACTAAACATAGCTCTTATAGGAAAGAAAAGCCTCTGTTGCTATCTAAAGCCAGCATAATCAATCAACCGTCATACCGACCTCCATGCTGAGGAAGATGAAACCATACTTCGCTTGTGAAAACCAAGATGCCCTTACATCTTTCATAGTAACGATTGACCACTCATAATAAGGCACCACGTAAAAGGAAAGGTGCCAGTGCTAACACCCGCTCAGATAATCAAGAGATATTCCTTGAAAGTCCTACTCAGTGAGCTATCCACTCATAAATGATGTGGCTTCATGACCTTTGGCAAATTTTGATAGGTTTCGAAATATTGAGGGAGCTCAACTTGGCGCTTTTGGAGAGGAAAGCTTGCTTCGTCGAGGCTTTGGGTAACCGCACTGAGGATGCGTACCAGGGATAAAGATAAGGATAGATAGTATATACTAGAGATAGAAAGAAAGTTGGAGAATATGATCTTCAATCTCTTCAAATTTATTTCAATAGTTCTTTAGAAATTCAAGGAATATTAATAAGGTTGGGATTCAGCACCCCATGCAGGTCA
>LIHJ01000076.1 GCA_001399805.1 Candidatus Bathyarchaeota archaeon BA1
GGTGCGGTGAAGGTGAAGGATGGGATGGTTGGGCAGGAGAGGGCCAGGGAAGCCGCTGGCTTGGTGGTGAAGATGATTAGGGAGGGGAAACTTAGCGGCAAGTGCATCATCTTGGCGGGTCCACCTGGAACAGGTAAGACAGCCATAGCGGTTGGTGTATCAAGGGAACTGGGTCCCAACGTTCCCTTCATACAGATGAGCGGCAGCGAAATCTATAGTAGCGAGCGGAAGAAGACGGAGGTGCTGATAGAGGCCATCCGCAAGTGCATAGGCGTGGAGATACATGAGATGCGGAAGGTATACGAGGGCGAGGTTACCAACGTCAACATCATGACGGCCCCCCACCCATACAACCCCTACCAAAAGGTTCCGGAGAGTGTACGGCTCACACTGAAAACGAGGGAGGAGGAGAAAACCATCGAGGCCGGCGCCACCATAGCTCAGCAAGTCATACAAGAGGGCATCTCGGAGGGAAACGTTGTGCAGATCGATGCGGAAAGTGGGAGGGTGGTCAACATGGGCTTAAGCTTGGAGAGCACGAAGGGCAAAACCTATGATGTGGACACGCGGAGGAAGATTTCCCGACCTGATGGAAAGGTGCTAAAGGAGAAGGAGTTCGTTTACACATTAACCTTGGCGAACATGGATGAGATCAACACCAGAAGCCGGGCTGGTGGTGGTTTCATCTCCCTATTCTTCGGAGGAGCAGAAACCAAAGAAATCGACACCGAAATACGCACGGCTGTGGATCAACAGGTGAAGCAATGGGTCGATGAGGGCAAGGCCTTCATCCACCCAGGAGTCTTGTTCATTGACGATTCCCACCTCCTAGACTTGGAGGCCTTCAGCTTTCTGGGCAGGGCCATGGAAAGCGAGCTGGTGCCCATTATCATTCTGGCCACAAACAGGGGTGTGGCTCGAATCCGGGGAACCGATGTAAGGAGCCCACTGGGCTTCCCACTGGACCTCATCGATCGGGCGGTCATTATCGCAACCCAAGAGTATGACCCAGAAAGCATCAGGGAGATCCTACACATACGATGTGAGGAAGAGAAGGTGGAGATGGAGAAGGATGCCCTAGAAAAGCTCACCGAGGTCGGATCTAAGAGCTCCCTCCGATACGCGGTCCAACTCCTCAGCTTGGCGGCACAAAACGCTAGGGCAACGGGGCATGAGAAGGTGACGGTCGAGGATGTGGAAAGGGTCGATAAGCTCTTCATGGACATCGGGGAGGCCGCGGAGCACCTTAGAAAGTACGAAGATAAGTGGATGATCCACTAAACCACGCCATTAATAAGCCTGCCTTCAGAAAGCATGGCCATAATCGGAGATCAGAATTGACCTACAAAAGGGTGAGGAGGCAAAAATTCCTCAGTGGCATGCTGCGTAAGCACCTTTCAAGGATCACGAACAATCCTAAGGTGAGGGCGCTCCTCTCATCCAATGAGATAGAGGATGGGCTAGGAATGGTTGTGGACAGAATTGTTGAAAAGGTCATGGAAAGGGAGGCTCAGCTTGGCCGGGAGCTCACCTTTAAGGAGTTCCGAGAGTGCATGATGAAAGCATTGAACGAAATTGCGCCAAAGGTAGAATACATCATCTAATTTTTCATATAACCACAAATTTGCTGAAATAAAGCTTCACCTCAAATCCGCTCACATGCCATTTGCAAGCCAAAACACACCCGCTAACGCAATCACTTATTTAAGCAACCAGCTCCGAAGGCCTGAGCTGCCTCCACATAGAGGGACTCTCTCTGAAAACGTTAGCCCCCTCATAAGTCTGGCAAAGACGGAGACCTCCTCTCTCCCTATCGCAATCACAGCGTTTTCTAATCTTGGACAAGGGCAACGACTATTGCTAAAGCTAAAAGAATGGTGGGGAAGGAGAGGGTGTCGATGACCCCTGAGACCGCTTGATCCACGAAGCCGTCGGTGTAGCCAGATAGAAGTCCCAGTAACACTCCTATAGGTATTGCTATTAAAAGGGTAGCCATCATGACGCAAACCCGTCTATGCGTATTCTGGAGCCCGTCTTTATGCCGAGAGGCGCGTTCTCACGGAGTTCTTTGAATCTTTTCATATGTTTCCTGTTGGCAGGGAGGATTGTTTGAAAGAATCCGTTTATCTCATCTTATCGGCAAAGGTAGATTTTGAATCTCGTGTCGTCTTTTTGTATTGAGGTTGGGTGGAAACCAAGTTTTTCCATGTCCTCTTCAAGTACTCCATTAGACTTGGTGACGCGCTTTTGAACTGGATCTGCACGTATTTTCCATATTTGCGGTACACGCATCCATCCGTATCGAACATTCCCCTTATGAAGCTCTTTTCATCTAACGGATGGTTTGGCTTTAGCTTTCCTACGTTTTTAAGGCCGATGGGCATTCCCCATTCATTGATTTGAAGGGCTACTTTCTTAGAGTATGCGTAAAGGTCCATCGTGTTCTCCTTTTGCCTATATCGTGTCTTTAAGTCTATTTTGAAGAGGCCCTGGAAGAGCGGGCGAACGTGGTTAGGCAGATACTCTTCGTCGTCCAATTTGCTGCCAGTGATTGTTATTTGTACACTACCGCCAACTCTTGAGAGTGTCCCATCGCCCAACAGAATTCCAAGCATCTCTGATTCTTGCTCCGTGAGCATTTTTGTCCCTCTATGTCATACCTTTCCAGCGGCTCATCATATGGATAAGAGCGCGCGCTAAAATCGACTTCCCCAGGTTGCCTACGAAAGCCCGCCTGCAGCACAACAAGAATTGCATGAGCTAGCGCGATGTAGACTTCATTCAAGATGTCCCTATGAGGATGGAGACGCTTTGATGAAGAACCGCAGCTAGTAAGGTTAGAAAGGGGCCATCATGCGGCATGACCACTGGGTTTAGGTGGCTTCTTAATCTTTTGCGAAAGGGGAGGCGCACTAAACTCTCAGGATGTAAGCATTAATAATTTTGAACAAAATTCAGTGGCAAAATTTTAATTTAGGTTTTCTCATTTTCATTGAGGGGTCGTAGGGATGTCTGAGCGGAGGCGAAAGAGGCGACTTCCTGACATCTTCGGTTTCAGTGAGGACCTTCCATTTGGGCGAGAACCTGTCGAAGGCGGTTCTGGCTATTCTATATCCGTAACATATGATGATAAGGGTAAGCCTGTGGTCCAGGTCAAGACATACGGGGACATGGATGTGGCAGCGTTGCGTAAGGATTTAGAGCAGAGGTATCCAGGGGCGAGGATTGAAGGGCTGGAAAAGCAGCCACTAATCAGGATTGTGGGTGAAGAAACAAGGGGGAAAGTAAGGGAAACGGAGAAGAAACGAGAAGTCAGGAAGAAAGATGAGAAGAGGTCACTAATAAGAGTAATAGAGTAAGCTTTCGCCCGAAATTTAGGGTTCAGACATAAAATTAAATTTTATTCACTACTCACTTTTATACTTCACCGTTGAAACGTTGAAAAAATACCATATATAGTTTGTTAATCGATCAAAATAAAATCAATAGTAATTAACAATTCATCATAATCATTTAATAACGCAAATATTAATACCTTGTCTTACGTTGTCTTGCGTGGGAGATAAGGATGAGCAAGGAGGGGGGAGAGAAAAGAGCAGCATATCCGCCTACATTGCCACCACCAAGGCGCCCAGAGAGGCCGGAGGAGTGGAGATGGCCCTCGCCAACCCCGCTGCCCGTGGTCCCCGCCGAGGACATGGGTAGGATGCTTAAACAAATATTGGATAGGCTGGACGCGATAGAAAAGCGACTGGAGAAAATAGAGAAACTGTTGGCAGGAAAACAGCCCATCCCATAGAACGCTTTAGGATTCGCGGAAAAGCAGCATAGCAGAACATTCCTTAAAATAGGGAGTGCCATTTTCTAACATACTTGCCTGTTATAGGAATGGATTGGTTGCATTTTGGGCATTTTTTATCGTCAGTTATCCTGTATTGAACTATTGCGTAGCCGAGTCGCTTAATGAGCAGCTCTTCGCACTTTGGGCAGTAGGTGTTTTCGTATTTGTGGCCTTGAACATTTCCTAAGTATGGGTAGAGAACCCCGGCTTTCTTAGCCATCACGTATGCCCTTTCTAATGTTTCAACCCTTGTGGGAGGATTGTGGAACTTATAGGCTGGGTAGTATCGGGTGAAGTGTAGTGGCGTGTCGGGTCCAGCCTCCTTAAGGTGCCTTTCTATTACCCATCTCAGGCATTCTTCGTCATCGTTCACATCAGTAACAACCAGATTCACTACCTCAACGTGAAAACCCATCCTCTTGGCTTCCCTCACGTTTCTCCAAACCCTCTCCACGTCTGCTCCACCACAATATTCTTGATAGGTTTCTGCATCTCCTTTCATGTCGATCTTAAGCCCATCCATACCTGAATCCCTTAATATCCTCAAGGCTTCCAACGTCATATAACCATTAGAAACGTAACAGCAATACAGCCCCTTCTCATGGCCGATCTTAAACACAGGCACCACCCAATCCGTCAAAATAGTAGGTTCTTGAAAACTGACGCATAAACCCTCATCCCCTCCATGAAGAGCCATATCCACAATCCTCTCGGGTGGGTAATACCTCGACTTAGCGGGATTCGGCTCAGTCTTTGAAAGATGATAATTTTGACAGTTACTGACGGTGATTAGTGATGCAGTAAATGTATGATCCTTCTCGGCTTCAAGATCATAGACTATCCCATTGTAATTTCTCCGCTTTATCTGGCGGATTTGGAGATATAGATATCTATTGTCTATGTTACCATATAATTTCTTTTTCTTTCTTCTTTTGCTAGGTAACTGAACTGGCTTATTGCACATCAGTTCTAGCATACTCTCGGTTTGTGCTACACCGCTAAAGTGAATGTCTCTTCCAATCTGGGATGGGATAAAGCCCAATCTACATAGCATCAAAAAGATTTGTGTTCTTAAGGTATCCGAAGTTATTTGTATGCGCTCCTGCGTCTTCCAACGTGGATAAGACCCGAGTACATATTCTTTAGAAAGCCCATCGCCTCTGAATATTCCTTTAATGATTTCTTTCTGTAAATTACGGGGTAAAAATAAGAATTCCATCGGAATTTTCTTATCATATACGTTTGCCCCAAATAGTTGCTTAAAAAATAGGGCAAGTATTGAGCTACAAGTTGAGACATAGCAAATGCGGTATTTTTTATCTTCCCGAATAATAGGNTTCATTAAATACAAAGGCCAGGGTATAACCGTTCTTCCCTCGGCGCCCTTTAGTAACGTATCCCTCGGCAAGATAATAGCCTATAAGCCTCGCTAATTCACCGTCTAACCCTAAGAAACGGGGGATCCACAATTTTCCACGCTTTATCCTAATAAATCCATCTTTCTCACGAATTAGCTCCGTACTGTTTTGATAGCGCGATTTCCCTTGTTTGACTACCCTTCTTAAGTGATCTGAAATTCCGAGCGCCTTGCATGTTTGTCTCCACGATAACCCCTTTGCCCTTAATTCTCTTGCTTTTTCAATAATCGTTGATGTAATAATGCTTGATATTTGACTGTGGGGGGTTAATGCTGGAAGCACTATTTCTTTAAGGTCAAAGATTCTTTCCCCTTTTGATTCTTGAGGAATAGGGATAACGAGAAGATCTCCCTTTTGAAGCCTATCAGCTCTTATCTTTACAATTTGATTGTTTTTATATGTAAGAACGCGGTGGCTGGGGGTTACAGAAATTTCACTGTTTAGATAAGCTGGCTTGAGAACTACTAACTCTCCATGAAATGGGTGCTCAAACACTTGCAAGACCTTTCTGAAACAACCACCGTGGCTAAAGGCTTCTATAGGCTCGCCCCTTTTGAACCTAGATGCTATCTCCTCAATGGCTAGAACACCATTTGAGGTTAATATAGGTGTGCCCTCTGGTAAACACCAGATGCAGTCATAATTGCATGACCAGGTTGAGAAGGTGAGGGCGGTGGAGCCGGGCCAGTAGTGGAAGAAGGGCTTGATCTCGATGGGTCTGCTTTCTAGGGCGCTGATGTCTCCGTAGACGAGGGTATACAGCTTGCCATCAATGTTCTTTCTGGTCCTACAGAAACCCGTAAGGCCTGGAGAGATCAGGCATCTCCGCTCGCATAAACCACACCTCACCTTATCCTCTGGCATTTTCTCATAGAGCATGGCCTCTCGAACCGTAGGATACCGCAGTAAACCCCACACCTCTAACACTTCAAATCAACATTTGTTTACGAGGCACATTAACTTTTCAGCCTACCAGAAACACGAAAGGCATAATTGAGGATTTATTTATACTAGCAAGAAACTGATACTTGATGGAGGTAGAGATCGATGGCACAGGACAGCTTGTATGGTAAGGATCTGATAACGACGCAGGAGTGGGCGATTGAGGAAATAGAGGCCATATTAGACCTGGCTAGGGGGTTCAAGGGCAAGTATGCAAGGGGCGAGGCTCCTGAACTGCTTAGAAGAAAGACGTTTTTTATGCTTTTTTACGCACCCTCCACAAGGACAAGGGCAGCCTTTGAAGCCGCCATGACCATCCTGGGTGGCCATGCCCAGTTCATTGATGTCTCTACAACACGACTTGAGGTGGGAGAGGCCATCAAGGATGTGGCGAAGATGTATGAGAGGTATGGGCATGGGCTGGGGGTGCGCATCCTTGATCAAGCAATTGACTTTGTGTATGGTAAGGGTAACTGGGTGGTGCGCGAGTGTGCTCGACACGCGGAGATCCCGGTCATCAACATGGCTTGCTGCTCTTTCCATCCCACGCAGGGACTAGCCGACTTAATGACGGCCCAAGAGAAGCTGGGCAACATCCAAGCGAAAAAGTACGTGATCATGTGGGGCTATTCAAGAAAGTTTAGGGGGCGGTGCAGCATCCAAGAGGAGATGCTCATCATGACCCGATTCGGAATGGATGTAGTCCTCGCTTACCCGCCTGGGTTTGAGCTAGACCAAAAACTTGTAGACGCAGCGAGAGAGAATGCTGCAAACAGTGGAGGCCACCTTGAAGTCACCCACGATTACAAGTCAGCCTTGCATGGAGCGCACGTGGTGTTCCCCAGAAACTGGGCCAGTGCAGCCCTGCTCAAGGTGGGTGCAAGCCAATTCGGAAAAGAGAATGAGTCAAGGCTTCATGAAAAGCATAGGGATTGGATGCTCACGCAAGAGCTTGTGGATTTAATGGATAAAAGGGGCATCATCACCCATGTTTTGCCTGTGCTTCGAGGAGAGGAGGCCGAAGACAAGGTTATGGACAGCAGCCGCTCCGTGATATACGATCAAGCTGAAAATGGATTATACACAAAAATGGCTGTTCTAGCGCTAACAATGGGAGAGAACAAATAATTTATAACTCGAGTGGTGACGCAAAAGAAGGATGCTTTAATTATTAATAACTAAGTCATCCTTTAATGGGGAGATATAGAAAATATTACATGGATCGGTCTTAATGCCAACGGAGTTTGAAGAAAGGTTAGTGAAACTTGAAGGAAGGATCGAAGAGCTATCTAATAGGATTGATGACCTTAATCATGTATTGTCTAAGAGGATAGACGACCTAAGGTCCGATATGAATTTTAGATTTAATATCTCCTAACCTTAAATATATGCATACTCGGGGCGATACTGGGTGTTCTCTTTAAAATGATTTTTACCTAACGGTTGATTGTCCGTCTACCATCCTTAGCCATATTTCATAATTATTTCTTCAAATTCTTTAATACCAGCCTTGATAGTAGGGGCTTCTTTTAACGTTTTCATTACAACTTCCGGGTCTTTCAAACCGCTTCCAGTGATCAACACAACTGTGGTTTCGTCTTCCCCAATGCGTTCATCAAGAAGTTGAACTAATCCAGCGAGTGAGGCAACTCCAAATGGCTCAGCAAATATGCCCTCGGTAGACGAGAGAAGCCTCTGAGCCTCAGTATATCGCTGTCGGAAACTGCCTGAGCCGTTCCTCCAATTTCTTTCAAGGCAGTTAAGGCGGCGTCTCCATCCCATGGAAAGACGTCGGCTAGCCCGCCAGCAATAGTGTTAGGACGCTCCCATGGCTCGATTTCGAATGGTCCCCTCCCCTCTTTAAAGGCTCTCACGAGGGGTGCACAGCCCATAGGTTGTATCGCGGCGAATTTTGGCATGGACTCAATGAAGCCAAGATGATGTAGGTCCTTAAAACCCTTCCAGACCCCGGCGAAGAGGCAAGCTGAACCCACTGGAACCACGATCCAGTCGGGCACGTTCCAGCTTAGCTGCTCCACAACCTCATAGGATATGGTTTTGGGGCCCTCCACTTGATAAGGATTAAAGGGCCCAAAGCTGGGGCAAGGGTACCAACCATACCTTTCTATCACCATGCGTAACATTTGCACTGTGGGGTCCACGCCCCTCTCCATGGTCTTCACTTTAATGATGCTCGCCCCATATAGGTGAATCTGGGCGATCTTAGCGAGAGAAGCGAATTCTAAAACAAAGGCGTGGCACCTCAATCCAGCCTTGGCGGAATACGCAGCGAGGGAAGCCGCAGCATTCCCGCTAGAAGCTATCGCCACGTTTTTGACGTTAAATTCAAGTGCCTTGGATATCCCCACGGTCATCGACCGATCCTTAAAGGACCCCGTAGGATTTCTTGTTTCATCTTTTAAATAGAGGGTCTTTAACGCAATCTTTCCAGCGAGACCATTGGCTTTAAGAAGGGGAGTTCCACCTTCGCCTAATGTTACGATGTTTCTTTTGTTTTGGATTGGGAGGAGTTCATGGTATTTCCATACGCCAGTGGAACGCTCCATTAATGCTTTCTTGGTAACCTTTTCCGCCAACGCCTCGCAGTCGTAGTAGATGTCAAGTCGACCATCATCCTTATGAGCACACATGTAGATGGCTGTATTTGGAGAATACTCTGTCCCGCAACGGGCACATCTTAACTTTGTTACAAAAAACATCCGTTCACCACGGGGTGTGAAAGGTTATTGGAGAGGCCATTTAGGTTTTATTGTTATGTTTGCTCTCTGCGCAACGGCTAAGCCTCGCTCCTCCGCCTCTTCTAACACCCAACTCTCATCCATGGTTTTCACTTCCCGATTCTCCATGACAATTTTGCCATCTATGATGACGGTGTGGACATCGCTTCCGTTTGCTGCGTATACCAAGTGAGAGACCGGGTTATGCATCGGGGTTAGGTGGGGCTTCTTAAAGTCTAGCAGTATGATGTCGGCCTTTCTCCCGGGTACGATAGACCCTATCTCGTTGCCTAACCCGATTGATTTAGCCCCATTGATCGTGGCCATCTCAATCACTGTTTCGGCGTGCAAAACTGATGGATCCAAAGAATGAACCTTGTGAAGCAGTGCGGCTAACTTCATTTCACGAATCATGTCATAACAGTTGTTGCTGGGTCCCCCATCGCATCCAAGGGAAACGGTTACGCCAGCTTTCAGCATCTCGGGAACTCGGGCTATTCCTGAGGCTAGTTTCATGTTGGAGGCTGGGCAGTGACAAACGCTAGTGTCGGATTCCGCCAGCATGCGAATCTCTTTGGGCGTTAACCAAACGGCATGCGCCAGAAGAACGTTTGAACCTAAAAGACCAACGCTTTTCGCAAACTCGACTGGGAGCGTGTTGAATTCCTTCATGGTGTATTGAACGTCCTCCCGAACCTCGGCCTGGTGCATGGTGATACCCGTATGATGCTCCTTGGCAAGTTGACTAACCTCACGATAGAGTTCCGGTGAGCAGGCCCCGGGTGTTCTGGGACCAAACCAGACGTGGATCCTTCCATCAGCCTTCCCATCCCATTTTCGGATCATCTGAACTGCTTCATTGAGAGAATGCTCCTTGGTTTCAATCATCCCCTCATGCATGATGCCCTTCTCCGTCGCATATCCCGCCATATCCATGACCGATTTAGATAGGATCGCCCTCATCCCAGACTGCTTAACCACTTCCGCGACGCCATCAAATCCATAGCGTGTGTGAAGCATTGATTCTACGAAGCAGGTTGTGCCCGACTTGATCATCTCGAGCATGCATAGAAGAGCGCTGATTCTACCGTCCTCTTTGGTGTAGCCCCCCTGGAGCGGCCAAACCCTGTCCCTCAACCACCCAACTAATGAAACATCGTCAGCGCATCCTCGAATTAACGCCTGAGCCAGATGTACGTGACAATCAATTAGCCCAGGTATCACCACCGTCCTAGACGCGTCCAAAACCCTTTCCGCCGAATATTCCCTTCTCAGCTCCTTGGTTTTGCCCACAGCCACAATTTTGTCACCCTCAACAGCCACGGACCCATCCACAATCACACGCCGCTGAGCATCCATGGTCATAACGGTTCCATGCTTAATGAGGAGACTAGCCAAGGTTTTCCAAACCCCTTAAAGAATCGGGGCGACTGTCTAAAAGGGTTTTACTTTGAGACGGCTATTTTTCACCTCTCACATAGGGTGTTCCGAGGGCGGAGGGTGCACCCATCCTCTTTCGTATGGTCTCTCTTGTTCCAGCCAGTAGAACAATCACAACGAGCGCGTAGGGTAACATCGCCAGGAGGGTGGGTGAGATTCCCAAGCCATAAGGTGGAGGTGGCTGAAGCCGATATTGGAGAGCCTCAACTCCTCCAAAGAGGTAGGCGCCTAGGAGAGCACGGCCTAGGTTCCACATGGAGAAGATGGTGAGGGCAATCCCCGAAACGGTTTGATTGGCTCTTGAAGCAATACCAGCGGTCTCGGTCACTTTTGATAACGACCTGAAATACACTAACCCTAAAAGTTGTCTTTCAGTGGTTCAAGGTAAAACCTATCCGACCATTAGCTTGACGAACCGAAATCTCTGTGTATCCACCAGGCCTTTGTCGGTAATCCTGAGTTCCGGGAGCACGGGTAATGCGAGGAGGGACATGGTCATGAAGGGCGAAGCCATGGTGCAGCCCAACTCCACCCATGCGTTTTGCAGCTTTTCCACATGCTCACAAACTTTTTCCAAGGGCTCATCGGACATTAGCCCCGCGATAGGCAACACCACCAACCCTATTACCTCACCATTTTTGACTGCGGTCATCCCGCCACCGACCTCGGCCAATTTGTTGATCGCAAAGGCCATGTCGTGGTCGTTCATGCCCACCACCAGCAGGTTATGGCTGTCGTGAGCAACACTCGATGCAACCGCTCCCTCCTTGAAGCCAAACCCGCTCACAAAGCCCAGACCAATATTACCCGTTTGTTTATGCCTCTCCACCGCGGCCACCTTTGCTATATCCTTGGCTATGCTCGGCTGAACTACCCCATCCTTAACGGGCAATTCTTCTTGCAGGTGCCTCGTGACAACTTTGGCTTCAACCACACCTATGACGTGAACCATCACCGTTCCATTCCTCGTAGGGGCCTTGATGGAGAGGTCTCCCGCTGTTATAGGCCGTTTCAGGTGGATGGACCGCCTAACAAGGTCAGGATGCTGGGGAGGGGCCAAATCGATGAGCATCCTTCCCTGGTTGGCAACCACCACCCCATCCGCTATCACCGTGTCCACGCTAACGCCGGAGAGGTTATTAAGAATGAGAATGTCGGCGGACTTGCTGGGAGCGATGCTGCCAATGTCTCGGCTAACCCCGTAATGCTCTGCTGTGTTCAGGGTGGCCATCTGCACCGCTGTGATTGGGTCCACGCCCTCCTCAATGGCTCGCCGAACAACATCGTTCAGGTGACCCCGGGTCATCAAGGTCTCGGGGTGCCGATCATCCGTGACCAAAATCACGTGGCGTGGGTCCAGCCTCTGCTCCGTTACGCATTTAATCACCTCAGCAACGTCACGCCAGGCAGAACCCTCCCGTATCATTGTGTATAAACCCAGCCTCAGCCGTTGTATCCCATCGATTTTTCTGGTGGATTCATGACAGGAGGTTATGCCAGCCGCTGCATAAGCCGCTAACTCCATGTCTAGCAGCCCATTGGAATGACCCTCCACCACCTTGTTGGCGCGGAGGGCTGCCTGGATCTCCCCATGCACCTTCTCATCGCCATGGAGCACGCCGGGGTAGTTCATCATCTCGCCCAACCCAATGACACCCTCCCATCTGAGAGCCTCCTCAACGTCGGCGGGCGTGATCTCCGCCCCAGCAGTTTCGAAGCCGGGGGCAGCAGGAACACAGGAGGGAATGCAGACGAACACCTTGAGGGGAAGCCCCTTGGCCTCGTCAAGCATGAGTCTGACGCCCTCCAAGCCGAGCACATTGGCGATCTCATGGGGGTCTATGAACACGCTGGTGGTCCCGTGGGGCAGCACAGCCCTGGCGAATTGGGTGACTGTGATCATGCTACTTTCGATGTGAACGTGGCCATCTAAGAACCCTGGAACCAGATACTTGCCGGTTGCCTCCATAACTGTTGTCTTGTTTCCTATGGTGTGGCCTGCCCTTCCCACGAGGGCAATTCGATCCCTCTTAATGGCCACATCCATGTTCTCTAAGAGCTCTCCAGAGCTCACATTCACCAGGTTGCCGCCTCTGATTACGAGGTCAGCCTTCTCCCTTCCCATGGCTGTGTCAACGAGAAGTTTTGTAACGTCCTCTAGCCTTGTTCTTTTAACAAGCAGCTTTTTGAACACATTAATTTCCTCAAACTGCGAAGTCATTTTATCCCCCAACTACTTAGTGGTATTTTTGATTGCATCGGAGACTCTTCTTAAACACTCCATTGCGCACTCATAGGTTGGGAAGCCCTTCAATCCACATTCAGGTCCAGCGTAGGGAACCCGCTCTGCACCAAATCGATTAATCGCCTTGCTTAGCCGCTCCCTCATCAACTCGGTATCCTCCAGAAAGGTCTTAGGGTCCAGTTTTCCCTCTTTGATGTTCTTCCAGGCTTCCGCAACCCTCTGATTGATGATGAATTCACTCATTTTTTGTGGCGAATCGGCGATGACTCTCCCCCTAATCAACTTGTCAAAGTCTGCGATGCATATGCTGGCCTTCAAAAACTTGTCCTTAGACTCTAAAAGCTCCCGTGTTCTCTTCGCTTCGTATAGAGGGTCACCCACATGCGACTCAATAAGATTCAGCGCCTCCACATCCCAAAACAACACGTCAGCCGTGTTGTGAAGGTGCATACATGTTTGTACGCCCTTGGGTTTGGCCCTCTGAAAGATGGATTCCCAAGCCCCCCGTAGGTTCTCTCTCGCCTCAGAGCCTCGGTCCATCAGCGGGTCGTCTAACAGCCCGAAAACTGGCTCATCCACGGAGACCAAAACCACAGACCCATATTTCTCGCTGAAAAGGTTGCTTTCCACAATCTTTGAGATCATGTGCCCTAACCGGCTGACGATCCCCTTGTCTTTATAGAGGAAAAGGGAGGACAGCGTGTAGGGACCCGTGACGCAAACCTTCATCTTGAAGGAGCCGCCCATCCTCTCGTAAATCTCTCGGGGGTTCCGTTTTATTGCCAGGACCTCTGGTATGGAACCCTTCCCCTCCTTTATGGAAAGAACTCCAGTTTCCAGGTATCCGCCCTTCACCCTCTCCACGCCGTTAATCATCTCCAAAAACATCTCATTCATGTCCCTAAACTGAGGATAGTTGGGGACATCAATGCCTGCCTCAACCTTATCCAAGAACCCATTGATCACCCTCCTCTCAAAATAATTGACAAACTCATCGGTGGAAGACCCATAGCGTGATGCACCTTCCAGAAATCTCTTAACGTCGTTGAGAAAAGGTAAACTACCCACATCACATGATTTAACCATGAAGAGCCTCCCGCTGACCCATCATGTTTTGATCCGAGCCGTTTTAAAGTGTTCCCATCCCCTGGCCTCTATGGGGATTGTCTTCCCTTCCCATCTAAGAAGAAGATTCTTTTCCTCCGTGACCAAACCAATTTTGATTAAAGATGCCTCAACGCTCTCCACAGCTTCCCTTGCCTTCTCCCAAAGTCTCCGTTTGATGGTCACTAAAAGCTCGTATTCCTCCCCACCATACAGGCATAAACCCACCGGATCGATATTATGGATTTTTGCGAAGCCCTTGGCTTCAAAAGCCATCGGTATATCGTCAATAAAGAAGCCCACGTTGCTGGCTCTTGAGATTTCATGGAGGCTCCAGGCCAGTCCATCACTGGAGTCGATGGAGGCTGTTACGGCTCGTGTTTGGGCAAGGGCCAAGCCCTCCTTTAATCGCGCACGGGGCATAAAAACAGCGTCGACAAGCTCCTTCTTTACTTCTGGATGGGCTGAAAACTTTTCCAGTAAAATCTTTAAGCCAGACGCGGTTTTACCGAAAAAGCCTGTCACTGCCGCTATATCACCGGGCTTCGCTCCACTGCGTTTCATGAGGTAGCGTTTCTTACAAATCCCAAACGCGGCGCAACTAATCACTAAGTCGGAGGCTTCGTTGGTGTCTCCGCCTAAAACATAGGCGTTGTATTCACGAGCTCCCTCGTTTAGTCCCTTTCCAACCTGTTCGATGTCTTTCTCGTTTAGTCCTCGTGGAACCCCAATAGAGGCGAGGATGGCGATGGGCCGTACTCCCTTGGCGGCTAAGTCGCTGATGTTCATCACCACGGACTTGCGGGCGGCCTGCCAAAGGCTCATGCCTGGCGGAACATCCGTCTTTCCAACAAGCATATCAGAGTGAATAACGGCGACTGATCCATGCCCTATGTCAATGGCGGCGGCATCGTCCCCTATTGGTAGGGGAGCTCCTGGCATCCTTTCCAAGTAACGCGTTATGATCTCGATGACCTTACGCTCACCAAGCTCATATACATAAGGCAAGTTTAACCTACTCCCAATTCAACCTTTATCTTTACAACTTTGTCGGGATGTTTCATATGCTTTCCAATCGCTTCAGCCCACTTAGTGAAGGATTCCTTAATGACGGTTAAAGCGTATATGTCTTTCTTGGCTCTATAGACTTTACTTTCGAGGTGAAACACACATTTTTCTTTCTTTCTCTCTAACCTGACGCAGCCAGTTTTAATAATGTAATGCTTCATCAAAATTTCTTTAATTTTATCTAAAAGCTCTTTTCTGTCCTCATTTTGGGATAAGACAGCATTCTTATTTCTGATAGTTCCGTCGGCGTCCCATAACCCAGCAAGAAATACTGCTGCGTAATGAGGGTCTAGGCGGATATAGTTAATGTTTTTCCAATTTAATCCCTCTTTTGTTGCAAAAAGTCGTGCGTGTATAACACTATACATTGTTAGCCCCCAGTAATTGGCTTCCTCCTTCGTGCAAGGACATGGATATTTCTCTCTCAACATAGTAATAACGCTCATAGACATGACGAGTAGAGGATAACGCGGTCATAATCCTCTTCAGCTCGGGTAATAATCCAAAATTACTATTAAATACACAGAAAGCCCCTCTTTTCGGATTAATATATCCATCTCCTATGCTAAACCCTCCTATATAGGCGAGATCGTTTGTGAAGGGTACCTTCTCCACCCTTTTATCGTGCCCTACATAATAACTATCTTTTATTAGACCAAACTCAGGGTTAACACGAATCCACTTAGGTGGTCTGAGTCTTATACCAAGACGCTTCAACCAACGCGAAATAACTGCGGCGGCAGGTACTCTCCGTTTAGGCTCCCTCACCCCTAACATTTCCTCAGCAATTTTGTGTGTAGATAAGCCCATTCCGCCCTCTTCCGGGCTAGCATATAGGAGGAACATAGCCTTTTTAAATCTATTTCTTCCGAACTCCTCTATAGTTTCTTGGATTATGTCACTCCATCTAGGCTTATTCTCTTTAGCCCTCTTTCTCATATAATCTCTTATTTCCTCTAGGAACAAAATGAATTTTCGGCTGTACCTCGACCCCACCAGCTCTTTTATCTCTTTAGATGCCCCCATTGCCGCCCATCCCTCTTCTATATATTTCTTGTCTTTCCTTTACATAAAATCTAAGTCTGATGTGTAGGCTCATAAATCTCTTT
>LIHJ01000062.1 GCA_001399805.1 Candidatus Bathyarchaeota archaeon BA1
CGTGGACCTGCCGGAGGATTTTGCCATAAAACTGGACGTGGACGTGAAGGCGGAGAAGGATGAGGGTAACAACCTGATTCTGGTGGGTGGTCCCGGGACCAACCTCATCACCGAGGAGGTCAATGAGTTTTTGCCCATACGGTTCAACATGATGCCCACTGAGCATGGATTCCTTCTTGGAGGCTTGGTCTCCGAAAGAACTAGGAACGTCTACACCGGCGACACCGTAGGGGTGATTGCCAGGATCGTCAATCCTTGGAACGAAGATAAGAGGATCATCGCTCTCGCTGGTAACAAGGCGGTGGGAACTAAGGCCTGCGTCATAGCCCTCACCAAATTCTGGAAGGAAGTCCTCAAGAACTTCAGCGACGAAGAGAAGTTTGCGACCGTGATTCAAGGATTTGACCTAGACGGAGACGGTAAGGTAGACTCTATAGAGGTTCTTGAGTGATTTGGTGTAGCCGAATGAATATGTAAAGGTCTACACACCGATTACTCAATGAGTGTTAGAAGGTCTTCTAAGATGTAATTTACGAACTCGTCGGTGGTGCTTTTGCTGAAGAGGGTCACCACACAATTCCTTGTAATCCCGACTACGATTCCCCGTTTCTGGACTTCAAAGACAACGTACCAGATCTTTCCATGTTCAAGGTAGTCGTGGTAGAGCTGGGTGTCAGCGAGACTGGAACCCGCTAAACAAAGCTTTTCTATGCCCGGAATATCAACGTCGTCAAACCATATAAGCTTCGTCGCCTGGGGGTTCGACTCATGAAGATCCTTAAGGGTCTCATGAGTGATCCTTGCCTCAACAATCGCGTGGGGTTTGATGAAAAGAACCTTACTGAGCTTATTTGCTACGTGGCTTGTTAATAACTTCTTTACTCCACGAGCCACAGATGGCGCTAATACTATTAGGAAGGTCCTCCCCTTGAAACGTTTAATCCAAAAGGGAGATTCCTCAGTAACGAAGGTTTCGACTGGCTTACGTCTGTAATAACGTGTCCGCACGAAATCCGTGCTGAAAGCTCCCACTATTAAGCCTTCCTTTAGTTTAAGGTCCAAAATTTCCGTTACTAGATTTACGGTTTCTCCCTCCTCCGTTTGATAAGGCTCCTCTTCACGGAAATCCTTGAGCTTCTGAACTATCAATCCAAGATCAACATCATCTTCTATCTCAAAGATTTTAACAGGCAGAACCAACTTATCACCCTTATAGAATAGTTTGCATACCAGACTTTTAAGTGAACTACCCCAAGCTTTCGCATGGGGCTTCCATCCTCATCATCGGACTCAGGCTGTCCGTAGGGGTGGTTCTGGGCTGGTTCACCTCAGCCCCTACACTCGATAGAGGCTCTGCGTGGAGCTTACCGAGTGCTCGTTTCATTATGTTTTTCGCTCCATTATAGTCCACACTTAATTTTGCTCCACATGAGTATTTAAACAAGCCGTTATGTCTAAGGCCTTCTCTACCGCATAGGGAGCATTTTTTGCTTGTGTTGGCTTCGCTAATGGTTAAGACTGGTATTCCGAGCCATTCGGCCTTATATCTAATGTAGCTTGAAAGTTTGGCATATGAGAAGCTATTCAGTTTACGATTGAATCTTCGTCCCTTACCATTTCCGTTTTTCCTCATGCTTTTTAGCTTTCCCATGACTGTGACCGAGTTTGTCCGATTTGCCTCCAGAACGATGGTCTTAGAAATCTTATGGAGTTCATGATTAATTATCCGCTTCTCATGTTTACCGACTTTCTTAACAGCCCTCCTATTTGGAAGCTTTCTTCTCAGGTGGAAGTAATGTCCTCGAACGGCTCTAAGCCTCTTTCCATAGAAATGAACCTCCTTAGTTTTGGAGTTCGCGGTCACCGCAATATTGTGAATACCTAAGTCTATGGCTAAAACATCATTACAACCAGTTTTAGGCTCGATTTCCTTCCGAACAACTACGTGCAAGTAAAAGCCTTCGTTACGCTTAAACAACTTAGATTCACAGATTTCCATGTCCGGCTCTGTTGGGTAGTGAGGCTTAATAGCAACCCAAATTCTCCTCTCGCCCAATACTCAGCAATCTTTGTGGTTTGTCGCTCAATCTTAATCAAGTCTTTTCTAATTGAAAGCGGATATTCCCTGCTTGGCTTAATTTTCTTATAGAATCTTTTGGCTTGCTGTTTGTTTGCTGAATATAGCTCAGCGTTTTCACCGTGAAGGAAATGCTGAAGATTTCCACATTCCTCTTCAAGGAGCCTTTGCTTAACTTTCGTTAAATGCACGATTTTGGCTTTAATCGTCTTCCTAGCTTTCAAGGTCACAGACCTAACCTTTAACACCAGAACGGTAATTTAAAGTTTTACGCCATTCATCCCACCCTTAAAAGGCTTGGGTTTTCTGGCTAACTTCCTGATAAAAACATTTAAGAAGCCCCCAATTTAAATTTAATATGGCGGGGCAAACGTAGCGAGAGGAATTGGAAACCTCCTACAAGGGTGGGGTAGCCAGGATAACCCGTTGGGCTCATAAGGGTAACGTAACCCGCCCTCAGAGACCCAAAGATAGTGGCATGCCACCTTTAACGGTCGTTCAAAAGGAGGCTTAAAGCCGTATCCTCCTGAAACTCGACCCCCCGCTACCAACCCTCTCTTCGTAGGTAATAGGTTACGAGGCTTTTCGCAACTAGATGCCCCTCGTCATCTTTTACTTCCACGTCACTTACGGAGATTCTAAGGCCTTTGTGTATGCTTCGGGCTTCGGCGATGAGCCGACCTGACTCCACAGGTGCCAGAAAGTTTATTTTCATCTCCACCGTCACTGGGACACCCTTCAAATCGGTTGAAACCACAGTCGCCCAGGCAGCGGCTGAGTCGGCTAGGCTCGCAATGGCTCCACCGTGAACCGCCCCCAAAAACTGAAGGTGCTTCTCCTCTATATCCATGGTTAAGCGGGCATAGCCGTCCTCCACCTTCCTGATCCTTATGTTTAAAAGCCTATAATAGGGGCTCGCTTCACCTCGTTTAATTAAATCATTTAGCGTGGGCTCCATCGCTCAAGCACCTGAAAGTAACGATAGTTATTCATGTTAAATATAAGAATCTTCATCTCTAACATTTTCTTATTAAAAATGGATGTGTCTGAGGCGGTGTTATTGATAGCTGAGAGGGGCGTTTCATATTACGGTGTGATGCAGCTTGATAGGGTTGCAAGAGATCTGGATGAAATGATGGAAAAGGGGTGTAACGCGGTTCTGATGGCAATTTCCGAATTTGATTGGTGGTTCTGGAGGAAATCTGTGACAAAAATGACGAAGCTTACTAGGGATTTTGGCTTAAAGGCTTATGTGGATTTATGGGGTTGGGGCAAAACCTTTGCGGGCGAGCCCCCAAGTCTCATACTTCAACAAAGCCTCTCTGGGAGGCAGGTGTCAGCTTCAGGTAAAACCTATAACGCCATGTGCATGAATCATGAACCCTTCAGAGAGTACCTTACCAATAATATCGATGAGATGCTTTCCCAGGTAGAAATTGACGGCTTTTTTTGGGACGAACCTCACTACGCCAACTGGTACAGTGAGGATTGGGCGTGCAGATGTGACGTGTGCAGGGCCACATTTAAGAAAAAACACGGATTCGAAATGCCCACTGCGTTGATGAATGAGGTAATCGGGTTTAGAGAAGACATGGCATTAGATTTCCTCACGTTCCTATCCCATCATGTAAAGAAGCATGGAAATCACATCAAGATTGTCACATGTGTGCTCCCGACGGAAAGCCCCTTAATAGGCATAACAGAATGGAAAAAGGTTGCTTCAATGCCCCATTTGGACGTGTTCGCCACGGACCCCTACTGGTTTCGCATAAAATCTGATGAGGGCTTAAAATTCTTCAAGGAGAAATCTGAGAAGGCCGTGAAGCTGGCTAGGGATCATAATAAATCAGTTCAGGTATGGGTTCAGGCCTTTAAAGTTCCCAAGGGGAGAGAGCTGGAGATCAGAGAGGCTGTTAACATAGCGGATAGCCTTAATGTGGACTCCATATTTGCATGGACATACCGTGGCGGGGTAGGCAGCATCCTTGAATCGGATGACTGGGACAAGGTCTGGGGAACGCTAGGTGAAGCCTATAAACAGGTTTCAGAGCATCAGCCGTGAAAGTTTGACTGGTTGTTGCGAGTATTTATAAAAAATGGGAGGGCTAGGCTCTAGTCGCTGCTTTCTCTAGCGCCACTACCCCTGGCAGTCGTTCCCCCATGAGAAACTCTATGAGGGCGCCCCCCGCGGTGCTAACGTAGGACATCTTCCTTGCTAATCCCAGCTCCTCTACAGCCGCCACGGTGTGTCCCCCGCCAACTAAGGAGAAGGCCTTGGAGGCCGCGATCGCCTCAAAAACTTGTTTGGTTCCCTTGATGAATTCCTTGTTCTCAAAGACCCCCAATGGACCACTGATGACGATGGATTTAGACTTGTGTATGACATCACCGTATTTTTCGATGGTTTTTGTTCCAATGTCACATATCGGATAATTAGTGGGAAGGTCTCCAACCGTTATTTCTTTTCTTTTTCCCTCCACCTCAATGGCCACATCCACGGGGTTCTCAACGTTTTTGGGGTAGGCGTTCATCAGCTCCCGTATGCCCGGGACCAAGCCCATCAGCTCCTTCTTTTCCAAGAACTCCATGTTCGGCTTTCCAAGGTCAATACCCTTGGCTGCTAGGAACAGGTGACCCACGATCCCACCGGTTAGTACTTGGTCCGCAATATTGTTCTTCAGCACATATCGGGAGATTTTTAGGGAATCGTCAGCCTTTGCTCCCCCAAGAATGTAGACGCAGGGCTTTTCCGGAGCCTCCAGCACCTTGCTTAAGGCCTTGAGCTCCCTCTCCATTATCCGACCAGCAACGCTGGGCAAAACCGCTGTGAAACCTACCATGGAGATGTGGGACCGATGGGCGGCTGCAAAGGCATCGTTAACAAACACGTTGGCTAATGGAGCCAGCTTCTTCACGAACTCGGATTTCGCGTGCTCCTCGGGGGTTCCCTTCTTTGTTTCATCTGGAAACGTTCGAACATTCTCCAAAACAAGAATCTCGCCGCTCTTCAATTCTTTAATGGCTTTTTGCGCTTTTTCTCCAAAAACATCGTCTACGTATTTAACTGGTATACCCAGTATGCTGCCGAGAATTTCGGCATGTTCCTTAAGCGGGGTGAAGTCAGGGTCTCCTGGTCTTCCTTGATGCGCCAAAATTACGATTTTTGCGCCTTTTTCAGACAACTCTTTAATGGTTGTTTCTGCATGTGACCGAATTCTTGTGTCATCAAGGATCGTTTTGTTTTCAGGATTCACTGGCGAGTTGAAGTCTACCCTTAACAATGCTGTTTTGTCTTTAAAGTCAAGGTCGTCCAAGGTCAAGAAGGGTGTCATATTCCTTCTCCAAATGGCGTTAAAAAAATAAACAGGGGTTAGAAGAACTGTTTCTTGACTCCTAGCGCTTTATCCGTTTTTTCCATGGATTTCCTTACGTCTGGCTCGATTTCCGTCAGCGCTCTAACAGCATCCACATTCTCAGGAACCACTATAGCCTCATTGTGAACTTGATAAACCAGGTATATTTCATCGCCTTGAACATCTAATATGTCTCCCCAGACGCCAACTTCCCAAAGGTCGGCCCTCGGTCTACCCATATCTCTCATGAGTTCAATCAGAGAGTTTAGGGCGCCAATGCCATCGGCGGAGTTAATGAGTACTAACCTCGGGGTTTCCTCAAAAGTTTTAACGACATCTTCTTTAGTAATGCCGCCATATGTCTCAACCATTGCGAAGTGCATGTGGCTTAAGTTCCAAGGACCCTTTGCAGCTATAGTGACTATGTTTAGGTCTGGGATTACTTTCTGGGAATCAGGTCCCTGGTGGCTAGGTATGTGAGTTTCGGGGACACATGTGTTTATTACGCCACCTAAGTGACTTTCCCATGGGTCATTGGCTCTTCTTGCTAAAACCGCCCTAGCCTTTTTGACCCATCCCTTCTTATGAAGCGTCCCTATTACCCTGCAGATTCCTGTCGTGTTGCATGAGACTACGCGTGTGGCGTTCCTTCCTAGAGCGGTTTCATAATTGGATTGAGCCACGAAGGAGTGGCCAGCAACCTCATGTTTTTCTCCGCCTTGAAAGATCATTTTGACTCCGGCTTTTTCATAAAGGGGCTTGTTTTTTGCTCCTATACCCGCCGGAGTGGCGTCAATAACTATGTCCACCTCTTTCAATAGGTCTTCTAATGTTCCCATTACCTCGATACCTGCCTTCTTCATGTCGGGGATTCTCTCTGGGACTGAAGCATATATGGGATAGCCCTTCACCGCCGCCATCTTAACCCTATAATCAGCCACCACATCAGAAATCCCGACGAGGGTCATGTCATCTTGTAGAGCGACACCATCGGCACACCGCTTTCCGATGCAGCCATATCCATTTAAAGCAACTTTCACTTTCGCCTTAGGCAAGCTAATTACACCTCCATCATTTTTTTAACCAATTTAGAGATTTTAAAGGTATCGTATTTGAATATAAATCTTTCATCCGTGCTATCGAAGCTTGATGAGTGCAGCTTCCCCAGCGAGGACCATCGGCTCCCATGTCTCTGACAATGGAGGTGCGTAGCAGGTATCCGCTTTCACCAATTCTCTAAGAGTCATCTGATTTTGTATAGCAAAGGATAGAGCATTTATTCGCTGGGTTACCTCCTCCCCACCAACTATTTGGCCACCGATAATCGTTTGCGTTTCCTTTTCCACCACAATCTTTACCCTTATTGGTTGGGCTCCTGGATAGTAGTCAGCCTTAG
The DNA here is from genome assembly GCA_001399805.1 of Candidatus Bathyarchaeota archaeon BA1. The sequence goes on from LIHJ01000062.1 coordinate 6,827, forward strand.
TTTTTGAAGTTATGCTTCCTGTAATAGTTTGGATTCCAGCTCTATTCGCCATGAACTCCGTTAAGCCAGTGGCGCCAATTTCCGTGTCAAACATCTTTGTGACAGCGGAGCCCAGTACTCCCGGAAACATGGCGTATCCTCCAGCAGCGTCGATCCCAGCCACTTTCGCTTGTCTTACAGCCGTTGTTCCGAGCTGACTTAATATTGGTCTATGAGTGACCAAGCTCACGCATTCAACGCAGTCTCCTGCTGCATAAATGTCCTTAACGCTGGTTTCCATCCTCATGTTCACCTTTATAGCTCGGGTCTCGCCAATGGCTATGCCCGCTTTTTGGGCTAATTCAGTGTTAGCCCTTACACCAGTTGCTACCACAACTAAGTCGGCTGGGATCTCCTCCCCAGCAACAGAGACCCCCGTCACTTTTTCGGTTCCGAGAATCTCATCGACCCCACGTCCCACAATGATCCTCATACCTCTCTCCTCAAGCATCTTATGAACCACCCCAGCCATGTCTTGATCCAGCATTGCTGGAAGAACATACGGGAGGAGCTCAATTACCGTTGTTTTTAATCCCCTCTCAACAAGGGCTGCAGCGACCTCTAGGCCTATTAAGCCAGCTCCTATCACAACCCCTGATTTCACCTTCCTAATAGCTTGGTCAATTCTCTCCCCATCCTCAATAGTTCGAAGCGCGTACACTCCCTGCTTTTCCCGGCCTTTTATCGGTGGTACAAGCGGGTAGGCGCCAGTTGCAATAATCAAGCTGTCATATGAGAGTGTCTCTTGCTTTCCCGTCTTGTTCTGTATCTCGACGGTCTTGGCTTCTTTATTAATGCTTGTGGCTGTTGTTTCCAGTCTGAGGTTAAGTTTCATCATGCGGTAATAGCCGGGTGGATAAACCACCAGATCTTCAAAGCGAGGTATATGGCCACCCAACACGAATGGAATTCCGCATCGTGAATATCCTGCTTTGTTCTCTGTGGTGAGTAGGGTGATTTCGGCGGTTCTATCGGTTTTTCTTGCTGCTGCTGCTGCATCCACTCCTGCGGCGTGTGCTCCAAGGATAACTATTCGTCTTGGCATGTTTAGCCTTCCTTAATGATTTCCTTGTGCCACTCCACCGCCTTGTCGAAGCCCATGAGAGACTTTAGTTCCTCATCAAGATCGGTTGGTGAAACAACAAGTAACCATCCCTGTCCATAGGGATCTTCGTTAAGTAGCTCTGGTCTATTTCGTGCCTCTTCATTGACCTCCTTGATGGTTCCGCTGAGGGGAGCAACGAGGTCGGAGACCGCCTTAACGGATTCCACGGTTCCGAAGGGTTGGTTTTGTTGTAGGGTGGCACCTACGCTTGGAAGCTCGACGAAGACTATTTCTCGCAGCTGTTTTTGGGCGTAGTCGGTAATGCCCATCCTCACCTTTGCATCCTCGATGCGCACCCAGAAGTATTCCTTGGAGTAGTGGAGTCCTTCCATTATTTCGTAGTCGTCTACTTTAACCAAACTTCTCACCTCTTGACTAGGATATTCTGTGCTCGTTCGTTTTAAGATTAACGATGGTTTCTAACTGTTAGATAAATTTTTCATTCCCATCTAACATGCTACAATAGCGCTCTTGCACCTAGCAGGGGCTCACGTGTTAGTTATGAAAGTAGGAGCGTATCTATCCTCACTTAGGTTTTCCGCAGACGGGGCAGTCGGTTCTCCTCTCCACCCTGATCTCTTGGATGCTCATGGTTTCTGCGTCGAGGTGGAGCATGCGCCCCACCAGGGGTTCGCCTATTCCGGTGATGAGCTTCATGGTTTCCAAGACCTCTAACAGAGCTAGGGCTCCCGCCGTTGCGCCAAGAATGGGAAGTTTCTCCTCCTCTGGTGGAATCTTGGGTAGGATGCATTGGAGGCAGGGGCCCTTTCCAGGCAGTATGGTGGTGATTTGTCCATAGAGGGAGTGGACTCCCGCGTGCACAAAGGGAACACTTTCCTTCACACAAGCTCGGTTTATGATGAACCGGGTGCACCAATTGTCCATGCCATCCACGACCACCGTGAACCCTCTCACGAGTTGTCGTGCATTTTCCGGCGTGATAACTTCGTCAACCGCCTCCACCCTCACCTCAGGGTTCAATTGACGGAGCTTCTTAACGATGGAAACGCTTTTCAGCTTGCCCACGTCGCTGGCCCAATGCAAAACCTGGCGATTGAGGTTGCTCAACTCAACCGTTTCCTTATCCACAACCGCCACATAGCCCACCCCAGCTGCCACCAGATAGAGGGAGGCAGGACAGCCCAGCCCACCTGCACCCGCAACCATCACACGAGCCCCTTTCAGTCTCAACTGCCCGTTTTTTCCGATACCCTTGATCCGAATTTGTCGGTCGTATCTCTCCAGCTCTTTAGGTGAGAACCTCATGTTCCCCCATCCATTCATCAATAGATACGCTTTCTGTAAATTTATCATTAACCGTTTTAAGCAAAACCCACCTATTCTGCGAATGCTCGGGTGTGTAGCCGTCTTCCATGAGGATTTAAAGGATTTTCAGATATCTAACGATATGGCGATTAAGACGAAAATGGTTTTAGCCCCGTGTGCCTATTCAAATTGGGAACCGCATCCCAATGAAGAGGGTTAAGCTGATCCTCAGGGACCCGGACATAAACAAAATGGTGGGCCATGATCTTGAATTTCTGATAGGTGATCAAGCAACCATCATCGACGTGATCAAAAGGTAGACGAAGAAATATCCAGAGGGGGAAGGTTCCCGATAAGGGGCTGCAAAAGCCTCCTACATCTAACCTACCATCCCGATGAACAGCGGTTTTATGGACATGTGGCCCTGACCGCCCATTCCAGTTCCGAGAGATTTTTGGATGTGAGAGGAAACCCCAGTTAAACCTACCCAATGATACAGTTATTGTTTTGGCTTAAACCCTTTGTCAAAGTGAGTGGGAGAACTGGGGAGCACCTAAACTTCGTAAAGTCGGCCAAGGAGGAGATGGAAAAGATAAAGGGAGTGGTGAAGGTGTATGGCGTTTTCGAACGATATGACCTAGTTGCCGAGGTGGAGGCACAGAGTCTAGAGCAGCTCTCCCGAGTCATCTCCGACGAATTAAGAGCCATCGCCGGCGTGCTCTCCACAGAGTCACTCATAATAGGCTTCTAAACACCACCCTAAATTTCATTGTAGATTTGTGAGCAACACAAGGATGAAAAGGATATTTCCAACCCCAGAGATTCGGCCAATCGAACGGCTTCCTCGGCTGGAAAGGCTATGGCGTTCACTCCAGCCCTCACCGCCAGCGTATCCGTCTCAACCTTGTGTTCACCCTTTGGTCTCATGCAACCAAGAGCCACGGGCGTTTTAGGCAGCCCAAGTCGAGCCGTTACCAAGACCCTCACTATATCTTCCGGCGTGGGAGGGCTAACCCCTTCCATAAGTGTGCCGCGTATCGGCATCAGAGCGATGATTATAACTGCGGCAGGCTCGTATTTTGAGATGATTTTCAGTGCTTCGAATTCGCCCTTAAGCCTGCCATAGTGAAGCCCAACAAGAACGTGCGGCACGAGTGAAATACCTGATTGGTGCAGCGCCCCCAAGGCCCTATCATAATCTTTAACCTCAACGTTTAGTTGATAAATCTCCCTTATCGTTTCATCCGAGCCTATCACATCGATGAGGGCGGCGTCAACCCCCGCCTCCCCTAATCTTCTTGCCGTCGAGGGGTCGATGACACCGGTGTGCACCACGATTGTTAGATCTAGATCCTGCTTGATTTTAGCGATGGCATCTATGAATCTGCCGAGGGGGACGGAGCCATCTGGCAAGCATCCGCCACTTATGAGGCAACCATCCGCCCCTTTCTTTTTGAGCTCTGCGCAAAGGTTGACCAAATCCTTGGGTGTGAGGGCTGGGATCATGGTGGTTAGGACCCTCCCCCCGCAGTGTTTGCATTTCAGGGAACAGAAAGAGCCGGTCAATGAGATGGAGGGAAAGGCCGTTGGCGACGAGCAAAAGTGGTCAGATTTATAATACATAAAACTCGG
>LIHJ01000072.1 GCA_001399805.1 Candidatus Bathyarchaeota archaeon BA1
TATGATGATGCCAGTTACGCGTCCCGTCTCTACGGGGTTGGTGAATTGTTGGGATGGTGGCCTTCGTTTGAGCATTCCGAGGGCGGTTGCATATCCATGCGGGTCGTAGATGTCCCATGTTGGTAGTGGTCTAACGTATGGCTCCCGCACTCTTCTTGTTGGCTTAATATGCCATACGGCTCCATAACGCTCTTTTTCTCCAATATTTTTGCATTAGTCAGTAATACGTTGAATCTCCCCTGAGCCCTCAGCATAGCCTCCGTGTCGCTTTTCGCCTGCCTGGGTAGACTAGAGTGCCTTCGGTGTCGAACCAGATTCCTCTTTCGCATCTATCCATCGGTTTTCTTCGGCTCACACTCTCACCTCTTTTATTTCCTAAAGCCTTATCTTATAGATGGTTTCACATTATACGCAGGCTCTGTAATCGCTGAATAAGCCCTTTATGCTAAGCCTCACAGAAATATGTTTTACGGTTTTGGAACATTCCCAACCTTAGCAACATGAACTTGGCGACGACATTTTATAGAGCCTTCCTTGGATTATGGAAAACCAATTGAGTAGGAAGGTTGTTAAAATTACGTGAGCGGACCCCTATGAGCTTGGAGGATTATGTAAGTAACCCCTTGTGGCCCATTCTCGTGGAAACGGTTCACGCCATGATCATGTATCCCCATCATAAGGCCTACACCAGAGACATCATTCTCCATGAGCAACCCGACGTAAACCCCAAGGACTTGGCGATAAAACTGGGCATACCCTTGGGAGAAGCCCTCGTCATTCTCCACGAGTTGAAAAAAGGGTAGGGTAGTTAGGGTCGGCATCTTTCGAGTAGTTTTCGCCATTTTTGTTTGTGGTATTCTGGGATGAGGGGAGCAAGTCTCTGTATGGCTTTTGTGCTGTCCCCCCTTTCGCAGCTACTCCCCCATCTTCCTTTTCCGTCTGGTGGGAATAGTTCTGGAGGGCACTCTATTGTTTTTGTTCGTATTGCCCTTATCTTTGTCCCGAATACTCTTGATGCCGGTTCTAAGCCTTCCTTCGCACACATTCTTATCTCTATCATGGGGTAGGCGTAGCGGTATTTGTCTCTAATTTCTCTAGAACAGACAAAGGCTCCCTCTGCGTAGATGAGGGTTGCTGTCTGCGCCTCATCTGTAGTGAATTGGTTTGGGTTACGTTTCCTTCTTGGCACCCAATCCACTTCTGTATATAGTCAGACAATACTTATATTTATCTCTACGAACTTCAAAAGCAAAAATCTGAGAGCCCTACGTAGTCAAATGGCGTTCACCGAAGACTCCTTAGGGGCGGGAAAAACTTCTGAATATATGTCATTAGGGGACGCTACAACTCCCCTCAACCTTGGTGGCTTCGTCTACGCCCCAACGCTGAAACCCCAAAACCGAAATAGCAAAAGCTAAAGTTAAATTTTCCGACAGCCTTTTTATGAGTTTGATTGATGTGAATAATAGAACATATCGATTTTCGAGGCTGACCACCATCGTCCATAACCTGCATGCATCAACAAGTAAAATATTAGCTGCGCTGTTTTTCGGCTTTCTTATGGGAGTTGCCGCTGGCTTAATCGGCGTGGGTGGAGGGGAATTTAGAATCCCTATATTGCTTTATGTTCTCGGGCTTCCTGTTATAACAGCGATCACTGTTAACCTTCTCGTCGGCCTTCTAACAGTGGTTGTCTCTTTTCTGAGACGGTTTCAGTTGGGGTTATTGAATGAGCACGCTGTCAACATCGCTTTGGTTATGTCGTTAGGGTCAATGGTAGGAGCTTATGGAGGGGCATTGTTAACTGGGAAAATTCCAGAAAAGCCGTTGAAAAAGGTGTTAGCAATCTTCTTAGTTATCGTTGGGTTAAAGATTGGACTTGAGCCTTTCATTCACACTCCGCCTTTATTTCACTTTATTTTAGGTCCATTGGAGGAGGTTGTTTTAGCAACTTTGGTGGGAATAGTTATAGGCGTGGTATCGGGAACTCTTGGTGTTGCTGGAGGCGAGTTTAGGATTCCAGCCCTAATCTACCTGTTCAGTTTTGATGTAGTTATCGCTGGAACAACAAGCCTGTTTGTTTCTATACCCACCGTTGCCATGGGTTTCACAAAACATCATCAAATGGGTCACACCATTCGAAGCGCAACCATAATCGCAATTATAATGGGCGCAGGTTCAGTTTTGGGCGCGTTGATTGGAGCATCCTACGCAGGCGTCATCGATAAAGACGTCCTTAAGGTGTTGCTGGGCATGATCCTTATATTGGCAACGGTCAGAATGGTCGCAAAACCATGAACACTGTTAGTCTTTTGAAATGAACGACTTAAACTGTTGCGCTTCTTCTCTAATCAGCTAACCCGCAAAGAATCACAAGACCTTCTCATGCGGGAAACCCTTAGAAAATCTGGCGTAGAGATGGAGTTTGTTTACCTTGATGAAACTGGGAAGGAGAGACAAGGAGGCAAAGGGGAAGTCCGCCTCTACGAGACGGTTTTAGTCATTATCCCGGAGAGAGGCGATATATTCAGGATACCCTATAGCGACATATCAGATTTTTCACAAAGGGAATATAGCGTTATATTCAACACAGAGTTTGGAGAAAAATTGATCGTCTCGAAAATGGGTTATGATTTTGATCCATTTCTAAAGACTCTCTCGGACATCAACAATGAACTTCAGCTTAAGGTTCTTTTCTCTTTGAAGGAGCTCATCCCTGGAGCAAGTCCCACCTCTTTAATGAGAGTCGCAAGATTCATGAAGGGGGGTAAGGCAGCAAGGCGTGTGGATATTGAAACAGTTGATCCAGACTTGTGGTTAGAGTTGGAGAAGAAGGTGGGGGCGGCAGGTATTAAGGATTCATATGATTTCCTTAAAGGCATGTCTCAAGAGAAACGGATATGCATCGGTCTGAAGCGTGGTCTCATGGGGGACCTAACTGGCGAATACATCTGGTTCTTGATCCCCATATAGTGCCAATCCAAAGGAGCCGGGAAATGCTATTGCAATGGAAGCCACGACCGGCGAAGGCGGTGGAAAGGCAACATATTTTTCAGGATGGTAAGCAGAAAAGAGTATCCAAACTTCAAAAATATAGAAGACCTGCACAAGGCGGCAGACAATTTTATCAAAGGACGCGCGCGAGACTATAATGGTGGGAAGGCTGGCGGAGGTGGGGCAAAACTAACCAGCTTAGGAGAGAGCTTGCTGAGGGAGTATAGGAGGTCGAGGGCTATGTGGGTGAGATTTTGGGTGATGAAGAGTATTGGGAGGCTGTTGGGTTGAAGATTAGTGCCCGAAATCGATTGAGGGGCGTCGTTAAAGAGGTGGAGAAAGGGGATATCACCGCGAAAGTTAAGATTGAGATAAGCGCGCCTGCCGTCATAACCGCACTCATACCAAGGGAGGCTATTGAGGAGTTAGGCATAAAATCGGGAGATGATGTGGAGGCTGTGATAAAGGCAACTGAGGTTATGGTTGCGAAAGAAAGGGAATGAAGCTAGCCCTCCACCACATACCTATACGAAATATATTTTCCAGCCGTCAGGCTGTCTCTAACAATTCTAACGACATCTCCAGGTCTGGCTCCGATTGCCTTAGCTGCGGGGTCAGAGGCTTTGATTCGTGGCAGTTGATAGGGCTGCACCCGATACTCCATCAGCACCTTCTCCCTCTCCTCGGGCTTAAGGATTTCATGCTTGGGCACGAGCACGTGCTCAAAGATTTTGAAGGAGGGGAAGATCCTTGGGATCAACTCAATCCCCCTTTTCCTTGCGTTGACCTTGGCCGCTTGGGTGTACCGCCCGCCCGTGACAATGATCCCCCTATCGATCCCCGCCTCCCTCATGGCCCTTCTCAACTGGTTAATGTATTGAACCCCCACAGTCCCTTGGGTGGGTATGCACCAGATCAGCGCCCTCCTCGCCCCAGGAGTCTCGACCGTGAGGCCGATAACATTCTTCTGCTCCTCCCGCTTGACCAGGTTGTAGCCCCGCAACCCGATGAGAACCTGAGCCTTCTTCTCCTCTGACGTCACCTCAGCGCCCAAAACCACAACCCCATAGCTAAACAGTCAAGTGAAAATCCTCATCACCCTTAAACTTTACGTTTAAAGACAGCAAAATAGCTTCTTAAGTGCCTCACAAGCGACCACTGAGCTTTCAATCGCTTGCTTTTCAACAACTGGTATTCTTACCCAAGTCATCTTAATCCTCTCGATTATTCAGGCATTTTGGGCAGCGCGTCGTTTAGGTGAGAGTGTAACCTTTAGCGCCACTAGGTTTCTAATTGTTCTATTTTCTGTAGGTTAAATTCAATATCCCAATTCAACTTGAAGTGGGCTAGGAAAACATAGATTTTAAAGCCATTACTAACAAGTTTGGATGAGCCTTTTTTCTTGTTTGAAATGCAGTAATTTATCGCATCGAGGATTTTAACTCGATAACAGCCTTTTCCATTAATGTTACGTCAATGCCTAGCCTCCTTTGCTCATCCTGAAATAACTTTTTAATAGCGTTTTTATAGCTAGCTAGGAAAAGTCTGTTAAGAGAGGTGAAAGTTATCTTCATCGACGTACGCCCAAGAGAACCCGCCATGATCGCCCATTTAGTCGATGAACATATAAATGAATGCATAAAGACCCTAAAACGAAAAAATGTTATCAACTTAACCAAGGAAGGCATCATAGCTTAATCCAAACTTTGACATTTCACTAAGATAGACGACATCCGGGCCTTCGGAAACGAAACAATGTCCGTTTCATCCAAAATAGTATTAGTTTCAGCCTACACTCCCACAAAACTCTTTATCCTTTGCTTCGTGCAATTTAAATACCTGCTGCTCCAACTTTCTCCTGATCCCTTGGCGAGGCGACTGAAATGACCGAGGAACTCCCTCCGGCGAAAAAGAAATACGAGTATCTGGAAGACCTCCCCGGCATCGGTCCCGCAACAGCCCAAAAACTGCGTGAACTAGGGTTCCACACGGTGGAGTCCCTGGCCACAGCAACAGCACGGGAACTGGAGCAGGCGGGCATCGGCGAGAAAAAGGCACTGGAAATTATCCAAGAGGCGAGGTCATCCATGGCCCTCTCCTTCATCCGAGCAGACGAGTTGCTGAAGATGCGTCAAAACGTCCTGCGTCTAACCACCGGGAGCAGGACCATCGATGAGCTCTTGGGTGGGGGTCTCGAGACCCAGACCATCACGGAGTTCTATGGGGAGTACGGTTCTGGGAAGTCCCAAATCTGTCATCAGTTGTGTGTTAATGTGCAGCTCCCCCCTGAGCGGGGTGGGCTGAGCGGCGGAGCCCTCTACATCGACACCGAAAACAGTCTACCGTACGATGAGAGGGTTTTAGTCGTTAAGAACGGAGCATATGAGTTTAGAAAAATCGGAGAATTGGTTGAGGAAGCGCTAGATTCTGGGAAAAGCATCAGAATTGGAGAGACCCTGTCCACGGCGGATAATCCCAAGCAGTTGAAAGTGGTGGGATTTGATCCGAAAGATTTTAAAGTAAAAACCTTTGAGGTCACTGGTTTTATGAGGCATCGTGCTAAGGAAATTTACCTTGTCAAACTTGCTAGTGGACGTGAAGTTAAAGTAACGGAATATCATAACTTTTTCACGTTATATAGCACGGGTGAGGTCGCACCGATATCAACGAAGGATTTAAAGATCGGCAACTTTGTTGCAGTCCCTTCAAAATTGCCTTCTCTTGCTGAAGAGATAGGGTTGGATTTGGCTGAGCTGATTGGAAATCACTTGATCGATGGATTTTTTGTAAGAGGCGGGCCAAGATTCAGAAGTTTTCTCCAAAGAAAAAGCAAGAAATTGAGGAAGATCGCAGCCGAGCTTGGTCTTAAATATGGCAGTGTTGACAACTGGAAGTCGAGGGGATGCGTTCCTTTTAAGATCTATCTTAAATTAAAAGAAGATGTCAGTAAGGAAGTAGAGGCTGAATTAACCATTGGCGGGAAATCAAAATTTAATCTTCTTCCACTTAAAATAAGGGTTGATTCAATATTCTTAAGATTTTTAGCTACTTACGCTGCGGAAGGCTCAATAACTGAAATAAATAACAGGGTAATCATTACAACTAGTAACGATTATGTTAAACGATGGGTCTATGACTTCGGACAAAAATTCGGATTACGTGTACAAAGAGCAAAGAATGGTTTTGATCTCGTCATAACCTCAAAGATTCTAGTTGCTCTGCTACATTCCTTGAAAATGGGAAATAGTGCATACCAAAAAGCAATTCCAGCCTTTGTGCTTAGTCTCCCCCGGGCTATGAAGGAAACGTGGCTGAGAAGTTATATCCAAGGAGATGGGAGCTATGATGTGATAACTGGTCAAATGAATTGTGAAACAGTGTGTGATGAACTAGCGGATAATTTGCTATACTTAACAATGAGTATGGGCATTCCTGCAAGAAATTGCAAAGTGACTAGAGAATATAAGGGGGGAGATAGCGTAACCTATAATGTCCACTGGGCTGTAAGACCAACGAAAAATACAAACTTGGAGCATCTACCAAACCCTGCTGTAGGAAGCATAATAAGAGAGGCAAGAAGGAAAATCGGGTTAAGTATGAAGAACTTAGCGTCAACGCTAGGTTATAAAAATGAGGGGTCAATTTGGCAAGTGGAATCCGGACACGTGAAAAAGGTTGGAAGAAAGAAGCTTGGGAGGATAATCAACGCGTTAGCGGAACGTAGCACTCCGGAAGAGATATCAGCTCTTCAAAGATTGTTAAACGGAGACATATGGTTTGATGAAGTTATCAGCATAGAAAAAATTGGGCTTGAACCTACGTATGACATAGAAGTCATGCCTAACAATGAGGAAATAGAAAACTTCGTTGCTGGACGTGGTGGCATCTTCTTACACAACACTTTTCGGACGGAGCGTATTGTTCAGATGGCGCGGCATTTGGGGCTGAACCCGGAGGATGTGGTGAAGAACATTGTCTTTGCTGAGGCGTACACCTCGGACCATCAGATGTTTCTTGTGGAGAACGCAGATAGGGTGGTCAAGGAGAATAATGTTCGTTTGATCATTGTGGATTCCTTGACTTCCCACTTCAGGAGTGAGTATCTTGGCAGGGAGGTGCTGGCGGAGAGGCAGCAGAAGCTCAATAAGCACCTGCATAAGTTGATCCGCTTGGCCCGTGCCTTTAACGCAGTTGCGGTGGTGACGAATCAGGTGATGGCGAAGCCGGATGTCTTCTTCGGGGATGCCGTTCACCCTGTTGGTGGTCACATCGTTGCGCACACCAGCCACACCCGCGTGTTCCTCCGCAAGTCCGCCCGTGGGCCCGTGAGGATCGCTCGCCTTGTTTCAAGTCCATATCTGCCTGAGGGTGAGAGTGTTTTCAAGGTCACGGAGAATGGTGTGGAGGATGTGACGGAAGGGGATCAGCAGGGAAGACGGTAGAATGCCCATCCCCCCAGCCTTTGTGACCCGGTTCGTTCAGCTTGTGACGGGGAGGCAGTTTGCTGAGGCGGCGAGGGTGCTGGAGCGGTTGAAGGAGAGGATGGAGAGGACGGAGTGGAACAGGGGCTATTTCAGGGCGCTCTACGGCATACTTCTGGCCAGCAGATATGGCGATGATCAGTGTGTGTTTCTTTTGAGCATCAACCTTAACAACAAGGAGGAGCTGCAGAACCATCGACGTGAGTTTCTGAGGCACGCTAGGAACAGGCTTCACGCAGATTATGATAGGGGTTTCTTCTCCGCCTGGGCCGACTACATGCGTATTCTATCAAAGATGGAGTTAGGGGAGGGGAAGGCGCCCGGTGTTGATGAGAAGAAGGCTTGATTCAACATTTAACGTTATTTTATGAGCTTGTGTGTATGCACACGGCCTGCCCCTCGGGTTCTGATATGAAGCCAAAATAGGGCCCTATTCAAGCCCCCTTAAGTTCTCGGTGCTTCATGGCTTATAGCTTTGCGAGGTTATGTGTGTGCATGATTGGGCTAGCCCCCTCTATTTGTATCCAAATATTTGATTACCTTCACGCTTTTAATTCCTCTTAATGGGATTTTGATTGCAGCGAAAATCCCAACAAAGGGAATAAAGACGTAACCTTTTAGATGGCTCGCTTTTCAGAATTTATAAGGCTTAGAAGATGGTCAAGGTGGCTGATAAATGTATATTAATCTTTAAACATTTTTATCTGCAAGTGAATTTACATTTGGTGACAGATATGAGGATCAACGAAGTGGAGGAGTTCCTGGGAAAGCGGGAGCATGTTAAGGTGGCATACCTTTTCGGCTCTTACGCTCAAGGCAGGGAGGGGCCTTTGAGCGATGTTGACATAGCTGTCTTGCTGGATGAGAGTTTGAGCGAGTCGGAGAGGATTGATTTAAGGCTTAGGTTGATAGCGGAGATTTCCGCAATTTTGGGGATTATGGAGGCGGACAAGCTTGATGTAATAGTTATGAACGATGCTCCAATAAACTTAAATTACGAGATCATAAAAAATGGAAGAACCCTTCTTGTAAAGGATTTGGAACATAAGATAAAAACGGAATCAAAAATTCTTTCTAAATACTTGGATAGAAGATACTATGAAAGGAGAGGGTTAAACGAGTTTTTGGAGAAAATACTCAAGAGAGAGGAGCTATGAAAGAGAAAGAAAGGATATTGCTTAAGCTTAGAAATATGAAGAAGTATGTAGATTTCTTAAAATCTCAAAGAAAGGTAAACGAAGAGAAGTTGAAAAAAGATTATTTATTGAAAAGTGCCATAGAAAGGAACTTCCACATTGCTTTAGAGTCTGTTTTCGATATAGGAGAGATGATTATTTCGATTAAAGAATTTAGGAAGCCAGAGGATTATAAGGAGGTTATAGAGATCCTTGGCGAAGAGGGGATTTTGCCAAAGGAATTTGCCGAAAGGTTTGCTCCGGCTGCGGGCTTCAGGAACATTTTGGTTCATAGATATGCAGAGGTAAAGTTAAGCCAACTTTATAGGCATCTTCAAGAGGACTTGGAGGATTTCGATTTTTTTGCTAAGTGCATAGCCGAATTTGCTAAAAAGCTAGATAACCCTTATCCTCTTGGGTGCAGTTTTTACAAAAAACTATAGGACGATTCAAAGCTGTTTATGACTGTTTCGCAAATGAGACAGGCATGCGTATCCTGTCCAAGATGGGGTCGTGTGAGGAGAAGGCCCTATTAAGGAAGGCCCTCAGGGTATCCAAGGTAACATTGTTAAGTCTATGTCCCAAACTTGCAGAATAGCGGGCTCTTATGAGTCATTTAAACTTAGTTGGGGTCCGCTGGCCGAAGGGTTATTATAATTCGATGGCTCATGGAAAGAGGGGAGTCTGGCTTGGGCAAACTTGAGGAGTTGCGTGAGAGCCTTTCAAAGGATGAGAATGTGCTGTTGGCTTACGTGTTTGGCTCTCGAGCTAGGGGTGAGGCTATAGAGGATAGTGACATTGACGTGGCCGTCCTCCTCAAGGATGAATCATGGGAGGCTGTGAGTAGGCTTGTGGGCGCGGTAGCCACTGCACTGAAGGTGAACGTAGAAAGGGTGGATATAGTGAACCTAGCGAGGGTCGACACCATCCTTAAGCTTTCGGTGCTAACGGAGGGCATAAAGCTAGTTGACAGGGGTGCCCTTGAGGATGCCCTCTATGAGGAGGTGTGCAATAAGCTTCCAGAGGCCTACTGGCTACTTTCCTCTCACTTGAATGAAAGCATGAACCCCATACGAAGGGAGTATTGATCAGTAAGCTCACGGCACTAGACGAGGAGATCAGTGTTCTTAAAACACACGTGCTGGGCAAGCCTCCTCACCAGGTCGTTGGGGTCCCCTACTTAAAAGGGTGCTGAGAGACTCCATGAGGGTGGCTATAGAGTCCATGATTGACATATGCAGGCACATAGTTGCATCCATGAAGCTGGGGGTGGTTAGGGAATACAAAGACTATCCCGCAAAGCTGAGCGAGATGGACTTGTTGCCCAACGATTTAAGCGCGAAACTCGTGGATTACGCCAAGCTAAGGAACATGATCGTACATGGATATGGCGAAATAGACTTCAACCTCCTGTATGATAAAGCCCTCGAACTCACCAATACGGTAGCTCCACCATTTAGAGAGCACATCACTAAGTTAATTCAAGGTCTAATTTAGAGCAGAACTCTATCTCTCACTAATAAGCTGGAGAATGTGGACCCTACGTGTTCTTAATTGGTTGACGAGATAATGACGTTGCGGAGCTTTAGCAGCATAGCCATGATAGTGACCGTTGACATAGCCATAGATCGTTTCCACTTTACAGCAACTTCATTCTCAAAGAGCCTAGGTGGTGGTTTAAGGAGAAAGATGCTTATAGTGATTGTTTACCTAACCGTCGTGTCAATAAGTAGGTGGGTGGAGGGTTTTCCGTGGGAACTATGGTGCAAAGTTTCCTGAAAGAGATTAAGAGCAAATAACGCAAGCATGGGTTTGCGATTACGCGCGCGCTATCAACCGAGGAAAAAGACCTTGGCGATTTCTTAATAGCAACGATAGCATGAGCGAATCCACTTAAAGTTTTGAAGCCTCTGTGACCGAAGTTCGGTTTTTTCAATGAAATTATACTCAATTTTCTTGGGCATGTTTTAGGGAGCATTGATGACGGTAAGTAGCTGTGCACCGAGATAAAGGTCACGTTTAAAGTAGGCTCTTTTCTATTTTGAATGTTTTCCATTTAAGCATATGGCGATGTTGTTGAGAACCTCCCTCCCGATTAGAACCTCTTCTGATATGAACTCTAGTCTTGGAATGAATACTCGAATGGGTTGGAGCTATAGAATTTTTTTCTTTCGTCGGCTTTCCACCCGATTCCTTCACAAGCCAAGCATTAGCTCGATATAACTCCAGGAACCACTTGACCGAAAACTTCAATTTCATCCTTGTCATCAGGATCTATTCCCTCGAAATATAGAATGATCTTTTCATTAGGAAGGAGCCCACCATCAAAGCCCGTGTCCACCATGGCCCGACCAGCTTTTAGTTGCTAACCATTGCTTAAGAGCCTTGCGCGCAAGTGTAATATATCAGATCCTTCGGTCATCAATTTCTGATAAGCTGATTTAGCTATTGTCATATAGGCTACCACCGTAAGGTTGGTCAGAGATAATGATTACTTAGAAAAGCTTTAAAATGAGTGATTGAGTTACATAAGTTGCCTCTTTTCCCTCCTTAAATCTTGACAAACTTCTTGCAAATTGCTTAAGCTTTTCTAACCCCTTGACCCTTAATGGTAACTCCACAATTTATGCACGCATCACAAGGCTGATTCCAATTGGTTTCAGTTGATGCTTCATCGCTTATAGCCCTGCAGCTAAACTCTACAAGCGGCGATAAATGCTAACCTATTGGGTGAAGCAGGGTATAGAGGAGAATCCATGAGACAAGCCATGTGAGGAAGTAGGCTCCTATCCCCACCGTGACCAGCTTGGAGGGCTTCTCCACCTTGGGACCAAACCACCGCCTAAGAATATGACCAGTGAGGAGGTAAACCAGCATCCCCAGCGACAAGCCCGTTAAGAAGCTTTGAACGCCGAGGGCAACGCAGATCAAAGCCGCGAGGATGCCCAGGCCAACCCGACTCCAATAGATCACGGTTAGGAGTTTCATGACAAGCTCCACCTAGATGATTTTGCCCGCCTCTCCATCTTCTGCTTCAATTCCACATTTAAGGTTGTCTGCCAATTATACTAGGGCTCTCTTTTGGGAACTGAGAAGGGGACGGTAAAAATGGGGAATAGTCTCTACGCCAGGGGCTATCCACACTTAATGCAGAATTTTGCTGGTGGCTTACTCTTCCAGCCGCATCGGGGACACTCCTTCTCCCTTAGCGGTGGGGGTGTTGGAGGAGGCGTTTTGCTTTCAATAAGAGGCCACACCTTCCCATCAGGGCTAAATACAATATCAGTGACTTCTCCAACAATTGTGGTGTCTGCAGCGATGACCAACTTCTTCTTCAAATCCTCCCGCTTGAAGAATTCCTTCTTCTCCATGAGGAATCTCTCCAAAGGCCCACTTTATGATAATTTGAGGCTAAACTTATTAATGGACAAACCTCAAATTATCCATTAATAATAATTTGAGGACATAAGAAAAACTTAACATCTTCATTGACGCTAAAAAACTTCTCCATACGAAAAGCCTAAAACACGATGAAAGCTTTTCTTCGTTAAAAAATGTTTAAAGGGTCCAAGTCCTCACCTTCTGAGGGGAAGCATGTTGAAGGAGGAAATGACGAGCTTCGACATAGCGGCGCTGACCCCCGAACTTAATCGGGCAGTTAAGGGCGCCCATATCAATAACATTTATCAAATTGGTCCCCTCACTATACTTTTGAAGCTCCATCGATCAGGTCAGCCCCCCCTTCACCTACTTATAGAGGCTGGAAAACGACTCCACCTAACCTCATATGCTCTTAAGAAGCCTCTGAAGCCCCCAGCCTTTTGCATGGCCCTTCGAAAATACCTCAGAAACGGTAAGGTTGGGGGGATTCAGCAGCACGAGTTTGAGCGGGTCATTATCATTAAGGTCAATACCAGAGAAGGTGAATTTCAGCTCATATCAGAACTTTTTGGCGACGGAAACATCATCCTCGTAAGCCCACAAGACAAGATTCTCCAAGCCCTAACCTACCGAAGGATGCGGGACCGAAACATTCTACGAGATGAGGTCTTCCAGCATGCCCCATCGAGTGGAAAGAACCCCTTATCGCTTAGCCGTCAAGACTTTGGTGATACAAGACGATTGGGGGACTTACAAATCGTGAGGGCCCTCACGAAATTCCTAAGCATTGGTGGGCTCTACGCTGAGGAAATTCTCCTTCGTGCACACATTGACAAAAATGTTCCGTGTGAAGGCCTCACGGAAGAGGAGATGGACAAAATTTTCGATCAACTTCACCAAATTATCTCCATTATCAAGGCTGAACGCATAGAACCTTGCATCATAATTGATGAGGAGGGCGAGTGGATTGACGTAGTCCCTCTTCCCCTAAAAAGATACGCTGGCTTCAAGCAGAAAATGTATAAGGCCTTCAACGAGGCCCTCGATGAATACTACACCGAAACGACTTTGAAGGAGAGGGTGGCTGAGACCGCCAAAGAAGTTGAGCTGAAGTTGGAAAAGCAGCAAAGGGTTCTTCAAAGTCAACAAAAGGCCTTGGAGGAGTCGAGGGAGAAGATCCAACGAAACAGAAGCGTTGGCGACACGATCTTCACACACCTTGGCGAGCTTCAGCTCCTCCTTCAAAGGATACTGGATGAGAAAAGGGATGGGAAGCCATGGCACCAAATAATCTTAAACCTTGAAAAGGAGAGGGAAGCAGGACATGCCCCCGCCATCCATTTTCATTCACTAGAGACCGAACGCTTAACCCTCCATGTTTCGGTGGAAAACCTAGTTTTCCCACTTGACCTTCGTAAATCTATTCAAGCTAATGCAGCAGATTACTACACAAAGGCGAAGAGGGCTGAGAGGAAGCTGAGGGGCATCGAGGAGGCCTTGCGAGAAACCCAAACCAAGATTCAAGAGCTGCGGCAGCGATGGACCAAACAAGTGGAGGAAACCCGAAAAACCCCGATGAAACCGAGGAGAAGGGAATGGTATGAAAAATTCCGATGGTTCCGATCATCTGACGGCTTTCTGGTGGTTGGAGGAAGGGATGCGACAACCAATGAGATCCTCGTCAAGAAACACATGGAGCCTAACGACATCGTTTTTCATGCCGACATCCCGGGCGCTCCCTTCGTATTGATTAAAACCGAGAGAAAAGTCCCACCTGAACAAACGATGAGGGAAGCCGCTCAGTTGGCAGCCTCCTACTCCCGAGCCTGGCGAGAATCGTTAGGCGCCGTCGACGTCTATTGGGTTTCCCCTCAACAGGTGAGCAAGACTCCGCCCCCAGGTCAATACTTAAAAAAAGGGACATTCATGATCCATGGATCAAAAAGTTACGTTCGAAACGTCCCATTGCGGGTTGCCATTGGAATTAAGACCGAAGAAGCGCAGATGATTATCATTGGGGGACCCGTGGAGGCAATCTCTAAGCAAACGAACACCTACATTGAGATAACCCCTGGGGAGCAAGCGAGCGCCAAGCTTGCCAAGCAAATACAGCACCTATTGACTAAAAGGGCTCCTAAGGCTCTGCAGGAAGAGGTTCTCGGAACCCCTCTGGATGAAATACAAAGATTCATACCCTTAGGCAGAGGGTCCATCAAATTTTGACGTTTGTGAATTACCCCTAAGAGTGGGTCACCCGAGGAGAAGGACGCTGGGTGTACTTGAGTGTTGGGAAGCCATCGCGTGAGTTGTGGGTCAGGGAGATTCTCAGCCAATCTTTAATTCATATTCTGTTGGGTTCGCCTAATTCTTCACTGCATTCTTAGTGGCGGGTAGTGAGCGGCCAGCATTTCTGTTCTAACATGTGGAACATTCCGTTCTAAAATGTGGCATTAAATACGGGTTTATGTCTATTAAGAGATGATTGCAAATGACGGGGTTAAACTACCGCTGGGTTTTGCGGCGCGTCGTGGGGATAGCGTTGGCTCTGCAACATATGCTTCCAACAATTTCGGTGATACTCAATCCGCTTCTTTACATAATGTTTGCCCCCTCGGGCTCTATGTCTTGCTAGGCTTGCCGTGGTCCCCCTAAAATACATACCTGACCCCTTTAGACCAAGAGAGAGCCTATACTGGCTAACATATGAAATTAGTTTCCTTCACCCCTCTGTTTGCCGCTGTCAACGTGCTGACCATAATCGGCTTCCTTTCTTCCACGTTAGCCTTTAGCCGGTGGCTTTCAAGTAGGGGTAAAAAATTGTTGACGAGTAAGGCGTATAGGTATGTGAGACACCCACAATATGCCGGGTTAATATTGGGTACCTTGGGACTGACTGTTTTGAGCGGTAGGCCTGTCTCAATGATTGGCTGGCTGACACTCGTCGCTGGCTGTCTTATTCTGGGAAGCATGGAGGAAAGGGAGATGTTGACAAAGATTGGTGGAGAATATGACAATTATATGCGTAGCACAGCGTTTATGATCCCGTTTTTGAAAATAGAGAGCCGCACTTTGTCTTTACAGAAACCATCGCGTTACCTCATTGTGATAGGAGTTTATACCTTATTGGTGGTCTTTGTAATGTTCTTTCTACGCGCCCACGCGTACTCTTTGAGATAACACCTATACTTACCTTACAAGATTCAACCAAGGGTAGAAGATTTTTCATGAAAGTGCATGAATGTCCTCGTGCTGAAATAGTGGCAATTACTTAGGAGTAGTCCTGACTTTACGTTTCTCTTGTGACTGAGGTTAAGCCATCTTGTCAGTACGAGAGAAAAAGACTCCACCGACCGTATAAGAAAAGAAGGAAAGCCGCGATTATAGACGAATAGAGAATTAATGGAGGGCCGTCTCCATTTCTTCGTTTCAACTTCGTAAGTAGAATTGTGAAAGGGATGTGATAGAACTGGCCTATCGAGTAGAGGGATAGGTTGACGCGCGCTCATTCAAATTCGTAAGTTGGTACCGTTTAAACCGTTTTAACCTTTCTCTTAAAGGAATATAAGCTTCAATTATCTTTCCTTTTGCTACAATGTCGGTTGCTATTATTAAAGAAAAGTTTCACAAACCTTCTGGCAGATTTGAATAACAGTTTAATAGACCTTCCAATCAATTCTATGGGGAGGTTAGTTGGCCATGGCTGAGATGGGGATTAGGGCGCGGATGTTGGTTAAGGATGTGATGCATAGTCCGGTCATCACCATTGATGAGGATGAGCCGGTTAATAAAGCAGCCCAGCTTATGGACCAGCACAACCTGGGATGCATCATTGTAATCAGTAAACAAGGGAAACCCCTGGGCATCATAACGGAGAGGGACCTTGTCACGAGGGTTTTGGCTAAGAACACGCGGCCAAGCAAACTAACCGCTAAAGAGGTGATGACCTCACCCCTCATCACCGTGGACCCGGATGAAACCCTGAGTGAAGCCGCTCGAAGGATGAGTCGGCTCAACATTCGAAGGCTGGGCGTCATGTATAAGAGGAACCTCGTTGGGATCATCTCCAGCAGGGATATCCTGGCCATCACACCCGAGCTGATCGAAATCATACAGGAGAGGGCCCGCATTGAAAGGGAAATCGTGGTAGGCGAGGCTCCGGAATCTCCTCCTTTAGCAGGGTATTGTGATCAATGTGGACTCTGGTCAGACGCCCTGAGAGAGATAGAGGGTAGCTTCCTCTGCGAGGAATGTCAAGCAGAGCTTAAGGCTGAATATTAAGAGGTCGATTGCTGCGTGTTCAAGACATAATGGACCGAAACTATCCCTCCCTTTACGCTGATGAGCTTGCCACTAAGGCTCGAGCTGTCCTCCGCAACATGGGATTGAGGGTTCTCCCCATCGTGGACGAGCGTAAGCATTTTATTGGCATGGTCTCTCGTGGCGATGTGATGGCTGTAACTTCCTCGATCTCACTCATTCGAGTGAAGGGGGGTCATGTCAATACCCAAGTTTGTCGCTACAAAGGACATGGACGCCTTTCACGCCGCACTAGAGATGATCCGCTTGGATGAGTGGTACATTCCCGTCTTGAAATCCCCCCAGGATTACACCCATGTGGGAGTGCTGGGCTTAGAAAACCCCATAGGCGCTTTTTTGGGAAGGGATGCCGCCAAGCTCTCTCGCCCTCTCTCTGAAATCATGTCAACCGAGCTCATCACGTGTTCTCCAGAGGATGAGGTGGACAACATATGGCGTTTGATGAGGGAGCAATCCTTCGCTGGATTACCCGTTGTGAAAAAGGATAAGCTCATCGGGATGGTGACGCAGAAGAATTTGCTGGACAGCGGGGTGATTCTTCCCGCCTTTGAGGCGAAGAGGGGTCGATTCAAGGCCCGTCCAAAATATCCTCGGTGATGAAAACCCCTGTGATCTCCCTCAAACCCACGAATACAATTAAAGACGCCGCTGAAATCATGCTTAACAAAAACATTGGGCGTGTGTCCATCGTGGATGAGAGGGGCAAGCTTATTGGCACAGTCGATCGTGAAGATATTGTAAAAGCGCTCCTCTAAAAGGGGTTTGTATTTGGCTTTACGCCCCGGTGGAAGGCGAGAGGGTTTTCGGCGCAGGCTAAGGGAGGGTGGACCCCTTGGTTTAAGGGCCCACTCCTAAGAGGCGTGAAGGAGAAATCATGACCATCACAAAAAGTCCAGTGATCACCATGGCGCCCACCACACCCGTATACGACGCCATACAAATCATGGTGAATGAGGGATTCCGCCGCATACCCGTTGTGGACCCTGGAACCAAGAGGCTTCAAGGAATAATAACCGCCACTGACATTGTTGACTATCTTGGTGGTGGTAAAAAATTTCGGATCGTTCAACGGAAGTATGCTGGCAACTTCTTTAAGGCAATCAATGAGCCGGTTAGATCCATCATGACTCTGGTGGTGGCTTCGATCCCCACCTCTGCCAAGATCAGCGATGCGATAAAATGCATGAAAGGGACGCCATCGACATCGGCGCATACGGCCTAGGAGAGCCCGTGAACATATGGGTCATGAAAGTCGACGGAGACGTTCAGATCAGCCAACTTTCAGAAAACGAGACCATGGCGCTAAACGACGCCTACCTCGCATGGAAGGAAGCAGAAAAAGCCGTGATAAAGGTTTAGCGTACGCTAAGCATAGTATGCATAATGTTTAATGAACCTTTAAGGTTAAATTTCCTCCAGCGAATTAAAAAAGATTGTTTGGTGGAAGGTAGAGTTCTTCCTCAATTTCCTCTTCAGTTTTCTTTTGTTTCTCCTCGATCTCCTTTGAGTCTTTACCCCAGTAAACTTCCACCGTGTCTGGGTCACCTTCGAGCGCTCTTAAACGTACGATTATCTCCTTCCCACAGTGTGGACATCTGAAGCAAACATCTTCTCCTATAGGGCTTTGTATATGGTGTATTTGAGCCATCTGAAAGAGTCACTCAAACTCTACGCCACAAACTTATGGAAATATAAATTCATAATGGTCTTAACAGACACATGTCCATAACTACGATATTTGCCTAATCGATCCTTCGATTTCATCCTTAAGTAATTTAATAGCTTTTATAACCTCGGAGCTTGGGAATCGATCGATTAAAGAAAATCCTAAACGGTCAGCCTCCAAAACCTTCTGATCGAATGGTATAATGGCCTTGACTAAAACGCCACGTTCCTCAATCTTCTTTGATGCCTCGATCCCCTCGTTCATGCTCGTAGCCTTATTGACAACCCCCCATAGCCTATTAATCCCAAGATCCCTAGCGTGCCTCATCATCCTGGCTAAGGTTTCTATAGAGCGCTCGCTGGTCTCGGTTACGAGTAACATTAGATCCACATCCCTGGCTGTAGCCCTGCCAAAGTGCTCAAGTCCAGCCTCCATATCCATAATTATAACCTCGTCCCTCTCAAGGATTAGGTGGCTTATCAGCATCCTAACTAAGGCATTCGCTGGGCACATGCATCCTGAACCCGCTCTGGGCATGCCTACCATCAGAAGCTTAATGTTGTCCGGACCAGTGACGGAGTAATGCTCTGGAATATCATCAACCTTAGGCGTCAAGCTGAATATCACCCCCCAACCTGGCTTTGCCCCTGTCCTCTCCTCAATCTGGCGTACGTCCTCCGATATCGGGATGCACCCCCCAATCTCATCCCTGTTTATACCGAGGGTCATATACAAGTTTGGGTTTGAATCGCAATCAACAGCCAGAACCCTTAACCCATTCATGGCCATCATTCTGGCAAGGGTCCCAGCTACGAGCGTTTTTCCAACACCACCCTTGCCACAGACAGCTATCTTAATCCCTCGCAGCTTACATCAACACCTTGGTCACTACACTTGGAACTTTCCCTAAGCAATTCCATAATGCGTGCTTATTTAGATCAGTGTTTTTTACCTTTGAAGGATATTTGGTCCTAAGCTTTTAACGGTCTCAATTATCTCTCTTACAGCTTCAATGAACTTTGCCCTAGCCGCTGAGAGCGGGATTAACTCAAATCTAAGTCTTTCCGATCCTATACCTAAATCTTTTAAGCACATTTTAGCGTGTTTAATTCTAGACTCAGTGTTTATGTTTCCATCTATATGGTCGCAGTCTTTAACACCACATCCAGCTACTAGAACTCCATCTGCCCCACTTAGAAGCGCATCGAAAATAAACATTGGGTCGATAGCTCCGATGCATGGAAATTTTGTGGCCCGCACGTTTGAGGAATGTTGAACCCTGCTTACGTCGCTTAGGTTCGCGCCCTTTCGGCTTAGCCAATCACATATAAGAATTAGAATTTTAGGTTCAAACACCTCGCCTGCTCGCGTTGTTTTGAGTAAAACCCTCACTCGAGCCAGTATTTGTCTATTGGTAAGATACTTCATGTTTAGCGCTGAGCTCGGACAGATCCCAGTACATACGCCGCAACCCCTGCAGATGGTTTCATTTATTCTTGACTTCCACTCCTTTATGATGGTTGCCCCTTTGTATGGGCATAAGTCTACACATAATCCGCATCCCATACATCTTTCCATGTCTACAATGGCTACTGTCATTTATATCTCCATCCGATCGACTACTTAATCGATTTGTTAACTTTAGACTTTGGTTAAGCTGGTATGAATAGTTCGCTTAGCCAAAGCTAAGATGATAGACCCAGTGCCTTTCTCCTATTAGCTATGTGTTCAAGAATGAGGCTTGCAGCCTTCTTCGGGTCTGGCTCGACGACGAATCTTGCCCCAGTATGTTTGGCTATGTCTTCTGTTAGCAATCTCGTGACTTTTTCACTGCCTAAGACTGGGGGTACCACGCCCAGATGGACATTTACCCCATGCGCTACGAACCATGTGCCTATCGCCACAGCTTTTTCACTCATAGCCTCCGGCGCTGAACCGAATATAGGTAAATCGGGCACATCTACCCCAAGCGCTTCGGCTACAGCAAACCCTGTGTTCAGTATTCTCGAGTTATCAACGCATGAACCCATGTGTAAGCATGGGGGAATCGTTAGCTTCTCGAGAATCCCTCTCAAGCGCTCTCCAGCCATTTTCTGAGCATCTAGAGACATTAATCCATGCTTTGCTGCAGCTATACTCCAGCATCCGGTCCCAACCGTGAGAACGTTATTTGCGATAAGTTCTTTAGCGATGGTCACGTGACTGGAGTCTTGGGTAGCTTTCGGATTGTTACATCCAACTATACCAACTATTCCATAAATGTCCCCATCTTTCACGGCTTTAAGTAGGGGTTCAAGTGTTCCTCCTAATGAATTGACAATTGCTTCAACCGAAAATCCAGCCACGCATTTGTTTTTAACATCTGGTATGTAAACCCTACCCGCATCTCTATTCTTAAAGTTTTCAATAGCTGTTTTAACCGCCTCCTTGGCTACCTCGTCAGCCTTTTCAGGGCTCCATTCTAAATGAATCGCCCCAGGTATCTTAGCAACAGGCATGGTGGTTATCAATTTGGTATGGAAACATTTAGCGACATCAGTTACGGCTGGGAATACGCATTGATAATCGACGACCATGGCCTCTATGGCGCCCGTAGCTAGGGCCATTTCTTGATGCAATACATTGCCCGCTGTCGGAACCCCAAATCTCATTAATACCTCGTTTCCGGTGCAGCATATGCCAGCCACATTTATGCCCTCAGCCCCCACATCTTTTGCTAATGATGACATTTCTCCAGAGGTTGCGGCTTCAATGACCTCCATAGAGAGAAGCGGATTATGACCATGGATTATTAGGTTAACCTTCTTAGCGTCTATTACACCTAGATTGGCTACAGCTTGAACAGGCTTAGGTGTACCGAAAAGCACGTCTTGAAGCTCTGTCGCTATTAGCATAGCGTAAGAATCAGCTAGGGCGGTTCTGACCCCGTGTAGGAGAAGATCCGTGGGATCCGCATCTACACCTATGGTGGTTCGATGCATAGCTTCGCATATTTCACGCCATACAGCTCTTGGAAGAACCCCAAGCCCGTCAAATATCTCGATTCTCTTTCTGGTCGCATATGCTTTCAAAAAATTTAATGTTTCGCTATGCACCCTACCATAGTCTTCGAGGGCTTTTTCGCTGACCTCTTTAGCGATGTCGCTCACTTTTTTACCTTCAATTTCGATTCCGAGTTTTTTTGCTACGGTTGTCAACTTCTCTTCATCAGCAACCTTGTATGGAAACTTTCCTTCGCTTCCCCGCTTGCCTAACAAATAAAGTATGTGAGCCACCTCAAACGCGTGGTCTGCATGTGCGCCGCATCCACCAGCTATCTTCCTTAGCAGAGTTCTAGCGACTATCGTGTCGACATCTGAGCCACAAATGGTTCTGACAACTCCAATTGCAGGATCTAATTTGCATGGGCCCATCATGCAAATTGTGCAGCATAATCCTCGCAGTCCAGCTTCGCACTGAGGTTGCATTCGGTCGAATCGGTGATAAACGGTTTCTATTTCTAACTCTTCAGCCCTTTTTATCATTAGTTTGGCAGCTTCATCTATCGTTTTCTCTTCGGGTTTTTCAATAGGAACCATAGCACTCATTTTATCCCTCCATTTTAGATTACCATTAATTCATTATTATTATTCCATTTTTAAAACTTCTTATTCCTAAGGAGTGCCCTAACTAAGGCTTCGCATGGACATCTCCTTCTCTCCTCTGCCATAACAGGGGATATCGTATAGAGAGGTTGATCCTCTTTTCCTCCAACTACTGAAACTTCGTTTAGGAATCTAAGTACTTTTAGATGATCCCTAACCTTTCCCTCAGGTAAATTTGTGGCCTCAGCTACTTCCTTATCGGTTAGAGGCTCCATCCCTTTAAGTTCCGCCAGGATCAAATGTATTTCTATTTCATCCTTTATGAGCGTGCGTATTATGTTGTCAAGTGTTTTTTCATCTATAGCGTTCGAGGCTATCAGCTCTCTACTTTTCCCCATCAGCCACCTAACCCTTTCATCACTAAACGCCTCTGCCGTCGCCTCAAGCTTTTTTCTTAACATTTCGACCATCCTCACCCTCCTTCAATTCTTAAGGGATTTGGACCAAGCTTCCTAACGGTTTCAACCATTTCCTTGACAACTCTGGCAAACTTCTCACCTTCGGATGCGGATATCCACTCAAGCCTAAACCTTTCTGATTGGAGTCCAGCTTCTCCCAAAAACTCTTTTACAAACTTCATTCTAACCTCAGCCATATAATTTCCATCCATATAATGGCAGTCACCAAGATGACAGCCCGTAACCAAGACACCATCAGCCCCGCGTTTAAACGCCTCTATAACAAATGTCGGATCGACTCTGCCACTACACATAACTCTGACGGGTCTCACGTTCGGCGGATACTGAATTCTGCTCACGCCAGCAAGGTCAGCCCCAGCATAGCTACACCAATTGCAAAGGAAAACCAGTATCCTTGGTTCAAAACCCATACCTATCACATTCCCCCGAACGCGGCATTAATTTGAGCAATTATCTGATAATCTGTGAAGTGTTTCATGATCAAGGAATTGCTTGGACACGAAGTTGCACATACGCCACAGCCTTTGCATAAGGGCTCTATCACCTTAGCCCTCATCCCCTCTATTACAAGCGCCCCAAACTTGCATACATCTTTGCATAGACCACAACCCATGCATTTATCTTCGTACACAGAAGCTATTATCGCCTCAGATTTCACCTTCCCCATCGCCATCGGTATTGAGGCTCTAGAAGCGACTGCATATGCTTGCATAACGCTTTCGGATACGTCCTTTGGACTATGAGCTGTCCCGCAAACGTATATACCATCTGTTGCAAAATCCACTGGTTTAAGTTTCACGTGTGCCTCAAGAAAGAACCCATCGGGTCCAAGTGGCACTTTCAGCATTCTTGATAGTTCCTCACCATGTTCATGCTGAACCAGGGGCGTTGATAGAACCACTAAGTCGCATAGGATTTCGATTTCCCTGTACCAGAGCGCATGATAAACTTTAACCTTCAATTTGCCGGATGGCTCCTCTAAAACTTTCGGAGGGTTATCTGATGTGTAGTTTATGAATTTTATGCCTGCCTCCCTAGCTATTCGATGGTACTCCTCGTATTCCTTGCCATAAGCTTGGAGGTCCCGGTAGAGTATGTACACATCCGTTTCTGGCCTGGCCCTCTTAATCAATAGAGCATTGCTAATGGATGTTGCGCAACATATTCTACCGCAGTATGTTCTTCCTTCAGGCTCCCTAGCTCCGACGCATAAAATCATTACCACAGCCTCGGGCTTACCAAGCTTCCCATCCCTAAACATTTCCTCGAGCTGGAGTTGCGTAATAACACCCTCATACTTCCCATACCCGTACAACCCAACTGGCTTATACTCAACGGCTCCTGTTGCAACAACTATTGTACCAACCTTGAACTTAACTTCCTCCCCCACTCTATCTGCTATGATATCGAAGTTTCCTATGAAACCGTTGATAGTCTTAATTATTGTTGAGGTTGACAATTCGATTTTCTCATGTGACTCAACAGCCGTCACTATTGGCTCCAAAACCTCTGACGCCGTCTGCCCCGTTGGGTACATCCTGTAGAGCTTTCTGAGCATCCCGCCGGCTTCGGGCTCCCTTTCAATGAGGTAGACTTTGAACCCTCTATTCGCTAGGCATAGCGCCGCATTCATTCCAGCTATCCCACCCCCAATCACCAAAGCTGATGGTTCTACGTCAATTTCGACCTCGATCTGCGGTTCAAGTAGTCTGGCTCTAGCAACAGCCATTCTAATAAGATCCTTGGCCTTCTCTGTAGCCTCTTTTGGCATGTGCATATGAACCCATGAGCACTGATCCCGAATGTTAGCCATCTCGAATAGGTATTTGTTTACACCAGCTTCTTCGCAGGCGGATCGGAATAGC
This sequence comes from Candidatus Bathyarchaeota archaeon BA1, assembly GCA_001399805.1. Next base: position 23,943 of record LIHJ01000072.1, read on the forward strand.
GGTTCATGCGTTCTGGGTGTACAAGAGGCAACAACAACCCTGTTAAGATCATAATTCTTGATACTTTCCTTTATCTTGCCCAGCCCTTGCGAGGAGCAAGTGTATAGGTTGTCCTCGGAATAGACGACATCAGGCAATTTTTTGGCGTATTCCACCACTTCTGGTACGTTGACCACGCCACTTATGTTGATGCCGCAATGACAAATGAAAACACCAATTCTTAGAACTTCCTTCTCAATTTCCCCCATTTCAGCGCGCCTACCTACTTGGAGTTAACGCTATTATTTCTGCGGCTCGGGCTGCCGCTCCACTAGCTTGCGCAATAGAGTCCGGTATATCCCTCGGCCCTTGGCAGTAGCCACATATGAAGATTCCGGGCTTGGTCGAATCGACCGGGGCACTCAATGGATGCTTATTCTTGAAGAAGCCGTGCTCATCAACCTCGATGCCTAGGATGTCGGCCAGCCCCTTACTTTCAGGTCTCGGAGTTAGTGCTGTGCATAAGACGGTGAGGTCCACTCCGAGTTCCTTAATCTTGCCAGTGTACGTGTCCTCGTACGAAATGATTAGGTTGCATGTCCTTGAGTCTTCTCTAATCTCGTAGGGCTTGGCTCTTATGTACCTCACGCCCCACTCTTTTTCAGCTCTGTTAACGAACTCTTGGAATCCCTTCCCAAACGCCCTTAAGTCTGTGTAGAATACGTATACATCCGCCTCCGGCTTATGTTCCCTAACCAATATTGCCTCCTTGGTGGCGTGCATGCAGCAGACGCTGGAACAGTATGGATATCCATAACCATCTCGCAGGCTTCTGGAACCTACGCATTGGATAAAAGCCACTGCATGTGGTTCAGCTTGATCTGAGGGCCTGAGGAGTTTGCCACCACTTGGACCTGAAGCGGAAGCTAATCGCTCAAATTCCAGAGCCGTCATGACGTTCTTATACTTTCGATAGCCGTATTCTTTAATCTCTGAAGGATCGAAAAGATCAAAACCCGTTGAAACGATGATCGCCGCGACTTTAAGTTCAATTAGCTCTTCTTTTTGTTCATGAACAATGGCCTTCGGTCCACACACTTTTTCGCATTCAAGGCATTCAGAACACCCACCACACATCAAACATCTTTCGGCCTCTTCCATCACCATTTCTTTCGAAAATCCAAGTTCAACCTGATTAAAGTTGCCAACTCTTTGATCAAGTGGTAGGAGAGGCATCACTTGTCTCGCCTTTTTTACTGCGGCCTCCTTAGGCACCTCTTTAACTCTTCTGATCTCTTCCTCCTCCACCTTAAGGGGCTCACCTCTCAGGTATCGATCAATGGAAACCGCGGCTTTCTTGCCAGCCGCTATCGCCTCGACTACATTCGCTGGTCCTAAAATCACGTCTCCACCAGCGAATATTGAAGGCATCCTTGTTTGCAGATTGACGGGATTAACGGCGATCGTATTCTGCTTTGTAACATGAACCTCTTCAGGCAGTGGGAAGATGTCCGGTTGTTCACCGATGGCTATTATTAATGTATCAAGTTTCATAACAAACTCTGAGCCCTCGATGGGTATGGGTCTCCTTCTACCGGTCTCATCGGGGGCGCCCAACTTCATTCGAATGCATTCTATGGCTGTGATCCACCCGTCTTTACCCAAGATACGTCTTGGAGATGCTAAAAACTGGATTCTTACACCTTCCTTTTCTCCTTGCTCAACCTCTTCATGACTTGCCGGCATCTCCTCTCTTGATCTTCGATATAATATACAAACCTCTTTGGCTCCGAGTCTGAGAGCAACCCTAGCAGCATCAATAGCTACATTGCCACCGCCGATCACCGCAACTTTATCCCCGACTTCGATACTCCTTCCCAGGTTTACTTCTCTCAAGAAGTCGAGGGCATGTATAACACCTTTTAGTTCTTCACCTTCAATGCCGAGCTTTTTGCTTTTATGAGCCCCCGTGGCGATAAATATCGCTTTATACCCTTCTCGCAAAAGATCCATGACTGTTAAATCTTTGCCAATCTTTGTGTTGGTTCTAATTTCCACGCCTAAATACTCCACATAACGAATCTCCGCATCCAGCACCTTCTTAGGCAACCTGTACTCAGGGATGCCTACCCTCAGCATTCCACCGGGCTCGGGCAACGCTTCAAAAACCGTAACCGAATAACCTTTTCTAACCAGTTCGTAAGCGGCTGTCAATCCAGCGGGACCAGAACCAATAACAGCTATCTTCTCTTCATAAACTTTAGGCATGGGCTCAGGTTTTTCCATGCTCCCTTCAAGCCAGCAGTCAGCGATAAAACGCTTAAGGGCGTTGATGGCTGCCGGTTCATCAACCTTACCACGCTCGCACTCGGGTTCACAGGGGCGGAAGCAGACTCTACCGCAAACCGCTGGGAAGGGGTTATCCCTTCTAATTAATTCTAAAGCTTCCTTGAACTTGCCTTGTTTTATGAGGGCGATATAGCCTTGAACGTTTACGCCTGCTGGGCACGCGGCTCGGCAGGGCGGGATTCCCTTCTTGTCAATTGCAAAGATGTTAGGGACGGCTTGAGGGAAGGGTCTATAAATCGCTTTTCTTGTCCCCAGCCCCATGTCAAACTCGTTAGGCATCGTAACTGGGCATGCCTTTGGGCATTCATCGCAGCCCGTACATTTTTCCTCATCAACATATCTTGGTTTCTTTAGAACCTTGACCGTAAAATTGCCAGCTGAGCCGCTAACCTCTTTTATCTCACAGTAAGTTAGCAGATTGATGTTCGGATGGCGATAGCAGTCTATCATCTTCGGAGCTAGGATGCAAATTGAGCAATCCATGGTTGGGAAAGTCTTGTCAAGCTGGGCCATCCTTCCGCCTATTGCGGATTCCCTCTCAACCAGGTGCACCCTGAAGCCTTGGTCAGCTAGGTCTAGGGACGCCTGAATCCCTGCAATGCCGCCACCGATGACGAGTATGGAATGCGCATCTGTCATAAGGGCTCACCCACTCTAATTGATGCCTCATCCACTATCGTGAATAGATCACAAATTTCCAGCCTTGTATCATTAAGCGGGATTTGTGACCCCTTTTCCCTTAAAAAGCATGTAAAATGAATTTGGCATTTGGGGCACGTTGTTACCATTTTGTTGACACCCTTAGCCTTAATGTCTCTTAGTTTGGTCAGTTGCAGATGCTCCCTGACCTCCCCACAATTGAGCCAAGAACTTACACCACAACATAATGATTCCTCCCTGCTTCTCTCCATCTCAACGAGTTCCAAGCCAGAGATTTTATTTAAAATCGCTCTTGGAGCTTCATGAATTTTTAAATGCCTGGTAAGTCTGCATGGATCATGATACGCTATCTTCTCCTTAGGCAACTCCTTAAATTTGATCTTGTCCTTCTCCAATAAGTTTACTAGGAACTCTGACATGTGGACGACCTCAAAATCCAGCGAGCCCAGAAATTCAGCACAATCTATTTTCAATGTTCTGAAGCACTCTGGACAGCCAACTAAAACCTTGCGCACTCCCGCATCCTTAAGATTCTCTGTATTCTCTCTGGCTAGCTTCTCAAATACATCTTGGTTTCCGGACCACAATGCATCATGTCCGCAACACTTTTCATTCACCAAGACGACGGGTGCAATGTTTGCCTTGTTAAGGATGCTAAGCACGGCCTGAGTAATTCTCGTTGCCCTCATGCTAATGGGCTCAAATAAAGCATCAAAATATGGTAAGCACCCAACGAAGTAGGCTATGTCTCCTCTTTTAGATATTTTTGCGTCACTCTGTATCCAGCCCAATCTATTCCGCTGGATCTCTGGATCTTCCATCATCTCCAATAGAACCGAGGGAAGTAAGCTATACGCTCTGACATCCCTTAACTTAAAGCTTGTAACAATACGCCGTAATGCGCGGACAAACTCAGAAAACCTAACGTTGGAAGGACATCGAATATCACATATGTAACATGTCAAACAATTCCATATCTCTGACCCAGAAAGAAGACTTTTCAAGTCGAAAAACATGTTTTCAATCGTTCTACGCGGCGAATAGTCTTCATCAATTCTAGCCACGGGGCACCCGCTTGTACATTTGCCGCATTCCAGGCAGTTATACACTTTTGTCTCTTTAACAACCTGTTGAACAAGCCCCTCTATGCTTTGTTCCATAACTATCACCTGTATTCATTGTTTTCAACTATTTCCACCATATGGGTGGCGCATGATATGCACGGATCATAAGCTCTCACAACTTTTTCGAGGATCCACAAAGCCCTCTCTCTATCCACTTTTGGAATGAACTTCGTAGCAGTGTCCATGATGCTTTCTTCTAGTGCCGGAATATTATGCCCCGTGGCGACGATCAGGTTTGCACGGCGAATGTACCCTTTCGCATCCGTTTCATAGTGATGGATGAGGACTCCGCGTGGAGCTTCAACAACTCCGACACCTGTACCCTCTATGGGAGTTACAGGAGTCCTCGTTGTGTCACTGGTTATGTCTTTATCTCTCAATATTTCAATGGCTAGTTCTGTAACGTGAACTAGCTCTATTGACCTCGCCAAATTATACGCTGCAACACTATGCGCAGGCCGGCCAAAGATGCCTCTATACCTATCTAGAAGCTCTGAGGCTAGCGGAGGCGAAAAATCATCTGCCACATTTAATCTGGCCAACGCTCCCACACGATACATTCCTTTGTCAATGCTTGAAAGTTTAACATATGGATATTTGACATACGAATGGGGCATCGTCTCTTCTATAATGTATTGTAGATATTCTCTTGGGTGAAACTCTGTCTCCACTTTGCCTTGCGGACTCATAACACTGACTTCTCCATCATAAATTTCGTGGAGACCATTATTCGTTAAACCTATGTAGTGTGTTGCAAATCTAGGATATTCTTCCATAACTTCCCGTTTGCTTTCCGCTATCTCAAAGAGAAGATCCGAAATTTCTTTAGAAAGCGGTAATGCGTTTTGCATGGCATCCAGAAGTTTTAGCCTCGACTCCTCAGTTAATGGCTTTGCCATGCCGCCTGGAACAACGGCAACTGGATGTATGACTCTTCCGCCAATAACCTTAGTAACTTCCAGACCAACTTCGCGAAGCCTTACTGCATTATTTAGTAGTGCGGGTTTTGCTGTATTTAATCCCCTAAAGTCTCTTTGAGGAACATCAAGCAGATCGGGCACCGCTAGAAAGACGAGATGCAAGGTGTGACTGCTAATATACCCACCCATATGTAGCAGTCTTCGAAGTTTCACGGCAGCTTCCGGCGGCTTAACATTCCAAGCGTCCTCCACAGCTTTAACAGAAGCCAAATCATGAGCAACATAACATATTCCGCATATTCTTCCAGTTATTCTAGGAGCCTCCTCAGCTGGAATACCCTCTAAAAACTTTTCAAAAAACCTTGGAGACTCGAATATGCTAAGTTGAACCCTCTCAACTCGACCTTTTTGAATAAAAATCCTTACTTTTCCATGCCCCTCAACCCTTGTAAGAGGCTCTATTTCAACTTCCTCTCTCACTACTCTCCTTCCCCTACTGTTCTTCTTTTCAGTCTATCCTAACACGCAACCCTCTCAATAATTCTGACCTATTGTTTTTAGTAGCCGAGATTGGATTGCGAGCGTATAGCGACAAAAGTTGTTAAGGTACTGCGCTGTTAGGTTGGACTTTTCCGCACTTCCTAAGGCATATGAGAATAACGCATTAAACATGGGTAATCTTTTATGTGGGTCTTCTGCTATTGGACCTCGGCAACCATCGCAAGGAACACCAATGTTAGGACATATGGCATCGCATCCACCTCTCGTTACAGGACCAGTGCATAAGAATCCTTGCTCCAGTAGGCAACGGGTTGGATCTGGCTCATTAAACGCTCTCCTAACTTCTATAGGCATCTTTATGAATTTACTCCAAAAGTTAGAAAATCTGCACCATGAACGCTCGCGCTCGCACTCATCACAAACACTGTTCATGGATGGTACCCATTTTTTACCTTGAAGAAGCGCCTCAAGGGCTGATCTGATCTCTTCGATGGTTGGGGGACATCCAGCTATTTCAACATCAACAGAAACATATCGGGAAATCGGGGCTACGATTTGAGTAACCGACGGGACTTCACTGGGAGGTTTCCCCCCTACAGTACTTGCTGTATGACAGTATACATACTCCAATGTTTTCTCAATATCATAGATATTGCATAGTGCCGGGATTCCTCCAAAGCAGGCGCAAGATCCAATTGCAATGAGCGACCTCGATCTTTTACGAGCCAACCCTACCAAATTTTCATCATGCATTGTTCTGATGCCCCCCTCCACTATCATTATATCCACATCTTCAGGTATCGTTTTTGAGTCCATCAATACGTAAAAGTGAACTATCTGAAAACTACTTAAAATTGGGAGCAATGCTTCAAGAAGCGCCATATGACAGCCCGCATCGGCCATAAGACCAACCGTTGCCAGTTTTTTCAAACTTCATCCTCCGCAGTCAATACAGAATTTTTACATAAAATAAATCTTTTTGCAATGAGTTAATGATATACCAACTTTTCAAATATGCCTCTCAGCGCGTGTATGCCCTTATTACTAAGGAATGTAGTAATAGATACTTGAAGAAATAAATAATGAAGCAGGTTACGCTTCTAAAATGGGGAGGAGAGATTATTAACCCACTGATTAGCTTTATCTGGGCTTTAATTGACTTTTTAAGAGACCTTTAGTTGTGGCTGCTTCTAGGGTTTCTGCTTGCGGGCTTCGTGCAGGAGTTCCTGCCGATTGAACATTTCCTAAAGTATCTAGGCAGAAACAGCCCCTCTTCAATAGCGAAGATGTGCTTGATTGGCTTCGCGACAAGCATGTGTACGTGCGGAGCCATCCCCCTCACAATAACTTTGAGGAGGAAGGGTGCAACCACCGCGAACGCCCTAACCTTCCTCCTTTCCTCGCCTTGGACAGGGTTTCCCTTATAGCTTTTATTGAGAACGGGATCGACAAAAGGCGTATTATAATTGGTACGACTGCTCCGACCGCCTACCTATTCAACATTTCCCTCAAAGCTATTGAAAGATTTAGGAAGCAAGTCAAGCTAGTAAACTTGATGAATATCACGGACTCGGAAATTGTTAAAAAAGCGGTTTGGACGTGTTACTAGGAAAAACCCACCGAATTCAGGAATTATACGCTATATGACCCCGGAGCCTATCCAGAACCGCCAATCTACTGCAAGATCACATGGAGGATTGAAAAACCGGAAACCATAGAGGAATGGGAAGTCGATGAGGAATTCCTTAAGACACTATAGGATTAAAGATATTATAAAGTCAAAGGGTTAGGGCTTCTTACTAGGGTTTAACGAGGTTCAGCATCTCTGAGATGTTGTGGGCCATGCATTTTAGTAATTCGCAGACCCCTCTGGTCATCAAGCAATCTTTAGTCTCGGCTTTTATCGGCAGGCTTTCAGCAACCCCAACATCTCTTCAGCCTTGACCAGAAACCTCGCCTTTTCATCCTTGCCCATTTGTGCCTCATCTAATTCGTGCTTTAGTTTCTTCAGCCTCTTTTTCAAGCGTACGAAAACGTTCTCCGTGTAGATACAGCTCACGCAAGCCTCTTCGGAGCAACCTCTGAGGGCACCAAGAGCAATGTTGTAAACCTTAAGCTTTTCAAGTGTTTCAGACGTTTTGGGTCCTCCTTTATTGCCTAACGCCACCTTAAAGGCTAGGCGCAGCATGGCTTTTCTTCTTTTTCTCCTTCTTCTCCCTCTTTTTCTTCCTCACACACATTGACAAAACTACGCCCCTTTTACTACGCCCCTTTTACATCACTAATTTAATATTGGTTAAAAAGGCTAACCTTGCTAGGGGCGATGATCTTTAACATATCTGTGGCAAGGCACGGGGTTCCCAGTTTACACAGCCCAGCTGTTTTTTGGCAACAAGTTTCTGGATCTAATGGAATCCCTTCAGCCGCTTCTGACAAGCCCTCTATCTTTGTCGACAACCCCTTTTTCTCCTCTTCTGGAATCGTTGACTTCTCCACGTCCATCTTAAGTTTCTTTAATCCTTTGGTTACCTTAAGCTGAGCTGACTCTAAGTTGATGCACTTCACGCATATGTCCTCGGAACAGGCCTTAAGCCCACCCAAAACAACCCTGTAACCCCTAACCAAATTCTCAAACTCCACCGACATTAAAACACCTCATATAAAGATAGAAGAAAACACGATTGAAAACCTTCCTAACATACAAGCTCTTAATATCTTGCGCACGCTATATTAGGTTGCTACAAGTTGTTGATATCATACTTTTACGACATAACCGTCGCTAGTCTAAGTTGCTTTATTCCTCTTTTACTCATCAGTTCTTTAGCTAGATTTTGAACCTCTTTTATTTCGCCTTTGACCGCTATTACCAGAAGACAATTCCTTTCATCGAGGTGAATATGCATGGTTGAACTAATTATGTTCCTACAGAGATGCTGGATATCCGTTAAGCTCTCTTCCAAGCCTTTCACTTCGTGATCATAGATGATGGTCACGGTTCCGGCAGCTACACCTTCCTCTTCATACTTCCACATATACTCGGTTAAAAAGTTGCGCATGGCAAGCTGAATCGCCCTCGACCTATCATACCCCATACGCGCAATCGTCTTATCAAACTCCACAAGTAGCTCAGGAGGCACCGAAACACCAAATCTTGAAACACCTTTTCTAGCCACGATAAACCCCATCCATTAAATGTTGTTAT
>LIHJ01000067.1 GCA_001399805.1 Candidatus Bathyarchaeota archaeon BA1
TGGGTAGCGAAATAGCCAAGCCCGACGAGGTTAGGCAAATTCTCAGATTGAAGGGCATAAGGTTAATTTAAATATTTCATATCGTTCAATGTAATACTTCTCCACCGTTAATGGTTAGCGCTAAAACAAGTAAACTTTGGTTTGTATTAGGAAGCTGAGGATGCGGAGCATCTTATAATTTGTGAGCCAAAACCATTAGAGAAAACTTTAAAAATGTTAACATAAATGAAGTAATTAATGCTTTAAAAATTGGAGGTGTTTAAGGATGAAAATTTTTCTTTCGCGTGGGGCAATGACCAAAGTTCAGGCTGCTGTTCTTATAGCAATAGTCGCGGTTGTAGTTGTTGCGGGAGTAGCTTATTATGCGATGAGGCCTCCAGAGAGACCGTTTAAATGTGAAGTCTGTGGTGCTACCTTTGAGACAGAGAAAGAACTTAAGACGCACATTTGGGATACCCATCCGATTAAGATAGGGGGCTCGCTACCTCTTACTGGTGTGTTCTCAGAGACTGGGAAATGGATAGAACGTGGATATAGGTATTGGGCGGAAGAGATAAACGCAAAAGGCGGACTTTTAGGCTGTCGGGTGGAGCTTATAATATATGATGACGCAAGTGAGATAGGTAAGGCGGTCACCTATCTTGAGAAGGCTATCACCGTTGACAAAGTAGATTTGCTGTTGGGTGGCTACCCGGGCACTGCTTGTGATGCACAGATGCCAGTGGCAGAGAAGTATAAGATGGTATATAATTCTATGGGAGGGCACATGTGGTCATTTGAGCGTGGATATAAATACTGCTTCGGAGGCCCTCCTCTAATGGGTCAATGGTGGGCTGATGGTTTTTGGAAGTGGATCGAGACCCTACCACCAGCAGATAGACCAACTAAGGCAGCCATCCTTAGCATGAATAATGTAATAGGAAGAGCATGTAGAGAAAGCATTCTGTGGGGGGCTGGTAGAGTGGCGGTTCCAGTTGTGGTGGATGAGTTTTATGACCTTCCGCTCGCAACGGCTGATCCATTAGTCAGCAAAGCTAAGGCAGCGGGAGCAGATGTTTTGTTTGCCAACGGATTTTTCGCTGATGGTGTATTAACAATACGAGCATGCAAGGCACTAGGTTATAATCCGAAGTTCATATTCCAGTCCGTAGGCTGCATAATACCCGAGTGGGTAAAGGAGCTAGGGAAGGATGGTGACTATGTCTTCTCTGGAACTGCTATGCATTATAAACTTCCGTTTCCAGGCGTTGCAGAGCTGAACAAGGTGGCTAAAGAGAAGTTTGGCGAGCCAGTGGCACCTATGTATTTTCTCTTTGGATACTGTTGGATGCAAGTGCTACAATTGGCGGTTGAAGGTGCGGGATCCCTGAAGCAGGATGCAATTAGGGATTACTTAAGAACGCGTGAGATTTCCACCATTGGGGGGAAATTTAAATTCGATGAGAGGGGGCTACCAGCACCCTACATGTATTGTACACAAGTAATAGATGGAAAGGTAGAACTTATTTGGCCTCTAGATGTTCGAACCGCGGAACCCGTTTACCCAAAACCAGCTTGGGGCTAAGACATTCGCTGTCAACTTATAGTTAAACCCCCTTTTTATTGCACGTTCCACGTTAATAGATCATATGCTGGGTGAACTCGATGATTTCACCTTCACTTATCGTTCAATCTATAGTAAGTGGACTGTTAATGGGTGGAATTTACGCAGCGATGGCTGTCGGTTTCACTTTAGTTTGGGGTGTCATGAAAGTAATTAATCTTGCTCATTGCGCCATTGGAGTTTTCAGCGCTTATGTTGCATATTGGTTACTCGTGTACTATGGCATAGATCCATTACTGTCTTTAGTCTTAACAGTTCCGTTACTATTTGTTATAGGTCTTTTGATACATGAGTTTCTTATTAAGCGGATCGTAAAAGCAAGGGACATAGCGCTGACATCCATGGTTCTCATGTTTGGGCTTTCTATTTTAGTGGAGAACCTCCTCCTTTATTTTTGGGGGCCAAGCCCTAGGTTGGTTACAACAGCCCATACTGGTAAGTCTCTTTTTTTAGACGGCATAGCTTTTCCGATACCATCCTTAATTGGCTTCGGAATATCAATCACCTTATTGACTATAATTTACATTTTTCTGCATGGAACCTATGTGGGCAAGGCGGTTCGGGCAACTTGGCAAGATAGGGAGGGAGCTGCGCTGATGGGGATAAACCTTGATCGGGTGTCCATGATAACCTTTGGCTTAGCGACCGCATCTGTGGGAGCAGGTGGTGTTTGCATGACGTTCATGTATTCATTTTATCCTTCTCTACATGCAATATGGCTTATCTTCATGTTTTTGGTGGTAATTGTCGGCGGGGTTGGGAGTGTGATTGGGGTCGCTGCTGGGGGGCTTATTCTAGGCTTATTCATAGGCGTTAGTGCGGTTTTTGTCCCCTTTGCGTGGGTAAATGTAGTGGTTTTCTTGTCACTTATCCTGATCCTGTTAATCAAACCAACCGGACTCTTCAGGCGTTGATATGATGAAAATGAGGAAAATCATACAAGCGAGGTTTTTCATCCCCCTAACAATAGGGATTTTCTTCTTGCTACCCTTTTTTGGACCCCCGATATACCTTCTATCACTATTCCTTATAGTCTTCATGTATGCCGCATTATCTGAAAGCTGGAATATTATCGGGGGATATACAGGTTATTTAAGCTTTGGACATGTTGCGTTCTTTGGAATCGGGGCCTATACCACGGCTCTTCTCTTAATTAACTATGATTTATCGCCATTTCTTACAGCTCCATTAGGCGGTGTACTTGCAACGGTGGTTGCCGCTGGGGTAGGTTTTCCATGCCTCAAGCTTAGAGGACCGTATTTTGCCCTCGTCACCCTATGTTTTGCCTCCATAATTCAGGTGGCAATTCTAAACTTAGAGTTCACAGGTGCTGCGATAGGTCTCTGGTTGCCGCTTCTACCCTATGACATGCTCATGATTAGAACAATTTTCTATGAGATTATGTTCGGTCTAATGCTGGCAACCATCGTTGTAAATATATGGGTTGAAAGGTCTAAATTCGGTGCTGGTCTTACCGCTATTCGCGAAGATGAGGATGTGGCAGAATCTATTTGCATTAACACGCTGAAATTAAAACTAAAGGCCTTCATGCTCAGCGCCTTTTTTTCAGGAGTTATTGGAGGAGTTTACTCATATTATATAACTTTTATACATCCTTCGACGATTTTTAGTGTGGAGATTTCTATTCTCATGGTGTTAATGGCCTTATTCGGGGGCAGGGGCACATGGGGTGGACCAATTTTAGGTGCTTCTCTTTTAACGATAGTAGATCAGCTTTTAACTATTTACATTGGTGCAGAGATTGCCCGCGTTATTTTTGGCATGCTCTTTATTTTTGTCACTCTATTCATGCCTAACGGTTTAGTACCTCATATGAAGACGCATCTTACGCGATTTAGTTCTCTCAAATAGCGAAGTCATAGAGCCAAATATGATTTCTTTATGTTCCTATTTTCTAAAAGTTCCTTTCCAGCACCTTCTAACGTAATCCTGCCGTTCTCAAGGACGTAGGATCTGTGAGCGTTACATAGCGCCAAAAAAATCTCTTGTGAGACGAGTAGAATGGTGAGCCCACGCTCATTTAAAGCCTTCAAATTTTTAAAAATCTCCATCGCCAACTTCGGAGCCAATCCAAATGAGGGTTCGTCTAACATCAAGAGTTTTGGTTTAGCCATCAAGGCTCGCCCCAAAGCCAGCATCTGCTGCTCGCCGCCACTTAAAGTTGCTACCATTTGATTTTTCCGCTCTTTCAGAACCGGAAATAGGGAATAAACCTGTTCTAAGGAATCCTTAACGTGCTTTCTAGCCTTAGGCATGTATGCCCCTAGTTCCAGATTTTCAATCACTTTCATGAAAGGAAAAAGCTTCCGACCTTCAGGAACCTGAACGATTCCTTTTTCACAAACCATATGAGGAGGCAATTTTTCTATTCTTTCATTTAGGAACTCAATATATCCTGATGAAGGTCTAAGAAGACCTGATATTGTCTTAAGCAAAGTAGTCTTGCCAGCCCCGTTAGGTCCTATTATGGATACAAATTCGCCCTTATCTACGTAAAGTGAAACGTTCCATAGGGCTTGAAGCTTCCCATATGAAACACATATTCCATCTACTCTAAGCATATTTCACACCTAAATAGGCGCTTATTACAGCAGGATCATGAGCCACTTCCTCTGGCTTACCTTCTGCTATTTTATGCCCATGATGAAGAACCATGATCCTTTTACAAGTCTCCATAATAGTCTTCATAACATGTTCAATCATGAAAACGGTAACGCCCAATTCATCTCTAATTCTAAAAATTAGGCCTGTGGCATCTTTCGTTTCAGCTGGGTTTAAACCAGCGAAAACTTCGTCTAGCAGTAATAGCTCCGGCTTAATCACTAGAGCACGAGCTAATTCAAGACGTTTTCTTTCTGCAAGTGTCAAATCTCGAGCTAAGATATCTTTTTTATCCGCCAAGCCCATAAATTCGAGAAACTTTAGCGCCTCCCTCTTTGCTCTTACGATATCGTTGATCCCTGCCCTTCCGTAAAGGGCTCCAACAGCGACGTTTTCAAGAGTTGTTAGGTCTTCAAATGGTCTTACGATTTGAAAGGTTCTACCTATACCAAGTTTAGCGATTTCATGCGGTTTAAGACCAACTATTTCTTTTCCTTTAAAAGTTATTGTACCACTATCGGGGCGATAAAAGCCAGAGATAACATTAAACAGGGTGGTCTTACCGGAGCCGTTAGGACCTATCAGGCCAACGATCTCTCCCTCTTTAACGTTGAAATCAACATTTAAGAGAGCCGTTAACCCTCCAAACCTCTTAATCACTCCGCTTCCGCTTAGCATATCAGTCTCCGTTATCTAATGAAAAATGTATATATAAAAATTTAAGGTAAAACGTTAAAGGAGGGAGTTAACTTGGAGCATAAGGGTTTTAGGATTGTAGACTTGAGCGCGCCTCTAGAAAATTTCGCTTTTGAGCCCTGGCCCCCCGAAATAACTTATTGGGATCATAGGGAGGGTGCAAGGAATCTTGGTAAGGATCTGGGCATATTCCCGGACGAGTTTCCTGGCGGTATGGGCTTAGCGTGGGAAGAGCTGAGGCTGATAACACACGCTGGGACCCACTTAGATGCCCCCTGGCATTTCGGTCCAACCTCAGAGGGAAAGCCAGCGAAAACCGTTGATCAAGTCCCGCTTGAATGGTGCTATGGTGATGGAGTGGTCTTAGACCTTCGTCATAAGAAACCTGGGGAGTCTATTACAGCAGATGATCTTAAGAAGGCGCTAGGGAACATAAACTATGAGATTAAACTAGGCGATATAGTCCTAATTATGACTGGAGCTGACAAGTATTTAGAAGATCCAAGGTATGCGGCTATGCATCCCGGCATGACCTTAGAGTCAACAATTTGGCTCGTCGAGCAAGGGGTCAAAATCATTGGAACAGACGGCTACGGCTTTGACAAACCCTTTAAAATCATGGGTGAGGAACATAAAAAAGGTGTAAAAAATGCCCTCTGGCCAGCCCACTTTGCTGGTAGAATAAAAGAGTATTGCCACATTGAAAAACTAGCCAACCTAGAAAAAATTCCTAAGCCCCATGGATTTAAGGTAGCTTGCTTCCCGATTAAAATCGTAAAAGCCAGCGCAGGGTGGGCTAGAGTGGTAGCTATCATAGATGAGTGATTCTGTCAACATCTTTATTTGAGTAGCCCTTTCACGAAACGCAAGGATCAAGGCTAAAGGCGATATAGTATTGTAAAAATCATCTCTAACTAACAGATAAATAAAAGGGAAGATTAGAAGTTAACCTGCTCTAAACCCTTCAAATTAAGCATTTTCCGGGCTTCATCCGGCGAGGCAACATCGCGACCGAACTCCTCTGCTAATCGAACGACTTTTGCGACCAGCTCTGCATTACTTTTGGCCAGTTCTCCCCTTCCGATGTATATGTTATCCTCTAAGCCAACGCGAACATGACCGTTCATCATTATTGCTATAGCGGCCGCTTGAAACTCCCATGGGTAACCAGTTCCAATCACTGACCATTCGTATTTATCCTGTCCGAATAAGCGGTCACTCGTACGCTTTAGATATAAGAGGTCATCCACAGCGCGTCCTATCCCGCCCAGAGTTCCAGTTACAAACTGAATCCAGATCGGCTCTTGTTTCAATACCCCCTTTCGTATTAAATATGCTATATTATAAATGTGTCCTACATCGTAAACTTCGCATTCGGGTTTAGTCCCGTGTTCCTCCATAGTCTTGCAGAAGTACTCTAGGTCCTTGAATGTGTTTAAAAAGGGATATTTATATGTTATTTCTACATATTCTCGCTCCCAATCATGCCTAAACTCCTTAATCTCCTCCAAAACAGGGGCTAAGCAGAAATTCATAGAGCCCATGTTAAAAGATGACAACTCAGGCTTGAATGTCGGCACCACTCTCACCCTTTCCTCCGCGGTCATTCCTAATGCTCCACCAGTCGTGATGCAAACGATCACGTTACACTTCTTCTTAATTTTTGTCACAATTTCACGATAAACGTCTAAATTCGGGGTGGGCCTACCATCCTTTGAATCTCTAGCATGTATGTGAACTATCGCCGATCCTGCTTCCCAGGCCTGATATGCTTCCTCGGCTATCTGCTCGGGGGTTATAGGTAAATACGGAGTTTGCGATGGAAGCGTTGCTGACCCAGTTACCGCCGCCGTTATTATCAACTTTTTCATAGAACTGAACACCGCAATATAACGCATACAGAATACTTATTTAATCCTTTGTCGCGCGCGCGGGTTCGCAAGCTGCTCGCTCAGTTGAGGAGGAACCCGGAGGGCTTAGAGAAAGCTATCCAAGAGGTGGACAACGCCATCGAGGACATCAAGGAGGGCGTAGCCGTCGATTTTAGGTGGCGCCTCAGAGAGGGACGCTAACAAATCTTTCCCGAGTACTCGTAATCGCTTCTGGGATAATCACCGTCATAAAATCGGCTCGACAACGCGCATGCTTGGTTCAAAATTGCGCGCCAAAGATAAATGTCGGTTCAAGCTCTATTGATTCGGTCAGGATGCAAATATATAGAACCCCAGGCATCTTCGTTTGTTTAAGTGCGTTTCTATTGGTGTTTGGCGCCTATCTTGCTACGATGGAAGTGCCTGTTCGGATAACTTATGACCCCGCTGCCGCCGAACAGTATAATCTTATGCGTGCCTACCTACCTTTCGGCTTTGTCCTCTGGATTCTGGCTCTTGTGTTTCTCGTTTGTGGGATTGTCTTAGGAGTGCGGAAGCCTTTAGCGGTTGCCCAGTTGAAAAAACCATTCTCAATGCTTAGCATAATCGTCGGCTTGACGCTGGGCTTTTTGGCTTTGACTTCAACCTTCTTACCCTGGGTAATTGCTGAAAGGACTGAACCGTTTATAGAAACTCGTGGGGGCACATTTAATGTCGGGCAGTATCATGCGCTGACGGGGCTCAGCCTCATGACCGGCCCCAACAGTATGGTGGGTGATGTAATATCCCTTGTGTTTGTAGGGGCAATAATCGGCATTTTACACATCTCTCTTCTAACTCTCTTGGAGATGGAAAGAACGGACACCATGAGAGCATTCCTTTTCTTGTTAGGCGGTATATGTATTATCGTTCCAGTAACATTAGTATATGCACACAGAATCTGGTGGGTCGATTTGCGCGTTGATGGAGCATTAGGGTTCTCGCTGACGTTCGAAAGCCCAGGGATGGGCTTCCTAATCGCCACCTCATGCGCGATTGGTCTAATTGCTTTCGGGATAATCACTACCATAAAGTTAACTCGACAACGCTTGCATGCGTAGTGTAGGCTAATTATGCGGATGCACCCATCAGCACGTCCTTGATACTACCAAGATTCAAACTGTCAAAAAGCACTTCCAAAGACTCGAAATCCACAGCAACCACAAAAAACTTTAGACAGACCTCACAAAAAAGAATTTTGAACCAAGCATGCGCGCCAATAAGCTCTAAAGTTGAAGCGAAAAACATTGGTAGAGAGAAAAAAATAGAGTTGTTTATGCGTGTTCTATGATGTCGGCGACTGTTTATTCGATTATGTATGTGACCCTGACCATGACGGTGATTTCCACCTCTGTCGGTGGCATGATCGGTGTTGGCGGCACTGGTACTGCAGCATAAGCCTCAATCAGCCCACGGTAAGGGTAGTGATAGGTCTCTTCGGTGGCGCTGGCTACGCCTATGATTGTAACTCCCAGCGATTTGGCGATGGTTTCCGCCTTGGCTCTAGCGTCCTCTACGGCTCCCTGCCTAGCTAGAGTCTTCAGCTCCTCGATCTTTTCCTTTGTGAAGGTGAAGTAGACTCCCTCCACCCTGTTGGCTCCAGCCCCAACCGCCCCATCGATGATCTGACCTACTTTGTCTAGGCTGGTTGTGGTGACCCTCAGCATGTGGGTGACCTCAAACCCTATGATGGTTCTCCCATAGGATGAGTACTTGGGATAAAGACCAAAGCGTGAGGTTTCTATGTCCTCCTCAGGTATGCCCATGGCTTTCAGGGCTCCAATCACCTTGTTCATGAACTCAGCGTTTTTTGCTAGGGCTTCCGTGGCTGTGGTCGCTTCGGTCACAGCTCCCAGCCTCAGTTCAGCTTGGTTTGGCTTCGCAGAGGCTCTGCCTAAACCAGCAACCGCAATCGTCCTTAACTGGGCTCCTTGCTCCGACCCACCGATTATAACAGGATAGACTCTTGGCTCGCTATACTGAGGTGATTGACTATACTGACCACGCTGACCCTGTTGAACGACAGCGACGAGGTAGCCGCCCACACTCGCTAAAGCAACAGCCAACACAAGGATAATCCCATAGAGTTGTTTTCCCCTCGAGCTCATAACACATCCCCGTTTTGAACAAAATATATCTCTCACTATTTAATCCTACACTTTAGAACGACACGTCCACCTTTTAGAACAGCGCACAAACGTTAATTATTTTGCCATGAAAAGCTTTTTCGCTTAGCCGTAGGGCCCTTTGACCAGGTAGCCTGCGTCCCTCAAAGCCATGTCCATGTCCTCTAGGGAGAGCCCCCTCAGGTGTGGGGAGCCCCTGAACCTAAACCTCTTCTCAAAGCTCTCCTCCACATACTCCTCCCCCTTGAGGAGTAGGTAGTGGATGATGGTGAGGACCTTCCTAGCTAGGGCCACGATGGCCGTTTTGCTCCCTTCCTTGCCTTAACCCGCAGGTAGAACAGCCTTAGCCTTGAATCCCTGACCTTTATGGCTGCATGGGCCACCTGAACCATGATGCGCCTAAGCCACTTGGAGCCCTGCTTGGTGATCCTCCCGGTTAGGTTCTTCCCAGCCGACTGGTAGACCGATGGGGCCAAGCCTGCCCAAGAGGCCAGCCTCTTACCATCCTCAAAGCGCTTTGGGTCACCTATCTCAGCCATGATCACGGCAGCCGATGTCCTCCCAACACCTGGAGCCTTGGCTATGAGCTTCGTGTCCTCCTTGTTGACGAGCCCCTGGACCCTTGCATCCACCCTCCTGATCCCCCTGTCCATACCAGGCCGAAAGACAGACCAGGCAAGCTCAGAATGGCTGGCCCACCTCCTGAGAGGCGGCTTGATCAAGCCAAGCTATGTGCCGGGGAGGCGCCTGAGGGGGCTTAGGGAACTCACTAGGCTCAGGGTTAAGCTGGTCCAGAGCCCAAAGTTAGAGTTTTCGTCCCCATGTATGAACTATTGCAAGTTTCTAAATGCGAAAAAATGCGGCAAAATCATTGCACAACCAAAAGAGCTTATAACTTAACAATGTACTCCTTGTTTTTGGTTGCTTTCTCAAGCGGCATAAACGCAATTGCAACAGGGGCCCTCATAGACATGCACACAATGCAATACAAAAGAAGAAAAGTAGCAAAAAATAAATATTCAAAAAATGAATATACTAGCTCATGCCACCTGCAAAATTAACTGTCGCGGATTTCATGCAGAAGCTCTGCCAAAGAGCACGTTATGGCATTCAAGGAGAGAAGCCTATTGCAATAATTGTGGCTCTCAAATACATTTACGAAAATCCACAACTCGTTGGAAAGCATTTGTTAGAGCTTTTTGATGACCCGAAACATGAAAGTCAAGTCAGGGAAATTTTCATAGATTTAGCCAAACGACACGGCAGAATAGGCGAGCCAGTCACTTCTTGGAGTGTCATCACAGGAAAGAATAGAGAACTCCAAAATGCAATCATGAAATCAGCAAATGTAAATGAAGCGTTTTCTGAGCTAACCTTGGAGGAAATAAACCAGCTTCTTGAATTATACATCCAAACATTAGAAAAGACTACAAAGCCAGCTCCCGATGTCAAAGTAGAAAAGATATCGAGAACACCTTTAAGGCTCCCATTTAAGGAAGCTGTGGGCACTGTTGTTTCAGTATTTGTACCTGGAAGCCCGCAAACTTTTGGGGATAAAAGGTATGAGGAGCCGTGGAAAATCAGAATAGCCCAAAAAGTGAAAGAATCATGCAGCAGCGAATTACCCATCAAAGATAAAGTTCAAGTCCACCTGATTTTTTATTTGTTTAGAGAACGAAGAGTAGATTTGGACAATTTGATAAAGCCATGTCTGGATGCCATAGGTAGCGTGTTATTTGAGAAAAGAAAAGGGGCACGGAGCAATTGGGATACTGACGATTATTGGATTTTTAAAATAATTGCAGAGAAGAATATAATTAGTAAAGAGAATCAAGAAGGAGCTAAAATCGTGATTTCTCAATTAGTAGGTATGTAATGGTGGGCAACACCTTTTTAGTTGTTCGTCATCATTGCAACATGATGATTCTGTCAGCTGTGGACTTTTTCCATCCCTAAAAATAAAAGGTCCATTAGACAGATACATCTGGTGATGGTAGGTGGCTTTCATGTGGAAAAGGTTATTGTGTAAACTTGGGTCCCACGACTGGAGTAAGCCCAGAACAACATACATAAGCGGCTCCAACGTGAGGGAGCTCACCCAATATTGCAGGAGATGCGGGAAACAAAAGAGGTGGATTGAAACCGTCTAATATCTTCGCCAAATGTTGCATGGGCACTCATTCCAGCAGTAGCGACTGCCCTTAAATACGCAGTCTTACACTCAGGCCTAGCGCGCGCTAACGGCGTTCACATCTACCGAAAAAGAAAATAAACATCACCATTAGAGGGGTTCACTAAAAAATAATGAATGTTATAAGGACACAACTAACGCAACGAAGCAAAAGGGAGAAAGTTTTCATGGAAAAGCGACATCCTTTTTCTCCGAAGTCCCTTGAACGCTAACTTATTTCGACATCCAAAGATTAACTAATTATGACGAGAACATCTCCTTCATTCACAGCCACGCCCTCTGAAACCATGACCTCTTGAACCAATCCAGATTTAGGGGCGGTGATTTCATTCTCCATCTTCATGGCCTCCAGAATGCAGATGACACCGCCGGCGTTCACGGAATCCCCTCTTTTGACCTTCACCGACACGATCTTTCCTGCCATGGGAGCGGCAACAACTCCCTCCTCCACCATCTTTCTCGAGGGTTTAGTGACAGATATCAAGGCGGGCGGTTCGGGAACCTGTGAGATGATCTTCTTTATGGCTGTTGGTAGCTCCACCCTAAAGGGAGTCTCGTTGACCTTAATGGAAAATGGTGCTCTTCTATCAATCTTTTCTAATTCTATCTTATAGGATCTCCCTTGAATCTTGAGCGAAAATGGTGCTTTAAAACTCAGTTCGCCCACAGGTTCCACATCGTAGGGCTTGTCGTTGACTTTAACTAAAAAGGGAGAGCCCTTATCATGCTTAATCAGTTCCACTTTGTATGACTTACCGTCAACGGAAATGTTATATTCCCTCAAGATACTCCCCCCACCGCGATCCTCCAACCCTCATTAGGTCTTGCCTCCCCGCTATGCCCCAAGCAGAGATTTTCCCCACCCTCCTCACAGGAATTACAGCCACAGTTTCAGGGGCACTAGCTAAGTACATTGTTATGGCGGTGGATAGGGCAGCAACCGCCTCCAATTCCTGTCTCTCCGCCTCTGTTGGAACCCTCACTTTCTCTTCACGTTTAAGAACTCTCTTCTTAAAGAACTCCAAGGCTGTTTTGGGGAAAAGAACATACGTTAGAGCATCTTCCTCGCTTTCAATGAATTGCTTCGCTTCTTCTGGGATGGTTTCAAGCTCCGGTTTCAACAGGTCGGCTGGGCGACGGGTGATGACCTCCTCATCTCTGATGATTTTCCTTTTAATCTCCTCGTCTATGGGTGCGGGGGGCTTGCCATATAACCCCTTAACGTATTCCCTCACCTCTTTGGGCACAATGCCATATCTCTCACCAGAAAGCACATTCAAAACCGCCTGCGTCCCTACCAGCTGGCTGGTCGGGGTGACCAAGGGCGGATAACCCAGTTCCTTTCGAGCCCTGGGCACCTCCTCCAAGACTTCCTTAAGCTTGTCCATCGCGTTTTGTTCCTTTAATTGAGAGATCAGGTTGGAGAACATCCCGCCAGGAATCTGATGAATCAGTATGGATGGGTCCACCCTTTCTGCCATAGGGTCTATCAGGCGGATAGGGTCGTAGTATTTCTCGCGTAATCCCCTAAAGTATTCGGATATCTCAACGAGGAGCCTCATGTCCAGGCCGGGATCGTACGGTGTATCCTTCAAGGCAGCCACAACCGATTCAACTGGTGGTTGAGACGTCCCCCAAGCCAAGGGAGAGAAGGCTGTGTCTATGATATCAACGCCAGCATCGCAAGCCCGAAGATATGTCATTAACGCCATCCCACTGGTGGAGTGACAATGCAAATGCACGGGCAGGCCAATCTCCTTTTTAAAAGCCGTCACGAGGTCGTAGGCTCTTTGTGGAGCAAGCATCCCAGCCATATCCTTGATGCATATGGAATCACAATCCAGCTCAGCCAAGCGTTTCGCAATTTCCAAGTAGTGTTCTATCGTGTGCACGGGGCTAATGGTATAGCAAACCGTGCCTTGAGCGTGAGCGCCCACCCTTTTAACGGTGTTGATGGCCGTTTCCAGGTTTCTAACGTCGTTGAGGGCATCGAAAACCCGGAAGATGTCTATGCCATTTTCAGCTGCCTTCTCCACGAACCTTACGACCACGTCGTCCGGATAATTCCTGTAACCCACGATGTTTTGCCCTCTCAGAAGCATTTGTAATGGAGTCTTCTGTAGTGTTTTCTTTAATGAGTGCAACCTTTCCCAAGGGTCCTCACCTAGATATCGTATGGATACGTCGAAGGTTGCGCCACCCCAAACCTCAAAGGAGAAGAATCCCACCTCATCCATCTTCTCTGCTATTGGAAGCATGGAATCGGTCCTCATCCTCGTCGCCATCAGGGATTGATGGGCGTCTCGGAAGGTGGTGTCTGTGATTTTAACGGGTTTGGGCAACCAATACACCTGATCTTACGTATAGACATTAACAACAATTAAGGCTCATATTTTAATCTACTCATTCTATGAAACATTCCAATAGCACGAGTTCAATTGTGCTTTCATTCTGTAGGGTTCGAATCATAGAGGAATGTTAGCGTGCTTTTTGGCTGGTCTCCCCTCCCTTTTGGTGGCAAGCATTTCCAATGCACTAATCAGCTTTGGTCTGGTCTCCGCTGGCTCAATCACGTCGTCGATGTAGGCCTTCTGCGCCGCGATATAGGGGTTGGCGAATTTGCTACGATACTCTGCGATCAGCTCGCTCCTTCTTTCTTCAGGGTCTGTTGCTTGAGCGATTTCCCTCCTGAAGATGATGTTTATCGCTCCTTCAGGTCCCATCACTGCGACCTCCGCAACGGGCCATGCGTAGTTTATGTCTCCCTTGGAGTGTTTGCTTCCCATCACATCGTATGCTCCACCATATGCCTTTCGAATTATGAGCGTAATTTTGGGCACCGTTGCCTCGCAGTATGCATAAAGCAGTTTAGAACCATGTCTTATGATGCCACCGTGCTCTTGATCCACCCCAGGCAAAAAGCCTGGAACATCCACGAGGGTGATGATTGGGATGTTGAACGCGTCGCAGAATCGAACGAAGCGCCCCGCTTTAGTGGAGGAGTTTATGTCTAAGGCTCCAGCGAAGAACTTCGGTTGATTCGCCACAACGCCCACTGTGCGACCATTCAGTCTCGCAAAGCCAATCACGATGTTTGGCGCCCATAAAGGTTGAACCTCAAGGAAATCACCTTTGTCTACCACGCTTAGAATGATGTCCTTGATGTCGTAGGGCTTGTCGGGGTCGTCGGGGACTATATCCTCTAGGTGTTCGTCGGTGCGGTTTGGGTCATCGCCAGTTTCAACCACAGGCGGGTCCTCCATGTTGTTGGAGGGCAGATAACTCAGCAATTTCTTAATCACATCAATGCATTCCTCCTCATTATTGGCTGTAAAGTGGGCAACCCCGCTGGTTTGGCTGTGAACCAGGGCGCCCCCTAACTCCTCGAAGGTGACCTCTTGACCTATCACCGCCTTAATCACATCGGGACCCGTTATGAACATGTGGCTGGTCTCCTTCACCATAACAATGAAGTCAGTGAGCGCGGGTGAGTACACAGCTCCGCCAGCACAAGGCCCCATAATGGCGGAGATCTGTGGGATCACCCCCGAGGCCATCACGTTTCTGAAGAAGATATCGCCATAGCCAGCAAGACTGGCAACCCCCTCTTGAATCCTCGCCCCACCGGAATCGTTCAACCCGATGATTGGGGCGCCGGTTTTCATGGCCAGATCCATCACCTTGCACACCTTCTTGGCGAACATTTCACCCAGCGAGCCCCCAAACACCGTGAAGTCTTGGGAAAACACGAAAACAAGCCGACCATCAACGGTTCCATAGCCAGTGACGACCCCGTCTCCCAGCATTTTCCTCTCAGCCATGCCAAAATCCACGCATTGATGAACCACGTATGGGTCAAGCTCCACAAAGCTGCCTGGATCCAAAAGCAGACCCAGCCTCTCACGGGCGGTTAGCTTCCCCTTCCTATGCTGATCCTCTATTCTCTCCTTTCCGCCACCCAACCTAGATCTTTCCCTAAGCTCCCTGAGTCTCTCAATTTTCTCCTTAACCGTGGGTTCCCGTAGTGACACCACATCCCTCCATAGACTGCTAAGACTATTGTCTCCACCCTGATATTTAATTTAATAAACTACCAACGCTTGAAAACTGTGGCTTTCCCCCCAATTTTTCCCTTTTTTGAAAATGATCTCCTTAAGGTGTTAAGCATGAAATTTTATTCTTTTTTATGTCTCCGTAGAGTTACGTCACCAGATACGACCCTTCTCGTGGTTCCATCGTTGAGTTTAATTATCAACGCGCCCTCTGAGTCCACATCCATGGCCCAACCCCCAAATTTTTCATCGAAACTTACGATCTCAACGTGGGTGCCAAGGAAACTGCTTAAACCCCTCCACTCCCTCAGGATCATATCAAAATCCCCTCGCCTGAACGTATTGTAGTAAGATTCTAATTCCCCTAATAAGGAGCGCAAAAATTTCTCTCGGTCAACCTCCCCCTCTAATTCTTCCTTTAAAGATGTTACAGAGTTCCTCAAATACGAAGGAAAGGAGCCCACATCAACATTGGCGTTTATCCCAACCCCTACAATAGCAAAATCCATGGTACCGCCTTTTATGCTCGTCTCTGTTAAGATGCCGCAAACCTTCCTTCCATTGATTAGAACATCATTCGGCCACTTGATCTCCGCATTTAACTTAAGCATTTTTCTGATAGTTTTGGCCACCACTACGGCTGCTGTGAATGTCAACTTTGGGGCGTCCTTGGGAGTGATTTTTGGTCGCAGAATTACTGAGAACCATATCCCACCCCTCGGCGAAACCCACTCTCTGCCAAGTCTGCCCCTGCCAAGGCTCTGGGACTCGGAGATTATCACAGTCCCCTCTCTGGCCCCTTTAGCGGCTAGCTCTTTAGCCACATCATTGGTTGAGGTAGTTTCTGTGAAATGGAAAAGTATCTGTCCTATAAAGTTGGTTTTCAAACCTTCCCTAATCCTCTCCGGTGCTATTTCGTTCTTTTCATGCAATCTTGAAAACCCCTAATTTTCTTTTCCTCACACAACCAGCAATACATTTCTAAGGCTATACTTAAGTATTCTAATCCAATAATCAGACGTTATATTGGAGGAAAGGCTTTGCCTCGAAGGTATAAGATTGTTGTTTTGCCGGGTGATGGGGTTGGCGCTGAGGTTGTGCCTGAGGCGGTGAAGGTTCTCAAAGCCGCTGAGGAGTCTACAGAGGGCCTTAATTTGGAGTTTCAAGAGTTTGAGTGCGGGGCCCATCATTGGTCGAAAACGGGGAAACGGGAGGAGTGGCCGCCGGAAGCTTTTCAAGCATGCAGGGAGTCCACGGCCATCCTGTTTGGAGCGGTGGGCTTACCGGAGGCTGTAAAGCCCGATGGGGTCATGGTGGGGGCCGATGTTGTCTTCGGGATGCGCTTTGGTCTTGACCTATATGCAAATGTTAGGCCCGTGAGGCTATATCCGGGTGTTGAATGCCCTATTGCTGGGAAAAAGCCAGGGGACGTTGACTTTGTGGTAGTGCGAGAAAACACCGAGGATTTGTATTCGCCGATACGAGGAGCACTCACACGAGGTGGGGAGACCGAGCTGGCGGTGGATGTGAGGGTTGTGACGCGCAAGGGTGCGGAGAGGGTCATAAAATATGCCTTTGAGTTGTGCGGTCGCAGGAGGGGCTCACCTCAGGATGGTAAGCATCGGGTGACGTGTGTGGATAAGAGCAACGTTTTGCGAGGGTGCGTCTTCTTCCGAAATCTCTACGATGAGATCGCAAAGGGCTACCCAAGCATTGAGAGGGACTATGCCTACGTAGATGCCTTCACCCAGTGGATGATCCGCCGCCCAGAGTTCTACGATGTGGTTGTCACCACCAACATGTTTGGCGACATCATCACCGACCTAGCCTCGGTTCTCCAAGGGGGGATGGGCATGGCCCCCGCGGGCAACATAGGGGATAAATATGCCATGTTTGAGCCCATACATGGCTCAGCCCCTCGAATCGCTGGTAAGAAGGTGGCGAATCCCACCGCTGCCATATTATCCGCCAAGATGATGCTACAATGGATAGCAGAAACTCATAATGATGAAGCACCCAGGAGGGCGGCGGAAAAAATAGGGAGGGCAGTTGAACGCGTGTTATTAGAAGGGAAAGTTAGGACATACGACTTGGGTGGGAAAGCATCAACCATAGAAATGGGCGACGCCATCGCTGATACTGTTAGAAAAATGGCGGAAACAGAGTTGAATGAAGTGTAAAATTAACTCACAAAAAAGGATGCTATCTCTCCACTAATTTTTGGGCGAATAGATGTTTTTGCTGTACAAAATAAAAACCAGTATCCATACTGGTCGGTCAACCGAGCCCGTTCTCTATTATGAACGATCGCATGCATTCTGTGAAGCCGTAGATACATTTTTATAATAATCATGTTATACCTGCTTTTGGGGCTATAAAAGTGTGTGAAGAACGGGGAAACGAGGAGAGCCTTACCATTGATGAGAGGGTGGCGGTTCTTGAGACAGATATGAAATGGGTGAAGAGGACCTTAGAGAAGATCGACGACCGCACATGGTGGATCTTAGGCTCGGTTATAGCTTTAGGTGTCATCACAATAATCATACAGCTTATCTTTCCTTAACGCGCATGACCGACAAAGAATTCA
>LIHJ01000078.1 GCA_001399805.1 Candidatus Bathyarchaeota archaeon BA1
CCCATGGCATGGAAGAAAAACTCAATGGGATCTAAACCTTCTCGGTAATTCGAATACACGAAGCCTCTGGCTTTGGGAGAGGGGTCTCCCACTTTAAAGTGGGATAATGCTCGCTCAAGGTACCCCCGCATGATTCGTTTTCCCCGCACGGACTGCTGCCCAACGCAGGCAGTCATCTGACCAATGTTAAGGCTGGACCCTCTCGCCCCAGTTCTCGTCATGACGATGCCGGAGTTATTTATATCAAAGTCTTCGTCTGCGATTCTTCCGGCATTGTCCCTGGCTTCAGCTAGCTCGTTCATCACATAGATCTCAAAGGATTCGTTAAGGGTTTGACCTGGAAGCCTTTGTAGCGTCCCTTCCTGAAGATCCCTGACCAATTTATGTATACGTTCCTCGGACTCTTGAACTATTTGATCGATTTTTAATTGGACAGAAGGAGACAACTCCAGATCATCGTAGGAGTAAGTGAACCCCCGCATGGTCATGAAAAGCTTAAGAAGTTGACAGACGCGATTCAGGAACCGCCTTCCCGCGGGGGCTCCATAGTCCTTTATTATTCGATGAAGGAGACTTTCCGACTGCTCAGCACCTATGGAGCTTCTGTCAATTACACCACTTCTTAAAACACCGTCCTTAATAACAACGTAGGCGTCATACGGGCATTCTTCACGAAGACAAGGATCACAACCGCGACAAGTGGTTGCCTTTAAAACGTAATTTAGGTCCCTGGGCAGAAGGAGGCTGAAAACTTGTTTCCCAGACCAAAACGGCTCTGGCTCCTTAACCTCTGGCTCGGGTAAAGGTCCCTCATAATCCGCTGCTAGCACTAGTCTGCAAACATCCTCCTTTGTGAGTAGGGTGGATTTTCGGGTGAGGAGATACGCGGCTGTTATGAAGTCGCGAATCGCTCCTATGATGGGCCCCCCAAACCTCGGTGAAAGAACCTGGTCTTGAACCTGCATGAGAAGACGTGCCTCAGTTTGGGCCTCTTCACTTTGTGGAATGTGAAGATTCATCTCATCCCCATCAAAATCAGCGTTATAGGGTGGACAAACACAATTTCCAGTTAGAATGCCATTAGCAAAAAAGTTGTGAGAGGCGTTTTCGGTTGTTATATCTCTCACATCGTCACATTGAACCTCAAAAATAGTTTCAATTGTCTCCCATACTAAGCCGGGCGCGCTCGCAACAGCGGTTTCTTCGCACCACTTCGTAAATGGAACCAGAAATTCTTTAGGACACTGGATTTTATCAGCATTTCTAGCTTTATAGAACCAGTTAGCCATATCACTACGCCGTACATAAAATGAGGTAAGGCTTTTTTGAACATCTGAGAATGAGGAGCCTTGCTTCTTTAGACTAAGGAGATTTCTATACGCTTGCCGTCTTTCCTTGATCATCTTCTCTTTAATTAATAAATATTCGTATGCATACCGGGCCAGTTGTTCCCGCTTAGCTGCATATCTATAGCCGATTTTTCCAAATAAATTGATAAGGCTTCGATCAGCTTTCCTAATGTATGCTGTCGTTTTTACGGTTTTAACTCCATTTTTTCTTATGACCCCATCTTTAGTTGAAACCTTGGACACTTGTACCCCAAAATCTCGAAGTAATGAAGCGATTTCCCCTATAAATTCGATGGAATTATGCCTAAGATTGGATATCTTATTAATTGAGAATGACGGTTGCCTAAATCCATAATTTAATGCCGTTGGTGTGGAAAGTTCGCTTCCGAAATATGCTGCTAGAAACTCTTGCTTAATATAGAGTGGCGCATTAAATAGCCATGTCGGAAGGTGGATTTGCTGGGCGCATTTATCTCCTATTGGTGCGCCTAAAGCAAGTAATATTGCCCAAAGCGGCTTTGAATAGCTAACACAAAATTTGGTTGTGCCACTTATTTTTCGTGTTGACCCGTCATGATATTGAATAGTACTTTCTGACGTAGTCGACATGGTCTTTGAAACGTTAAAGCCAAGCGCTTTTACGTCACTTCGTATTACTTCTAAATCTTCTTCGGTGCCCGTAAATTGTATTTGGTGCTGCAAATGTTTTCTTCGTATCAATTTAAGTGTGCCGTCACCATATATACGTCCAAGCAAGCGGATGATTATCGGGCATTTTTCGTTACTAAAAGCTAATGGGAGCAAATCCATCAATTTTAACTCTCTCACTATTTCTTGGCACCGACGCTCATCATGAACGACTCTTCTAATGTCATCTTCTGTGAGAATGTTAGCGTCATTGTTTTCACGCTTTATGGGATCAACGGGTAGAATGATTACTTTATCACCCTCACGCAGTTCCTTAAGCGGCAAAATGCCGCGAGCCGTGTAGATAGGATGATCCTCTGTGGCGATTAAAGTTCTGCCAATTCCCTTGGTCCCAAGCTTATAAACTTTAAGACCAAACCGACTTGGGTTAATTTTTAAGTAATGAGTCAGCTTGCTACTGACCAGCTTTCCATCATCATAAACTAGAACCCTCTCCTCCCTCCAAGTTTTGCCAAGCTCCCCCATTGACAATGCACATTGATCTAACATCACATTGGTTACAGGGGCTACACAGAGATGTAGGCGAAACGTTTTGTATGGCAACGCACGAACATAATGCGCCATGATCGACATCCTGTGAAGGGAGGGCTGCCGATTGAAAATAGCGATGTCGCCATCCTTAATGTGGCGCTCCACGATGAAGCCGGGCTCCAGAGCCCCAGCGACTTTCTCCCGATCCACGACGAATTCTAATCGAATGCGCTTGCCGTCCGGTCTCACCACATAGAGTGCGCCCGGGTACTTTTCAGGTCCATTTATTACCAGCTTTCGCATCTTGTCAACATTCCATGCTGTGACCTTCTCAGGCACTGAGAGCCTCACGGCTACATCAAGCGGAACTCCAACCTCATTGATGTCAAGATTTGGGTCCGGAGAGATCACGGTGCGCGCTGAGAAGTCCACCCTTTTCCCGGAAAGATTGCTTCTGAACCTCCCCTCCTTTCCCTTGAGGCGCTGTGACAGAGTTTTAAGCGCCCTCCCGGAACGATGCCTCGCTGGGGGGATCCCTGAAGCCTCGTTGTTGATGTAGGTGGTCACATGATACTGCAGAAGTTCAGATAAATCTTGGATGATGAGAGTGGGGGCGCCCGCCTCCATGTTTTCCTTTAATCGTTGATTGATGCGGATTATATCAACTAGTTTATGGGTTAAGTCGTCCTCAGATCGGATACCCGACTCCAGGGTGATGGATGGTCTCACGTAGACTGGTGGAACAGGGAGAACTTGAAGAACCATCCACTCTGGACGCGCGCTCCTTGGGTTGAAACCGAACAATTCCAGGTCCTCATTGGGTATCCGCTCAAGTCGTTCCCGAATCATGCTTGACGTTAATCGCTGAGCCCCCTCCTCTGAAATCTCATGAAAGGTTGTGGGCTTCGTGAATTCTATCTTAAACTGCGGGGCACCGCAATGGGGACATTCCTTGTTTTTAGCTTCATGCAACACTCTCTTATAAAGTGGGTCGGGTACGATTCCCATTAACTCGTGGGCACGTTCAATCCTTGCCTTAATTCTGGCGATTCGATTCATGGGCAGTAGCACGCGCCCGCAGTTTCTGCAAGTGGCCCCCAGAAGATCGTAAACTATTTTGGTGAAATCAACGTGGATGATGGGAACCGCCAATTCAATGTGGCCAAAGTGTCCCGGGCATCGTACGGCAGTGTTGCCACACGTCTTACATCGCTGTCTAGGCTCTAGGGTTCCCAATCGACCGTCCATGAGCCCTGATGTTATGGGGGCTCCATCCTCATCATAGGTGTCGGCGGTTTGGATCTCCACCACAGAAAGCCTACGTATGTCCTGCGGGGACGGTATCCCGAAATAAAGTTCATCTATAACTTTATGGATCTCCATTCCCATTTTACGTTCTCTCCTTCAATTTTAGACGAGGTGTTATACAAAGGCTCATCAACTCTTGCAAGAGAAGCTTGAAGGCATATGAGACCACTATTGGGGAGATCTGCGCCTTGTCCTCACAAATTCGGCACACATACTTGCGTTGCTTGATGTCATAAAAAGCGATGTAACCACATGTCTCACACACGCATAAAAGGTACTTATCCGATTCCTCGAGCAATCGGTCTCGCAGCAGCATGGCAACGCCGTGGCCAATTAAACAGTCCCTTTCCATCTCACCGAATCGCAATCCGCCGCCCCTAGCCCGTCCCTCCGTTGGTTGCCTCGTCAACATTTGAACCTGACCCCTGGCCCTGGCGTGGATCTTGTCTGCAACCATGTGATGGAGTTTTTGATAAAACACGATCCCCATGAAGATATCGGCACCAAATCTCTCACCTGTGAATCCATTATAAAGAACCTCCCTACCAGTATGACTAAAGCCAAGATCGATCAACACTTGCTTCAATTCATCAGGCTTTTCATTAATGAAGGGAGTTCCATCGACCGGTCTCCCCCTCGCCGCAGCAACCTTTCCAGCCATGGATTCAAGGAACTGCCCGATGGTCATTCGTGAGGGAATAGCGTGAGGGTTGATTATGATGTCGGGGAAAGTGCCGTCTTGGGTAAATGGCATGTCCTCCTGTGGCACAATCATTCCTATAACGCCCTTCTGCCCATGACGGGAGGCAAACTTGTCACCCAACTCAGGTATGCGTTGATCGCGCACCCTAACCTTCACGAGTTTGCTACCTTCACCAGTCTCTGTGATGAAGATGTCGTCCACGATACCAGTCTCAGCGGTTCTCATGTCAACAGAGGTGTCCCTCATCGTGGGACCCTTGACCTCAAACTCCTTGTATTCCTCTAGGAATCGGGGTGGGCTTGTTCTTCCAATGAGAACATCGCCACCAGCCACCTCGGATTCTAAGCTGATAATGCCGTCTGTCTCAAGAAGGCGGTAGTATTGTTCACCTCGATACCCCCGGATGCCTGGCTCTGGAATGATAAATCGATCCCTCAAACCTCCGAGATACTGGCGACATTCTGCCTCATAAATCCGATAGAAGGTGGAGCGCATTAAACCTCGTTCGATGGATGCCTTATTGAAGATGATGGCGTCTTCCATGTTATATCCCTCAAATGATATAACGGCTACGATGCAATTTTGTCCAGACGGTCGATGGTCATACCTTATGACGTTCATGGGTTTTGTGTCAACCAGGGGCTTCTGAGGGTAATGGAGGATGTGGGAACGAGAGTCAACCCTCTGGAGAAAGTTTGTAGCGTAGATTCCAAGGGCTTGCTTTGCCATAGCTGCTTCGTAGGAATTGCGGGGAGACTGATTATGCTCAGCGTAGGGTATGAGGGATGTGCATATTCCGAGAATGGTGTAGGGGGCAATCTCCATGTGGGTGTGCTTCTGAGTCACTTTTTCAAAGCTCAGAGCCACAAAGACGTTCTCTTCTTCCTCGGCATCAATGTATTCTATGATGCCCTTCCTCACAAGTTCCTCCCAACCCCATTCTTCAGAGCGGATTTTCTCTATATGATCTGGCTGCAACTTGGGTATACCATTTTCAACGACTATAAGGGGTCGAAGCACACGTCCCTCATCACAATTAACATGAACTTCTCCCTTTTCCCCATAAACCCGGGAAAAATAGGCAACATTCACCTCCGTGGATATTTCTCCACTTCTACGTTTTTTCCTAATTTCATTAACAAACCCTTGCGGCGAAATACAATAGCCAATGAGACACCCATCCACGAAGACCTTGGCACCCTCTGTCCGTAGGGTTTCGCCCGCTTCCTGAACCGGGATCAGGCCGATTTTATAAAGGCTTTGCCTAGCCTTTTCAGAGCTCACCCCGACCGAGATGCACGCGGACAAGGCTAGATTCTTCACCAAACCACAGTTTGACCCCTCAGGTGTTTCGTTGGGGCACAGCCTCCCCCAATGCGTTGGATGGAGGTCCCTTGCCTCAAAGTTGGGCTGGCTGCGGCTAAGCGGAGACTGTAACCTTCGCAGGTGGCTTAGGGTGGAGACATGGTTTGTTCGATCGAGAAGCTGTGTGATACCGACTCTTCCTCTCCCCCAGTTGCCTGTTGCGAGGGCATGTTGGAGTCGTTCGGTGATGATCCCTGGGCGGACGGCTGTGGAAACCGTGATCATTTGGCGTTTGACACCCATTCGTTCGAGTTGATATTTAATGTCGCGGCAAAGATTTCTGAAGGCAATCCTAAAGAGGTCAGCAAGTAAAGGACCGGCGAGTTTTAGGCGTTTGTTTTTGAAGTGGTCCTTGTCGTCGGTTTTTCGTTTTCCAAGGCGTAATTCGATAATCCTGCAGGCCATGTCACCGAGGAAGAGCCCCTTATCTCTGCGCTTTTCCATGGTTCGACCGATGTGGGGCAGGAAGTTTCGATCGAGGATACTCTCAGCCTTTTGGCGGCGGTGTTCCTCCACCTGCCCATGCGCCACACGGCTTCCAATATAAATGATGGCCTCCTTAACCGTGTCGATGCCCAAGGCCTTTTCAAAGGAGGCATCCAGCCCATCTTGAATGGCCTTGTCGGGTGAAACCGCCTCTGCGATTTCCTTATCGGATTGCAATCCGAGCGCTCGCATCAAGATCACGAAGGGTATCTCGGTAGGGACGCCAGGCATGGAAACGTAGATGGCGCCGTCTGACTTCAATCGCAGCTCGATCCTTGCCCTGAAACCAACCGTGGTGGAGAATATTTTGGATTGATAAACGGGTGTTGCGCCACGGGTGTCAATATCCACAAGGATGCGGTTTGGGGCGAGGTCCTCCAGGGCCACGATCACCCGTTCAGAGCCATTGACAATGAAGTAGCCGCCTGGGTCGTTTGGGTCCTCCCCATGCCCAACCAGCTCCTCTTGAGTTAGTTGGGATAAGACGCAAAGCTTGGACTTCAGCATCACGGGGAGATCGCCAATCAAAACAAGTTCAGTATCCCGTTCCCTCTCGTCAATGATTGGGGTCATCTCCAAGGAGATGGGCGCGGCATAGGTGAGGTTTCGGAAGCGTGCCTCCATGGGATAGATCTCATGAGGATAGCCATCCACCTCGGTGATGTAGGGTCCGCTGATTTTGGATTGAGGGTGAAAGATCCAAACCTTACCCAACTTTATCTTGTATGGGCATTCAGGAACCTCGATCTCGATCTCGCCAACCTCATCAACCAACTCTTGCAGGCCGCCGTCAATGAACTCATTATAGGAGTCGAGGTGTTGCCTAACCAAGCCCTTCTCCTTTAAGAAGGACTCTTGAAGGAGCAAGAGGTCGTCATACGATATTTCCAAACGTGTCTAACCTCCGACGAATTCACGTGCTTTCATGAAAGCACGAAAGTATCACATAGTTTGGTTTGATTCCTTCCAAACCTGGAGATTCCTCCAGTGGGCCGGCGTCATCCGACCCGAAAAACCGGGTCTCCAAAGACTGCCTCCCCGCCACTACGGGAAGCTAAAAAAACGTAAACCACGCCACCCACTAATAAACTTTACTTCGCGTGGATTCGTTTTCCGTTTGGTTTCATTTAAAAGGTGTATTAAGAAAATTTGGGCTAGTCTATGGAGGAGATTGAAGAGGTTTGGGAAGCAGGAAGAACGATTCTGCAACATAACTAACAGAAGTATCGTCCCGAGTATTAACATATCAATCATTCTATCCACCTAAGCCAGATGAGTGATTATTGATGTGTTTCTATACAATTTTAACTCAGCATCAGCCAGAAGCGTAATGAACGTCCTGGTCGGCGCGTAGAAGCAAACAGACGGAGACACATAGGTCTAGAGCGATTTAGGCTGATTTTTTACTCGTTGATGAACCTAACTCCCCTTATGTCTTTTAGGTGTTCGTCCCTTGTTATGAGCCTTATGAATCGATAAAAAAATCGAAAGCGATCTTTTATCGATAATGCGAAGGATCCACCTTCAAAAACATTCATTCCAAAAAAGTGGCGCCCTAGCCGGAATTTCAAATTGATTATAGGAGAATCGTAACCAGCAGATTTTTATCCCATTTTCAGAATAATTCAAACTAATTAAGGTTGACAACTCGTTGAGCGAAAGTCTTGAAAGTATCTGGTATGACGAATAATTTCTGACGTTAAGAGACTATTAGACACATACCGCAACATTTTCACTATTAATTTAAATCCAGATGGGAAAAAGGGACCGGACATACGGGTTTCGCTGAAGATTAAGCCAAACTTTGCGATCAACATTGAAGTTGAGCAATGGGCTAGTAGAGGACCTGAAGGCGAAGAAAAACTTTCATAGGAAGAGCGTAAAAGTTATTTCTTTTTTGCTTTTTGAGACGTGGCCTTCTCCATCTCCAAAGCATCTGATCCACTCTCTTCTAACATCTGAATTGCCAGTCATAATTTCAGAAGGAATCGTCCAGCTATGGCTGTCATAAGGACCATACCTTAACAAATCATTAACAACAGTCACCCGTCTAATTTCCACCCTTCCTAGCGCGCGCTAAACCAACACGACGATAACTCTCGGTTCGACGCGGTTTACTTGCCTTTCTATTTCCTTCAACAACCAAATACGCATGAATTCCAGCCTTAGTAGCCGTCATTCTGCTGGCATGCGGAGGCAAAGGGCGCCTAACACCTATAAAACTCTTGGGCCCAAGCCAAGCAGTATGCCTCACCACAGTCCTTTTGCCTATCCCCAAAGCATTAGCTATCCTTGAATTGGTGTACCCCTTCCGTTTCATTTCCTTTGCCTTTTCTATTACCGAAGCATTGATTTTCATTTTAAATAAAGAAGGGGCGAAGACCTACATTAAGTCATGTTCACAAGAAAACGTGAAAAAGCCCTTATTGACCCAGGTTCAATATGTGGCGCCCTTCGGCGGGAAAGACCAGCTTTTCTTTCCCTTGGCCGGGATTTGAACCCGGGTCTAGTTGCATAGCGGTAGGCTATGTTATGTCTAGCGGGCGACAGCCGCTTATACTAGGCCGGACTATACTACCAGGGCAATGCCAGTGGCGCCGAATTTCATAATGAGAACACGGTTCTACTTAAATTTTTCATGTCTGAGTTCTCAAATTAACTAAGACTGTTACTTCGAAGTTATTTAACGAATTACAGTTTGAGCCATGTTCTGATGCCTTTGTTTTGAGATTTTTCGTAGATTTTTGTGGCTGTGGCCATTTCTTCTGTGGCTAGGCCAAGGTTCATGGACATGTGCGTTCCCGTTCGTTTTCTCGTCCAGCCTTTCTTCCAGTAATGATCTCTCCTAGGTCCGCGTGGACGTTAGGAATGTCTTGAAAGTAGCCTACTGACCTAAGTAGAGGAGCTATTCTCGGTCATTGGTGCAGAACTTACGCATAGAGTGTATGGCCTCTGGCTTCTAGTAGGAGTCGAAGTTGATGGGCAGGCGAATCCCTCAACCTTGAACCATGAGGCCTCGATCAAGGGTTGGGGATGCTTCAGTGCAGGTCCTGCAGTAATCATAATGCCCCATCCTCCACAGCTTTTTTGAATGAGTTGACGGTTATGAACCACAAGCCATTTTTTCCGTCATCTCGGAGAAGTATCGCCTCAGATTCACCTATTTATGTTGTAGGCTTTCACCTTCTCTAACCACTTAAAGGCTGTGACCAGGGCTTTAAGGTGGCTCTTGCCTTGAACACCACAGCCCATGATGCAGATGGGTGCGCCCGCCCCAGGTTGTTCAAGATGATGATGTCCATAACGAGACTTCTTTGTGATGGTGGCGGGCCCGCCGGGAATTGAACCCGGGACCCATCCCCAGAGAGGAGACGCGCTTCTCTCTTCCGGGTGTCTTCGGACTAATGGTTAAAAGCCCGGTGCTTTCGGAGCTCCGACGCTCTTCCTTACTGAGCTACGGGCCCGCCCACTATTTTGGGTTTCATCTTCATACTTAAAGGTTACATTTGGTGGAGGCATCAGTAGCTAAACATAGGGGTATAAATCCTTGAATGAAAATTAAAATTTCAATTTCAGCATTATCTTGTTGTGGGGAACCACGGTGAAGAGGCTTTTGAAGGGGTTGTTGGAGGGCTCCGGGTCCATTCCCTCCCTCTTTGCCTTCCACCTGATGAGGGCCTTGGAGCTGATTACGAAGGGGTCTGATGGGCAGGGGAGGCTTTCCGAGGAGTTGAAGGTAGGCGAAGGGGCAACCCGCACATTGATTAGTCGGTTGAATGCTAGGCTTATCATAATATTCAAGCCAGGATGTCCGCTTAGCAAAGAGGGAGAAACTTTGGTGGAATGGAGCGCTGGCCGCCGCCTGTACCCTTATTGAGGGCGACGGTGTTTAAAGGGTGAACCTTTCCCCTCCTGTGAAGATGCGCTCCAGCACAGCACTCAGATTGATCATCCCCTCGTTTGTTTTTGCGGAGACTGGTGTCAAGAGGAATTTTAGCCCCAGTCTGTAGATGGCGTGCATCATGTCCCGGCTGAGTAGGCGCCTAGTTCCGCTCAGCTTTTCCTCGATGGCGTTTTCTAAAGCATTGGGGTTGGCGGACCAGTCCACGATACGATTCATGCCCTCGGGCGATAGTAGGTCACATTTCGACAATACATGCACCTGTGGGACGAGGAAGCGGTTGTATACTGCGGCTGAGAGGAATAGATTCGAAACATAGTTGAGGGGGTCGGCGGAGAAAACAGAATCAAATAGGTATACGATAGCTTTAGGTTCCTTTGTCAATTCGCTTGCTATGTAAGGCCCGCTGGCTCTGAAGGCAAAAAGCTCCATCTGCCCAGGGGTATCCACGATAACTATGTCAGACTTGAGGTCCTCAATCTCCTTTCCAAGGCTCTCTGTCTCTTCTGCGATCAGATCCGCCGCCATCACGAGTGCGCCATTGGGTCCAAGCCCATACCTTTCCATGATGTCCTCAACGCTAATGTAGTTGCGAACATCGACGTCGGGGGTGTATGGCAAGGTTAGGGCTCCCGGGTCCAAGTTCATGGTGATCACGTTTTGTTTTCCAATTCTCAGCCAATCAGCGAATGCAGCGGTGAGGAGAGATTTCCCCGAGCCCGCCGTTCCTATTATGAAGACGATAAACACTCGAGATACCTCGTCGTGGTAAATACTTCTGGATGGTTGCTTTATGATATTACTGTATATCGTTTACTCTTATTCCGTTAGAATAATGTTTTGGTATTTAACAGCTTTTTCTATGAAATCCATGGTTTCTTCTACTTGTTTTGTTTTACGTTTCGTTTGAAGATATGGTTTTATTGTTTTTAAGAACGTGTATGCTTTTTTGACCCCGTTTATTTTGACTCTGAATTGATTTCTTTTACTGGATATATGCCAATTCCAGCATTCCAATGGAAATAAGCTTTCAGAAAGAGGTGGATTTTGTTTATGACTTCCTTTTCTTTTTGGTCTATAATGATGTTAGCATTGAGTCTATTTCTTTCGTCTATCCATGCTTTTGGGTATCCTTCTCCATCAAAGAATCCAGCTAACCATTCCCATGTTATTTCTTTTTGCGGAATGTTTTCCTTAGCCATGTTGAAGCCTCGTCTTGATGGTTGCTTGGCACCCGGATTGTCCATCATCTTGCTTCAGCGTCTAGCCTGCGACCCTCATCGCAACCATGAAACAGTAGTTAACACTGGAGTTAAAGATTTTTCGGTGAGGGAAGACGATTTAAGGGAAGATACGAGTTCAGAAATCTATTTATCGGAAAATGGTGTTTTTTACGTGGTGCACAAGGTGGCTGAGGTTAAACCTTATTACTATGTCAGATTTCGTTGGTGGGGGACTCACGACCTCAAAAAACTGGCTGAACAACTGAAGGAGCATTTCTCCGTGATTCAGCCTCTCTTACCCAGCAGAAAGGAAGAGCCCGAATTGAGCCTTTACAGGGGCCAAAGGGAGGAAATCGAGGTCAAAGCCGATACCCTGTCAGCTGTCCTCTCAGCCAACAGAGCCATCCTATTTCAAAAGGAGGGAGCTCCACTCACCAGAAGGGACACGGGTCTGAGGGAGACCATCTTAGATTTGTACCCTCATAGTCGCCCAACACCCTTCCCCTGAGGGTTCAGCGAAGAGCCCAAGTTTGAGACCGAGGGAAGTTAGGCGTGAAGAAATTGTCACTTGTCAGTTTATGGAAGGTTCAATCGGTAATTTTATGGGAGAAGTCGGCCATGGGCTCAGGTCTCTTGTTCAGTTGACGTTTGGCTATGTTGGTTTAGTTTTTCCACCTTTTGTTTGGATCATTTCTGAGATTTGCGTGAGGGCCTTGCTCACCCTGCTTTTAGCTACGCTGGAATCCTCGGCGGTGGTGGAGAGGTGCAACTCTATATGGGGAACCTTCTCCGCGCCTCTAGGGTGGGACTTGATGTAAACGTAGGGGTTTTCATGCATCACCCGATCGATCAGGGGGGCGAGGTCCGACTCCATGACCCCCGTCACGTAGAGGCTGGCTTCAAAAAACGTAACATCGCCGGTAGCCCGCTTTAGAAGGGGCACCACTGAATCCTCAAAAATGGCCATCATCTCAGATGGGACCCCGGGCAAAGCTATGATGGTCGTCTCATTGTGCTTCATGATCACACCGGGCGCGGTCCCCACGGGGTTAAACAGGGGATCGGCCCCTTTGGGTAGCTTCGCCATCTTTAATCGGGGCGGGGTCAAATCCAGCCTCTCCATCCGACCCTCCTCCACAAACCTTCGGTACTTTCCCTCCACCATCCCTAGAGCCCCATCCTGAAATTCTAAGGGGCAACCCAGCGCCTTGGCAACGCCCTCCAACGTCTTATCATCGAACGTTGGACCGAGTCCCCCCGTGGTGATGATGAAGCTGGGGTTGCGTTGAATCGCCTCTCGCATGGCGCTGGAGATCTCATCCACATCATCGCCCACGGTATTGATGCGGCGCACACTCAGCCCGAGGGCTGTGATCCTTTTGGCGAGCCATTGCGCATTCGTGTTCAGGACCTTGCCTATCAGAAGCTCGTTTCCAACACAAACGATCTCTACTGGGTAAAGCATTGTGATCCCTGGCCATCTTAATTTCAACATATATTGAGCGTGATTTGATAATAACTCTTCGCTAGATGATTGGCTGTTTTAAAGTTGCCTACGCAAATAGTTACACGCTATATCGGCAGATTCATGATCTCCTTAAGATTGTGAATGGAAAAGTCAGGGGGGTTGCTTGCCTTAAATTTTCAACGGAGCTGAAGCCGTGGTTACCGCAACTGTCATTATGCCAGCTTCCTTGCCGGAAAAATATCGGTTGGGGTGTCGCCCACATACATGGCTTCGTTGGGTTTTATAGAAACTAGCCAGAAAGCCCACGTGCTTCAGCCGTGGGGTGGATGGCCTAAACCTTAAATTTTTCGACGTCCACTTCTCCCTTGGGCTGAGGGATTAGCCTCGGGGTCGACGCCCAAACGGGGTTTAGTCTCCGCTGAAGCCAGCGAGCCCAACGGCTGGTCTGTTGGGTGGGGGCTGGCGTGACACAGCCCTGAAGGGTCGGCGAGGCAGGCAGGAGCCAGATGAACACGATTCAACCCCTGCAAAGCCTCCTCAACCTTCCGTGAAGGCCCTGAGGAAGCCCACGAATCCATTCGTGGGAGGATGTCACGTGATAATGTAGGTAAACACCTCACTGTCAGTTTTGGATCGAAGGATGTGGCCCAAGGCTGAGCTGGCTTTGGTCAACAATATCAGAGGTCCGTGGATCACGTCCCACTCAACCTAAGTTAGCTCGTTAGGTGGGTCAGCTTGTAGATTTTTTCCTCAGTTTGCGTGTGTGCGCACATACTCTATCAGTTCTAATATGATGTCAAAACAGAGTTCTCTTTAACCCCTTGGGTCATTAGGCTTAGAAAAATGTGCAGACACCCCGTAGAAAATTTGCATCTGGTCATGCCCTTGCGACATGAAGATGCCGAAGGTCGTGTCTATCAGGCGCGAAAATTGAAAGATCATGCGTTTACATGTTACTTTCCATACTTCATTAGCCTTTTCATTAACTCCTTCCTTTTTTCAGAAGAGATTGTTATTTCATTTTCCTTTGTTATGTAACTTTTTTCATCTATGAGTATTATTCTATTTGGCTCAAGATCATTGTTTAGGCACACATTGGGTCCAACTATGCTATGTGGGCCAACCCTCACGCCTGGCATAAGACAAGCGTTTATACCAGTTTTACAGTTGTCAGCCACTATCGCGCCGAATTTATCTCTTCCAGAGTCTATCTCCTTGTCATTTATCTTTAATTTTATGCTCTTTTCATCGAATCTGAAGTTCGCGGTTATGGTTCCAGCACCAAATGAGCAATTGTCAGAGATAATCGAGTCGCCGACATAGTTCATGTGAAACCAGCAATCGTCACCGATCAAGCAGTGCTTGATCTCACTCGAAAAACCTACGACACAATTATTTCCGATAGAAGAGGAATCCCAGATCAAGCTATTATTCCCAATTAGACTGTTTGAACCAATGTAGCATGGCCCCCTTATGCAAGCGCCCTCAAGAATTTTAGTACCCTGCCTAATCCAAACATTTCCCTCAACCTTCGCCTTATCCGAAGCTTCCACATCATCCTCGATTATCGGTTTTTTGATGTATTTACCCATTAAATATTCGTTTATGGTAAAAAGGTCCCAGGGATATTTGTAAGCCGCAAAGAATCCATCATAGCTGACGGCTTTAACAATATTTTTGTCTTCGATGAATTTTTGAATGGCATCCTCATATTGGTGATCTGACACGGGGACCTTTTTGAAGTAATCGAAGATCTTTTTGGTCATTAAATAAGCTCCGATCACAGCTAAACTGCTTGGCTCCTGCCCCTTCGGCGGTTTTTCAACGAACTTTGTTACGTTATCGTTCTGTATTTGAATGATGCCAAACTTCCAAGTCTCCTCAACAGGTTTACAGGAAAGAACCATGTCTGTGCTGCCCTCTTTGAACCGCTTCATCATATTCTCTATCAGCGGACTTTCAAAAACATCATCAGCATTCACAACAAAGAAATTATCCTCGACAAAACCCATCGCTGTCTCCAGCGCATTTGCCATTCCCAACGCCTCTTTCTGAAACGTATACTCTATATTAACTCCAAGGTTGCTGCCATCTCCAAGGTAATCCCTAATCTGCTCCCCATTGTGACCTATCACAATGATGAAATCCCCTAAGCCAGCTCCTTTCATGGCTTCGATAACGTATTGAATCAAGGGTTTTCCCAAAATCTTAAACATGGGTTTTGGTTTATTCACCGCCAAGGGGAAAACCCTTCTCCCAGTCCCGCCAGCAAGTATAACACAGGAAAGGTTTGGGCGCATGATTTGTAATGGGCATTTCCTGTTATTTAAAGTGGCGGTTTGCCAATTCTTCTGCACGTGTGAGGAAGTTTCTTAGTTGTGTTTCGGTCATTCTTAGGAGTATCTGGTTTGCTTGCTCTGAGGTTACGTATTTGCCGAAGAGCATCTCGAGGACTTTGTAGCGCTAGCTCAGCTGCTGGCTTTTCCTACTCGTCGCGGCGGCAATAGCGTTCAGCCCCACAATGCTCTTCTTGAGCGGGAAAACGTAACTAGCGTGCGCTAAACATGACCGATTCAAAAAGACCACAATGTGGTTTTTATCCACACAGGCGGAACCCCAGCGCTATTCGCCTACAAGAAAGAGTTAGTGAGATGTGTCTGGCTAGGGTGAGGCCAGAACTTCCACTTTGACTTTGTTTTTGAGGCTGGCTATTGAATGCCATTATGGGCGCAGAAGCGCCTTACTGACGTGTTAAGGGAAATTGAGCATCCAAGGAATTTCCCATGTCCATACCGACCAGTTTGGAGGGAGCTCCTCAGGTATCTTTGGCAGTAGCCCTCTTCTCACAAGTTCCTTAGTTGTGTAAGCCATCAGCATATGGTACACAATTTCCAGATAATCCCCTATGCCAGGAAGCCAAGAATAGTAATCTAAGGTCTCATAGCTTTGTCGAATGATGTCTATGCTTTCGATAACCGCTTGTGCAACGCCCTCAGAAACTTTTTTCACAAGTTTAGATAATGGTTCTCGATCCACAGCCCTTATGGCTGGCAAATTCAGCGAAATCTCATCATTTTTGCGTCTTACCCAGTTCAGCTGAAGCAGACTCCTCACAGGTTCTTCGCCAACTTCTACAAACAAATGAGGCAAAGGCGTGGTTTTCTCAAACAGAATGGATATCAGCTGCTTATTTCGTTCGTTTTTTACTACGTCGAAGGGGTCAATCTTTCTCTCAAACAATGTGCTATGCATGAAGCTTAAGCCAAAACCATCTACAGTGTTGGAGTTCACTCCAAGATTAGGAATTGAATCGGGGTCATTTTCCACGCCGAAAAAGGGTATAACCTTCTGCCAATCCGTCCGCAAATCGTAGATACCTTTCTCCTTTTCAATTAACTGTAATGAGTTTAACGTGCCGAGATCCAAAATTAAGG
This sequence comes from Candidatus Bathyarchaeota archaeon BA1, assembly GCA_001399805.1. Next base: position 16,417 of record LIHJ01000078.1, read on the forward strand.
CGTCGATGATGATGTGGGCCAGGTCGTCCCATGCAAAACCTTCTGAGAAAGGCATGGAGAGAACAGCCTCTTTTATGTAGCCCATCTCCTTTTCGATGGCGACTGCCTCACGTAGAGCGATGGGTTCAAGGTATCGCTTGAGCTGCATCGATTTACCTCTTGTTAAAACCGGAATTGTTGTGAAAAATTTTCCTTCTTTGTTAAATACCAACTTGTGACTGCTTAAGTTTTCTAAAAGCTCCAGAGCATTATCTTTATCAAGTTTCAAGTGGGCTAAGAGGTCTAGTAAGGGTTTGCCCCCATCACCAAGAAGAAGCATTATCCGCTCCATTTCAGGCTTTGAATAAAGCAGTTCCCAGGGGTTAGCGCCAAATCGCCCGACCAGTTTTCTGCCATCCCCAACACAGAAGAATATAACTTTATGGTCACCATATGGCCTCTTAGCCATTAACACCCCATCTATGTGAGCTTTATGGAAGAGTTAATATTTCTACTTTGCGCGCTGTATATCCCTTAGGATATTACACTCTGGAAAGCAGATTCCTCAAAAACGCTCAGATAAACCCTTGGATACATTTCGGGTGAAATCGATTGTTTTCTCTCTGAACCTGTTGTAGGCGTCCGTGAATTCGTTCATTGTCTTTACCACAGGCCCGAATGTGGGCCATTCAACTACCTTGAGACCACCGTCGCCAAAGTCTCCTTCGATTCCCACGCCCCTTAGCTTTTCTGTTAGTTCTGGTGTGAGTTCATAGGCTTTGCGGAAGTCTTCCAGCTTTAACAAACTCTTAAGGACGTCAGAATCGTGGTCTTCCAAAATCGCGTCTTCAAACCTAGACACGTCAAAGCCTTTCTCAAGGGATGTTTCCAACACCTTCATTTGATGATCTGGGAACTCGGTGTTCGTCACGTTTCTCCGCGCTAGCGTGAGGTAGGTGTCATTCGGCTTTCTCTTCGAGGCTGGGAGGACATCAATCTTGTCCATGATCTCCTCCGCCTCCGCTTCGGAGACTTCGAACTCCCGCCGAAGATATTTGAGCCACTTGATTCGGTTCTCCCTGGTAAAGAAAATCTCATAGACCCTGCGTGCAACGAAGGTCCCCGCATGTCCAATATCGTTCTCCAGCCGCGATAGGAAGGTTGAAGTCTCCTCCCTTGAGTCGCCACAGACCCTCGCGTCGGCCACGATTTCCACAAAGGCCGGGTGAGACAAGGATTTCAGGTATTTGAAGGAGCATATGGTTCTCACCTTCTCCTCAAGCAATGACGCCTTTTCCAGCTCCTTTAACGCGCCCAATCCCTCAGCGAGCTTCCTTAGCGTCTTTTCCTTGTCACTCACCCTTTCCAACACTTTATTGAACAGTCTCTCGGCTTCCAAATCTCGAAGATGGCTCTCCAGCCGACCTCCCATGTTGGTCTCGTAAACCTGAGTGATGGGTATTCCAATCTTAAGGGCATCGGCCATTCCCTTCATTGCAGCCATTATGAGGGTGACTTCTTGAGCAACGGTATACGTCACAGTATTGTTTGTCCCCATTCCGATGCTGTTGAAAGACGTGGTGATATCGATCGCAGCGGGGCTATTACCTGCCACCTTTAAGACAACGTTTGGTCTTCCTCTCTCTTCCTTATTTGAGTACCCCCACATCAAATACTCATCGTAATTTCGGAGAAACTCCTGAGCGGAGGAGTATATTTTCAAGGCATCGTCCATGCTACCCTTTAAACTCCCAGCTACATTCGGGTTGATCTGATAACTGACCATGCCATCATGCAGCTTGGAAAGGAGGGCGATAGGCCGATAGACCACAAGATTAGGCCATAGCGCAACCTTGGTTGCCTCCATAGCGATCTCATCACCAAAGTTCTCGGGTTCATTAAACCACTCTGGATGCTCCTTGACCACCTCCCTAAAACTATCCCAGAGGGTCGGGTCGTCATCGTAGGCCCTCGCAGCCAAAACAGGATTGGTTGAAACCTGAACATACCCTAGATGCCTTAACCACCTAAGCCCAATCGCATAGTCATTGCCAAACTTACATAGGCCTTCCGTCACCATCCGATAGTAGACATTCTCCTGAACCACCCTTTTTGCTGTTAAAACGAAGCTCTTCGTTAAGTTTCCCTTAACCAGTCCCTTCTCTATCTCTTCCCCCATTTTGGCAACCATGCCAGCGCCCGCCATCACCTTCTTCATATCTTGAATAAGCTTCTCGACAACCGCATGAGCTACAGGGCTCTTCGAACCACTAACACTTTCCAACTTTTCTAGGACCTCCCACCTCTCTAATGTCTGTGTGATGTGCCGAAGAGTTTGGTCCACCTCCTCACCTGCGAATCCAACCACTTTGCTCTCCACCCCGGCGAGATTAGCGGCGATCTCGATCAACAACTCGTAGGCCCTTTGGCGTGCATGAACCTTCTTCCTCTGCACCTCGACTATATCGTCAGGCGCAACTTCACTTCTCATGAATTCAAGATTAAGCTGACGGACCACATTACCCACGGTTTCGATCAGCCTTCCCCTCATCTCCCTGTGGAGGAGATGATCAGCCGCTAGCTGAGGGTGGCCCGCCAAGGCGGTGCGGGTGATGTGGTCACAATGATCCAAGCTCGGAACCGGGGAGGTGAGTTTTTCTGGGCGAGCTTCGAGAACTATTGAACGAACATCAGCCATTTCGATAATATACCCCCTCTCGAGAGTATCGCTTGCATTGGTCTAAAGATAAGCTCACTATAAGTTTTTAGGTTCCATGTTTGTACATAAGAACTTCTCTGTTGCCACCAAATGCTTTTAACTGAGGAAAAAAATCGTTAGACGAATACAAGGTTTCCCAATGAAGTCACCATAGTCTTATGGTGGATAAGCTACAGTGTATATGTGCCTCCCGCCTTTCAGTGGGCCTTTAATTAAAGCCTCCAATTCTTCCTTCGGTCTCTGGCTTACCTCGTTTAAGGGTGGGAGAACACCAGGTGGGAACCTGCTTAAAACATCGTTATGCAGTTCGACGATATAGTCTAGCAGTTCCTCAAGTCCCATCATGGCCTTTTCTGCTTTAGCGAGTGTAGCTTTACCCACGACCCCCTCAGGATAGGCAACCACCTCGATGGGTCCTGCACCGACCTGACTGTACCATTCTATAGGCCTTTGATATACGCACCCAGCCTTGTCTATATGTTTTTCAGGCAAGTATCCCACCGGCTTTGTGTCCACGGAGTCTTCCATGTGGATCAATTCTGGGAAGAGCGCCAGTGAGAACGAGGTTTCGCACTCGTCAGCGTGAACAAAAGGAGTTTCGAAGGGCCCACCATGCGCCTTATCCTTCACTTTGTCTGGAATTGCGTGGTACCAATTTAGATTCACGAAAACCCCGGGAACCTGATACCTCTTCGCGAATTGATGCATCGCGGAAGGAATAACATACTCCTGTCCGTGTCCATTGAGTAGGATTTGCTTCCTGAAGCCAGTGTTCCAGAACCCTGCCATCACAGCCCTAACTATCGCCTTGAAATCATCATCGTCCACCACTATGGTTCCAGGCATGCCTATGTGATGATATGGATGGGAGCCATACCATATGGGCTGAGCCACGGTGCAGCCAGTTTTTTGTGCCACCAATTCGGCCATTCGAGTAACGAGGAACGTGTCCTCACCATAGCAAGCATGAGGACCGTGAGCCTCGGTACTTCCAATAGGTATTATGATAATGTCATTCTTCCTTAATCTCTCTTCAACTTCTTTGCCTGTCATGTTTTGGAAGTAGATGTGGCTAGGTCTGTCCATATGTCCTCCTTCTGGAGGAAGCTTACATTTCCCCATAAAACTCACCTTACAACAATTCTATAAGGAAAGAATCACGGCTTAATGGTTATCTTCGCGTCTACCTTTCTTGTAACCTGACGTATAGCATCGACAGCCTCATCTAAAGAATACCTTCTCGTGATTATCTTTGTCATGTCGATCTTGCCAGCTGCCATCAGCCTAATCACGCTCATGAAGTTGCCATGGCCTGAGTGCCCTTGGCTTCCATATACTTGGCTTGCTCTGACTTGAAACCTTTCTAAGAAAATCGGAGCCTCCACATCCGCCCTACCAATCCATGTGATCTTTCCGCCAATCGCCAAGGATTTCTCCATTTCAGGTAACGACTGGGCTGGCGCACCAGCGGACTCTACTTGCAGGTCAGCCCCCATTCCGCCAGTTAATTCCATCACCTTCTCATATGGACGAACGCCCGCCTTTTGAAGCTCCCTTGGATCGAACATGTAGTCAGCACCCATCTCCTCTGCAAGCTTCATTCTTTCAACATGATGCCCGAAAACGATGACCTTTGTGGCGCCTGCTGCTTTAGCCAAGGCGACCGAGGCAAGACCTATTGGTCCATCTCCATAGACGACCACGTAGGCGCCTGGCTTAAATCCCTCTGCCCTCGTGAATATGGCGTGGTAGGCAACCGATGTTGGCTCTACAAGTGATCCTGCCTCAAAGACCTTCTCTTCAGACTTGTAGACGTTTAAGAGGCTATCGATTTTCCAGCAATATTTCGCCTCGACAATTAGGTACTCGGCGAACCCTCCATTGATGGTGAAACCTATCTCTTCAAGGTTGATGCAATGATTTGGAATGCCGTTTCGACAGGGAACGCACTCGCCGCACCACATCATCTCTTCGCTGGTAACCATATCTCCCTCTTTAAAGTCTTTGACATCCTCTCCCACCCTTTCGATGATCCCTGAAAGCTCGTGTCCGATGATGCATGGAAATCTGGTTAGGCCAGGGTAAAGCATATAGCCGTCTTTGTCTCGCTGATACATGTGAACGTCGGAACCGCAGATGCCACAGGCTTTCACTCGGATTAAGACATCTTTAGGCCGTATTTCTGGAACGGGTATCTCTTCTAGCTTTAATTGTGGATCCTTCCAAACCCTACTTCCGTACTTGACCTTCCTCGTTTTAACCTCAACCTCGCTAGGTACGTAGTCCTCCCGAGGTTCCCAGTTTGCATGAAGTACCAATCCTCTCATTTCTCATAACTCCCTTGTAGAATACTATCATGTAAGGTTCACATTAATAAAATGTTACACCTCCAAAACCTAGTGTTTGGTAGACTTATAATAGGCACGTAGATCATCGCTTAAATTTAGGGAAAATGCATAAATGGAGTTATAAAAGTTCTATTTAGAGCTTAGAGGGAGATAGCATGACCTTTGATCTGATCGTTTTCGGGCACTTAACGCATGATATCATCGTAACCTCTGACAAAGGGATTCATGAGTCCTTGGGTGGAGTCGCAACTTATACATCGCTTACTGCGGCGAAGCTTGGAGCTGTCGTTGGGGTGGTGACGAAGGTTGGGATGGATTTCAGAGATGAATACCTTGAATACCTTCAAAAAGCAAAAATTGATCTCCTAGGTTTGGAAGTTAAGATGGGGAAAACCACGGTTTTTGAAAATTCGTATGACGAATGGGGGAAGAGAACACAAAGGCTTCTAAGCCATATGGAGCCGATAGGGAGTGAAGATATCCCCGCGGCCTATTTTAACGCTAAATGCTTTCACTTCGGCCCAGTTTTTCATGAGATTTCATATGATACCATTAAGTTAGCTCGTGCCAAGAGGATTTTAACATCGCTTGATCCTCAAGGCTACTGTAGGGAGCGTGGACCCAATCACGTCGTGGAACTTCGCCGGTGGGTTGAAGCAAAAGAGGTTCTGCCGTATGTTGATATTTTAAAATGCGATGAAACTGAGGCTGAAAAATTAACTGGCACAGGCGATTTGGGTAAAGCGGCCAAGCTAATTTATGGCCTTGGACCCAGCATCGTGTTGATAACGCAAGGCGTGAAAGGCTCGATTTTATGTTATGAGGACGCATTGGAAAGGGTTCCAGTCATCCCAGCAGAGAAGCTTGTTGACTCAACTGGTGCTGGAGACGCCTACGCAGCTGGTTTCATCGTGGAATATTTAAGAACCAAAGACCCGAAGCGCTCAGCCCTTTACGCTTCATGCGTTGCCTCATTTGTAGTGGAAGGAGTTGGGACAACAACATTACCGATTAGAGGGATGGTTATGAAACGTCTACACGCGTTTTTGAAGAGGAGTCTTGAAATCAAGAATAGTTATCACTAAACTGAAAGTGCTTGATCGAGAATTTGAAAACAATGTATCATAGCTTGTATCTGAAAGGGACTATTTCTTTCCACTATAAAAATTCTATTTTTCCCGCTTAGCCTTTTTAGAGTTGCTAAGCAGATCCTTTCAAGTTTTTTTAGCATTCTTAAATTCACGTTTCGGGGGTATTCTCCTGGAAGGAGATGTTGATCCGCTGTTCCATCGTTAGTGTGGACGTGGAGCATCTCGATCCTTTCGTCCATAACCGAAAGGAAGCCTCCCACCTTCTCTTTCACATCCTGATTACAATGATGGGCGTATTCGGTGAAGTGACCATAGTCAAAGCATATCCTGAACCTTCTTTCGAGATCTTCATGTTGAGTCTTTTTTAATTCACTCACAATTTTTTCTAACAGTGTCGCTACGTTCTTCAATTGGCCAAAAAAGGGTGTGGGTTCTTCATAACACAAATTCTCCAATGCTATGCTGACCTCGTTTCGGGATAGAGCATCCAGTACTTGGTCGACAGTCAAGGCTTCGGCTGTTTCTTTCAGAACGTTCATTGGGTGAGGGGGTAGATGAATTATCAGGTATGGCGAACCAACTTCCTGGGATACATTCAGGTATCTTTGCGCCCAATCACTAAATCCCTCAGTTAATGGGTGTATATGGTCAAGTTGGTGGATGATAGGTGTGACACCCCCCACCTTACACCTTTGCTTGAGGAACTGTAATAAACTAGGGTTGCTAAGGAAAGGCCAAGACTCGTGACCGAATTGTAATACCACTTGATATTTAGATCTGAAAGGCTGAGTTATGGTTGATGTCAAATCTAGGAGCTTGACGATAAATTTCTCTACCATTTGTGTATTAATCTTATCTGTATTTTTAGCCATCAAGTTGTATATGAGATGGCGATGATTGTTAAAGCCAAGACCATGTTTCAAGATATTACCACCCAAAGTTTCATTCACCATTTATATTTACCATGCTAACTGCCTTAATATGGGTAATACTAACCTAGAACCCGTCGGTGATCATGAGCTTCTATGCTTCACCACCTTCCTAGTACCCATCATGTTTTGGAAATAGATGTTGCTAGAAATGACTTGCCCGCAACTTATAACTTTGCTTACAGCGCCAGGCTTGGAGCTGCTGTTGGGGTTGGAATGGAATTACGAACGAAAGTATTATTTATTAAGAGTATAGAATAAGTTTTGATTAAGTAGCTGCGGGTGCTGATGAAGATCGGGATCAATATGCATAGCCACGCTGTTGGCGGCAGTAAGTTGGCTTTACGTGAACAACTTGACCTATTCACGAACGTTGGCTTTGACTGTGTCGAGCTTATGCCTGATAGCCTTAATCTGATTAGGAACGGGATATTGGATAAAAGAGGGTGTTCCTCAGTCCTTGACATATTGTCAAGTTATGACTTCCTCTATACCACACATGCCCCCCTCAAAGCTAATCTGGCAAACGCCTCGTTGGTTCGAATCTCGGAGGGGATAATTAAGGCATGCATCGGTTTCTCAGTTCTCATAAATGCAAGGATACTGGTTTTGCACGCGGGATTTGTGGTGCCCAGCGATAAATTCTCGATATTTACACGTCCGCTCGCAGGCGCTCTAATGGCCTTAATCGATTCGATGCGAAGATGCGCAGAGTACGCTAGCAACTCAGGAATATCAATTGGAATTGAGAATGGAGAGTTGGGGGCAACCCATCTTTTCAAAGGCATTGATAGTCTACTTGATGTTGTTGAAGCCATTGATATGGACAACGTAGGTGTGGCGCTTGACATCGGACATCTATATCTCACAGCAAATTATTACGGATTTGATCTCCTAGAGGCCACTGAAAAAGCCTTAACCCACATGATTCATGCTCACCTCAGCGACAATTTCGGAAAATTTGACCCCCTCTCACCCTATGAGAAAGACCTACCTTACGGCTATGGAGATTTGCATTTGCCGATAGGTCTAGGTAACGTACCTTACAAAGATATTTTAGAGTTGATCAAACCAGTTTACAAGGGAGTATATATCTTGGATATTGATCCAGAATACAAAGATTTTTACCCGTTGGCGCTTAAAAATCTCAAGGAACTCCTTGAAGGAAGTTGATTTTACACGCGAACTCCTAGCTATCTCAAGTTTCTTTTGTACTTTACGTTTAAGGCTCATAAACCAAGGACCCCTTATACACCATTCGGAATTTTGTTAACAAAATACATGAATATCTATCATAATCTTTATTAAAAGCACACGCCATATTGCCAAAAGGTGGTTGTGTTGTCCCCTAAAAAAGAGGAGTCTACAATGGAAGAAAAGGAGCCTGAGGTTTTCGGCGCAGAAATGTACATCCATTCTGCAGAGGTGTTACGTGAGGTGGGTCCAAGGGTAGTACTTTCTGTTGTTGCGGCGATACTAATTTGGGTCTTTGGCATGCTAGTTTTCATCCCGATCTCGCAGGGAATATACTTTATGGGTTACCCGGTGCCAGAGGTCATCAGCTTCATCCTGGTGGTGGCCTTTGCGATCATAATCTTCACGGTCTTCGTCGACATCAGAAGGCTAACTAGTGGGATTGCAGGAGTATTAGCCTACGAACTCGGCAAGGCTCGGGAGGAGATTCGTTACGAATCCTATGAGCATTACAGAACCGCTTTAACTGGCGTATTGTACGTTATTGTCGTGTCTTTAGCCTTTCTGCTGTTCTCACGCTTTCTAACCCTCATCCACCCAGCGATACCGGCCGTGGTCTTGATTTTCATTGTAGTCTGGGCGGTCTTTGCTTTATGGAGAAGCTGCAAAGCGATAGCTTCGGAGATCAGTCGATCTACTGCTAAGTGGGCTAAGGAATTGGAAAAACGTGTGAAAAAGCATAGCAGTGACTCCTATTGAGGGCTATATATCTAAAATTTTCATCCTTTCTTCAATTTTGGTGGTAGACCTTATATTTTTTATGGGCATACGGCTGAACTTACCAGAATGGTATTATTGGGCGATAAAGGCAATGAGTATGTATATTCACATCCCCGTTAAAGCTACTGAAGCCCTGGTTCTAATCGGAGGTTTCGCCATTACATTAATAGTTGTATCCATGATCTCGTATATTCTTTATAGTGAGGC
>LIHJ01000066.1 GCA_001399805.1 Candidatus Bathyarchaeota archaeon BA1
ACAGCTTAATAACTTTTTAAAGGTGCTACAGCTTCCCGTCACGAACCCGCAGTGCTTTGCCATTAGCAACTAAAATATAAACCTGACTCTAATGAGCCCAATGTCTATTAAAATATAAAATGAAGGCGCTACTAACAATCCCCGATAGCGGCGACCTTAGAAGTCTACTCAAAGCTCGTAAGACTTAAATATAAAGACACATTTTTAATCAATTTCTGAGGTATTAATGTTGTTGACATTGCGTAATCCAACATCAGAGCTTCCTCCATGGGCTCAAGTGTGGTCAGCTGTAGCCGCATTTAAAATCGATAAAATTGACGAAGAACCGTTAGTACAGGTTCTAAGACACGCGAGGCATGTAGGCGTACAAATCGATCTAATAAGGGAAAGGTTTTGGGATCTTGAAAGCGTTACTAAAAAATCTCGGGAGAAGGGGCCTGAAAGCGTATTATCAGTCAGCAACGGGCAACTTTTCATAAATGAAAAGAAAATTGGATCACTGCACTATTGTTACAGGCACTCCTTAGAACCTACGGGTCCAAAATCCATTCACATGAGACGCTATCTTGATGATAAGTTCTTTGAGTTCTCTCTAGAAAATGGGGTGGCTATACTTGGTATGGAAAGTATTATGGTAAATTATTTCCAAGCTGATGATGCATCTGACATTTTAACCTTATGGAGCAAGTTCTGTAATGAAGATATCCAAAAGTTACCTACGCTTAGGGAATGGGCACTCATAACAAAGATGCTCCAAGAAAAATGGGCTGGCAGGAAGGTTAGCAGCCCGCGAGTAGGAGCTACAATACACTACATAGAGCTGAAAAACTGGCATAATAACCGGAATTTCTGCTTCCCTATATGCACAAATTTTTTAGGTCATTAACCTAATGATAGGGCAAGAAAGGAGGGGTTATACATGCCCATCGCTTATGTGCTCATAAACGCTGAGATAGACGGCGAGGAAGAGGTTCTTAAGGAGATCAAAAAGGTTGAGGGAGTGGAAGAAGCCCACACCGTCTACGGCGTCTACGACATCATAGCGAAAATTAAAGCCGAAACCATGGATAAACTGAAAGAGATTATAACTTGGCATATACGAAGGATAAACAAGGTTCGATCCACCCTAACTATGATTGTCATAGAATAAGAAGTGAGCCTTGAAAAGCTAGCGGGTAACTCTGAAGAAAACCATCATTACGTACCTAGACTCCACCTACCTGAAGAGATCAGGAGCTCTATGATCTCAGAGGACAGAGAAAAAGTCATAATGGAGATCATCGCCGAGATGATACGCAACGGCGAATTAGCCCTAATGCACCTGAAAGGATAAATAAAGTAATAACGATTGGAGCTAAGTCTACTGCGCGGGTTTTTCCTCCATATGCCTATACCGTTACTATACGTGTACTTCTTGATCGCGAATTCCCTCTTTTTCCGACTTAGCTCGCGCTATTACCCGTTGCCTCTTCAACATTAATCTTTATTGTGGTTGCTGGAACATGATCATCAACCTCTTTTTGCGCCCATAGTTTGAGGAAAAATTTCTAAAAACTGAAGGTTCTTATCATCGCGATACTTCACATTTATATGCTGATGCTAATGACTATGATGCACATTGGACTCGACGACACAGACTCGCCGAGGACGGGCTGCACCACCTACATAGCTGCGCTTCTCGTTGAAAAACTGCATAGGCTGGGCGCTTCCTTTATCGACTACCCCAACCTCATTCGGCTGAACCCCAATGTTCCCTGGAAAACCCGCGGAAACGGTGCTCTCTGTCTAAGGATCAGGTGCGGCGAAGAGCTCGTGGAGGAAATTACGGAAACGGTGATTGAAACCATCGAGGAAAACGCTGACCTAAGCTATGCTGGCACCGACCCGGGTGTCGTTTTCTTTTTCAACAACATACCTGGAGAGCTCAAAGATTTCGCTAAGAGAACTATACAGAGCGTGGTGAAAATGAAGGAAGCTCTAAAGCTCATCAACATATTTGGGGCCGAGGCCGTGGGCTTCAAGACCGGACGTGGCATCATTGGAGGCCTGGCCGCCATCGGAGAAACCCTAGGGGAGGACCACACCTACGAGATCATAGCTTACCGAACAAGGGAAAATCGTGGCACACCACGGAGAATAGAGGGTTCATCCATCGACGAAATGAACGAGAAAACCGCGCCCCTCACCTTCAACAATATAGACCCGGAGAAAGGCAGGATCCTCATAACCCCCAGAGGACCGGATCCAATCCTTTACGGCATCCGAGGGGAAACTCCGGAGGTCGTTAAGCAAGCCCACGAACTGATCCGCCCGCAGGAAACGGTCGAGCGGTGGGTCATCTTCCGCACGAACCATGGAACCGACGCTCACCTACGAAGGATCAGCTCCATTGGTGAGGTGCAACCCTTCAATCCAGTGGTTGTTCGTGGAGCCGTGACCAAGAATCCTCAAGTCATCCCCGGGGGGCACGTTATCTTTCCAATCAAAGACGAAACCGGGCAGGTAGATTGTGCAGCCTACGAACCCACAGGGGCTCTTCGAGAAGTCGCCAAGAAGCTGATCGTCGGAGACTTTGTTGAAGCTTGTGGTGGGGTTCGCCCCGCTTCGTCAAGGCATCCCATCACCATCAATATGGAAAAAATTCGGGTTCTAAAACTGGCTCCCAAAATCGCTTTCCACAATCCAGCGTGTCCTCAGTGTGGCAAGCGAATGAAATCGATGGGAACGAGGAAGGGATTTAGGTGTGAGAGGTGTGGCTTTCGCTCCTCCAAGCTGAAAAAGGTGGCTGTTGAAAGGAAGCGGGACCTTAAGAAGGGACTTTACATTGCTTCTCCCCGATCTCAAAGACACCTAACAAAGCCCTTCTGTCGATACGGGAGAGAAAAATCCAGTGTGCCGAGGGAACTGATTAAGGATTGGCACTTTCCTTGATCCCTTAAAACCCGCTAGGCTTCTGTGACTTTAAACATTTCACAGAGAAGCTCATAGAGTTCTTTTCCACCCTCAACCCCACTAAAAAGCTCTCTCTCCGCCTTCAGAATCCTCCCGACCGTCTCGTAGGTTCTTCTCCACTCCAGTTCCTTCCACATGACCCTATAATTTTTCACTTCGATCCAAGCTCGGAACACTAAAACGAGGAACATGGCCAGCGTAATCATTAGGTTTAGCAGATAGATGTCAACCAATGTCCGCTCCAAGCCATCACCCCAAGGCATCCCTTATCATGTTTGATTCAAGATTTAAATCATTTCCATCCTCTCTGCGTAGGGTTCTGATATGATGACAACAAATAGTGAAGACACCAGATGAGAAGAACGAAAATGGAAGAAAACGCTAAATAAAGTGTGAAAAATCGGTTAATTTTGTGGAGAGACCCTATGACCTTTGACCTGATTGTTTGTGGTCATTTGACGCACGATACTATCATAACCTCTGACAAGAGGGCTCACGAGACCTTAGGCGGTGCTGCAGCGTATACCTCGCTTGCCGCAGCCAAGCTCGGAGCCATTGTGGGGATCGCAACAAAGGTTGGAACGGATTTCAGGGATGCATACCTGGAATACCTCCGGAGAGCAAACGTTGATCTCTTAGGCTTAAAAGTGAAGATGGGTAAAACTACAGCTTTTGAAAACGCTTATGACGAAAGGGGGAAGAGAACTCAGAGGCTCCTAAGCTACAACCAGCCGATAGAGGCCGAGGATATCCCTGCCGCCTATATTAACGCCAGATGTTTTCACTTCGGTCCCGTGTTTCATGAAGTTTCATACGACATCATCAAGTTTGCTCATGAAAAGGGCATTTTAACGTCCCTTGATCCTCAAGGCTACTGCAGAGAGCGTGGACCCCGTTACGTTGTGAAGCTTCGCGGCTGGAAGGAGGCAAAAGAAACTTTGCCCTATGTTGATATTCTCAAATGTGATGAGACTGAAGCTAAAAAATTGACCAAAACGGGTGATTTAAACAAGGCAGCCAGAGTTATCCAAGGCTTTGGACCAAAAATCGTGCTAGTAACGCGGGGAGCAAAGGGCTTGGTCTTGTGCCATGAGGACGAGGTAGAGAAGATTCCAGTCATTCCAGCAGAGAAACTTGTTGACCCCACTGGTGCCGGGGATGTCTACTCAGCGGGTTTTATTGTGGAATATTTAAGAACCAAAGACCAGAAGTACTCGGCTCTTTTCGCTTCATGCGTTGCATCCTTTGTGGTGGAAGGGATTGGAACAACCACATTACCAACGAGAGAGATGGTCATGAGACGTTTAGGCAAGTACATGACAAGTTTAACATGAATACCGTTAAATGTGCTACTTCTTTAGTCTCCCCTCAATAAAACCTTCAAGCCTTATCAAGGCTTCTTCGTCGGATATTTGGACTGGAGGCTTCTTCATGTAATAGCTGGATGCCGCGTCGAGAACCCCTTTAATCCCCCGATCTTTCGCTATTTTCACCAATCTTATGCAATCAATAAGACAGCCAGCCGAGTTGAATGCATCATGGACCCAGAGTTCAACTCGGATATGTACAGGGGCATCGCAGAAACAAGATCCCTCAATATAAATGTTGGCAACCTTTTGATTCTCAAGGAATTCAACGTAATCAGCGGGTCCAGCATGGACTCCCACCTTATCCTTATAGTTTTTGGGGATGAGGCTGACGACAGCGTCTGTCTTCGTTACCTGCTTGGTTTTTAGCCGCTCCCTCTCAAGCATGTTGTAGAAGTCCATGTCGCCTCCCCAGTTGAGTTGCCACGTGTTTTTAATCTTCACTCCGCGCTTAACCAAGAGATCGATCAATGCTCGATGGAGAATGGTCGCCCCAATCTG
>LIHJ01000063.1 GCA_001399805.1 Candidatus Bathyarchaeota archaeon BA1
TCTTTGCCGCCAGCTCCCTAACAACCTGTTGATCCCTCCTCTCCTTCAGTTTAAATTTGACGTTAAAACGAATGTACCATTCCCATCTTTCTCTCGTTATTCCTAACCTCTCAAACACACTAAGATCATATCTAATAAATCCGGGCTGCTGTTTGAGAAGTTAACATTAGTGCTAGTGTACTTCCGCCTGAAGGACTTAGCTAACTCCGCCTTCATTAAGCCTATGCATTGCCTAGTCAGCTTGTCATACTCAATGTATTTCGGAAGTAAGAGTGAACAGAAACGAATAGCGGTGCGTAGCGGGAGTTCATAGGAATACCATAATGCAAAGTATACCTCAGGAACAGTCATCATATCAGGTTTACGCCTCTTGCTTTTGTAACCAGTGAAAACTACTTCTCCCTCATAGGCTACGTTTAACTTGTACACGTACTTCTTAGCAGTTACCACTTTAGTAGGTACAAATGCCTCAAGGTTCAACTTTCCTAATTGAATGACCCTCTGAAATTCTATCACGACACTTGTCTCCTTTATTTAGCCAACCGTCTACTTTTATTTGATAAATTCAGAATATAAATGTAACGTTTAGGTAACCAAACGGCAAAAAATTTAAGCCAATCAAGTCTTTATTGGATAATGAAATGTGGTTACATGAAGTATTAGGCAGCAAAACTAAGGAGAGAATCCTCAGAAGGCTAGCGGAAGATCCAGGGAGGGACTTCTATAGTAGGGAGCTCTCACGCACAATTGGGATGTCCCATGCCGCCGTCTCCTCACAGATTTCACCCCTCGTAAAGGCTGGTCTCGTGGAGGAGGGGGAAAGGGGGAGAATGAAATTCTATAAGTTGGCAGACAACGAAAAAACTGATATTATAAGAAGGCTACTCCGATTATTTCCAGTTAAAGAATAAAAAGAATCGGGAGGGCAGAAAATGGGGCTCGGTTTAAGACAAAGTATAAACTATAAGCGAAGATAAACTAGCGATAACTCTTTTGGTCTCTAGCTCTTGCGCCTGGACCGCCGAACTTCTTGGGTTCTTTTCGTCTGGGGTCGCCGGCGATCATGGTTCGGTCATACTGGGTGAGGATCTTCTGAAGGCGGGGGCTCTTTGCCCATTTTATCAAAGCCCTAGCGATGGCTGTTCGCACAGCTTCAGCCTGCCCCATAAAACCTCCCCC
This sequence comes from Candidatus Bathyarchaeota archaeon BA1, assembly GCA_001399805.1. The sequence continues at coordinate 1,180 of LIHJ01000063.1, forward strand.
CGACACCTTAATGTCGATGTCGATTTGCTTCCACACCTCGTCGCCGGTTAGGAGGAGGGGCTCCAAGATTTTGTCGCGGGCAATCTTGGGTTCGAAGATCTCGAGGGGGGTGTTGTTTATGCGGATTCTCCCCCTACCGGGCCTGACTGTGGCTCGGGCGATGGCGGTTTTCCGCTTCCCGCTGGTTAACAGGATCCTCATGGAGCTTGACATCTCATTCACCCACCGGGTTCCATCCGATCTCCTTGGCTAGGTCCCCAACGGTTAGGTAGGGGCAGCCCAACCTTTCCACATTGGCATCGGGTATCGTTTGTGCTTCCTTGCCCTTGTACTCCTCAGGGACCCCGAGGAAAACCCGAAGCCTTCTGAATGCTTGCTGCCCCCTCGGCTTCCTCCTGGGAAGCATGCCTCGTATGACCCGTCGGACGATTTGATCCGGCCTTCTTGGATGGAACGGACCTTTTCCTGGATGCCCCACCTCAAGGAATGCCTTGGCCTCCCTCACCCTGCTGAGCCTTTTGCCTGATATGGCTGCCATCTCCGCATTCACGATGACGATGGTCTCACCACGGAGGAGGCGTTTGGCTATGCTGCTGGCCATCCGACCGAGAATCAAACCCCTTGCGTCAATCACCACAACCTGTTCGGTTGCCATCACCTTCACCCAATGATCTTCACATTGCTACCCTTTGGGTTCCTCTTCGCTAACTCAAGGATTGACAAACATTTCCCCTTTGCCCTCAAAATCTTCAGCCGCGCCTGTTCAGAAAAGGCGAAGGCCGCCACATTGATGGGGTGATCGATTTTTCCCGCACCCAGCACCTTGCCCGGGACCACCACGGTCTCCCGCCTTCGTGTATGGCGGCTCAACCGGCTCACGTTTACGGTTATGCGCCGCTGTCTTGAGCGTGACAAGCACTCCGCTATGTCTCGCCATATTCCCGCACCGCTTTCTCGAGACTTCTTCCTAAGTGCTCGAATGAGGTTTATGAGCTCCGGATTGGTTGCGTTTTTAATTGACGAACCTCCTTTGCAGCCACAGCTTAGCACATGTTGCATGGCGTGTGACATCAGAAACATGTGAACTACCACCTATTTAAATAGGTGGCTTCCATGCTTGTGGCATGGTTAAGGGCTTGTTCACAAGCAACCCCGGTCAAGGCATATAGCCTAAGACCCTCTCAAATTTTTGGCGATGTTTATGGCTCCGTTAAGGTCGGCGTTGTATTCTCCGCAATGGGGACAAACGAAAAGACCTTGAGTTTTTCTCTCGCCTTCGCATCCACAGATGTGGCAGGTTCTACTCGTGTAGGCTTCGCTTGTGGTTATTACAGGTATGCCTCTCAGCATGGCTTTGTACTCTATCATCTTTGTGAGGCGGTAGTAGGACATGTTGCTCACCATTCTTCTTAACCTCTTTCCCTTTCTATTAGCCCTCTCTCTGACCCCCATGAGGTTTTCCCAAGACTATGTAAGAATCGGTAGAATCGGCGAGCAGGCTCCCTGAGCAAGCTGTAGTATCGTGACACATCCTCCGTATGAGTCACCACTATCTGCTAATCCATGTGTGATATTTAAAAACTTCAGAAACAAAGTTTCTGAATAATTTTCATTGAGAATAAACAGTGATCATTTTCGGTTCAGAAATAAAGGCGCAGGAAGATCATCCCCGAAGAAATACTTAATGAGAAGAAGTCGTAAAACGGCATATGGGAGAAACGTAGTAAATTAGATTAGGGTCACTATGCGTACATGAGGGAAACAAATGGAGGAGCTGAAGCACCTTAGCAACTTCGAGCTAACGGCTATTCCGCCATACTGTTTCGAGTTGACGGCGCGTAAGCCATTGGGCTATCATTGGCTTACCCCCTCTGAGGTTTTTTCTAACGGGATCCTATGGACAGCGATCGGGCTGTCTTCAGGAAAGATTGTGGGACTGCGTTTAAACAGCATGGGAGATGTGGAGCAACCGAGGGTTTTGGTCGCCGTCTTCTCGGATGAGAAAATAACCAATGAGGAGGAGGGGGAAATTCTCGACACAGTCACTCGATGCGCCGAACTGGAAGTGAACATAGCCGATTTCTACCATGTGGCTGAGCAAGACCGTATCCTGCAACAGGCAATCATAGATCTCTATGGCATGAGGTGTGGCAAACAACAATGCCTGTTTCATGGTCTTGTGCGGGCGATAACCATGCAATGGGCTTCCCTTACGAGGACTAGGCAAATGCAAGGCCTTCTCCTTCAGGAATATGGTCGAAGGGTTGCCTTTGATGGACACACGATTGTGGCATGGTTTACCCCGGAACAGATAGACGAGGTCCCCATCAAGGAGCTTAAGGAAACATGCAAACTAGGGTTTAGAGCCAGATACCTTAAGGCCATTGCAAAGTCGGTCAGAGATGGAAAGTGCCCTACGTCGGAGGAGTTGGAAGGGGTTCCGTTTGAGAGGGCCAAGGCCGAGTTAATGATGCTGGAGGGGATGGGTGAATACTCCGCCGAAATCGCCTTGCCCCACTCGGAAAGGTTTCCGATAGATGTGTGGAGCATGAAAATGTTTTGGAGGCTGTTCTTTCCCCACGAAGCCCTTCCACCTCCACAAATAGCCATACGCAAAGTTCGTCAACGCGCTGAGGAAAGGTGGGGGAAATGGCGGGGGTATGCCTTCATATACGTCATAAACGATTTCGACAATTTATCAAAATTAGCCAGAAAACCTACAGCTTCAGCCGTGGGAGTGTCGACTAAAACCTAAGATAATCTTGGCTTCACTCGCCAGAAAATACCTAAAATCATGTATTATGTTTAGGCTACGGCGGCGTCTGAGCCTCTTCGCCCTCTTTCAATGTTATTTGTTTGAGGAATGCCTCCAGTTTTTTATCAAGAATATTGAGGGCCTCGATCAAGATTCGTTCAACCGGAAGGGCACCTGTGGACTCAGCCTCCAAAATAAATGCGTTTTTACTCCAAGCTATCTCGATGGCGGGTGGGCTTAGGGGGCAGGCCCTCACGCAGTCTTGGCAGAGGGGGCATTCAATGGTGTTTCGGGTTTCCATCATCTTTCCCGCAGCTACAAGGATTTTCTTTGCGCAAAGCTTCGCGCACTTGCCGCAGGCATCGCAGCGTTTCACATCAATCTTAATCTCTGGTAGATGCTTGTAGGCGCACATGGAGACTGGTTGCCACTTAGCGTGCTTTTTCCCCTTCCCCAGTCGGGCGTACGCCTCCAACTTTATTCTCTGATCGGGCGCGAGCTTAATAATGGGGATGTTGTCGCTGACAGGTTTAATATCGGGGTTTTCCGACACTAAGTCCTTGGAGTACACGGTTCTCGTGCTGTCAGTAGCCTCAACTCCCAAAGTTAGGGCTACACGACAAAGGTTGCAACCAAACTCGCTTTTGCATGGGCAATCCTCAGGCAGGTTGTAGGAGTCCAGATCTGTTTTAAGGGGGATGAGCCCTAACCTGTGCGCGAGGGTCTCATCATGAAGCACGGAGGAATTTTCATAAACTACCACTTCATCAATAGCCATGCAGGGAACCTCTGCTAGTATAATTCTGCGCAATGCATTCATGAGGGGCACATCAACACCTTGAACAATTAACCTCATGGTCAAATCTGTTTTTTCAACAATCTGAATCTCCACCACGACCCAACTCCTTGTTAAGGGGCTAGACTCTTCGCCCTCTGCGTCCCCCCTTTCTCCTTGTTCCATCATGTGGAATGGGCGTTACCTCCTCGATGCGACCGATGCGGAATCCAGCTCGGGCTAGGGCCCTTATGGCGGCTTGCGCCCCTGTACCTGGGGTTCTGGCGTTGGATCCACCGGGTGCCCGAACCTTGATGTGGATGGCGTTGATCCCCTTATCCTTAGCGATGGCGGCGGCGTGGGATGCGGCTCGCATGGCGGCGTAGGGTGAGGACTCCATTCGATCTGTTTTGACGAACATGCCTCCGGATGTTCTGGCGATGGTTTCTGCGCCAGTTATGTCGGTGATGTGCACGATGGTGTTGTTGTACGAGCTATAAACATGAACAACCGCCCATCTGTCCGCCTTTTTACTCATAGTTCCCCATCCTCTTCCTCAATCTCCGGTTTTGACTTAATTTTGTCTCGGGCGCAACACGGATAGATTCTTGCAGGGGGTGGTTGGGGTTTGATATTGGGCTGGTTGGGGCATATGCTACTTTTGCTTCATCATCCCTCGGAACCAGATAGCTGGGGGAGGAAAACCTTCTTCCCTCGATGGCAACATGCCGATGCGTGATGAGTTGACGAGCCTGGTATATTGATTTGGCGAGCCCCCTCCGAAACACAAGCGTTTGAAGCCTACGTTCAAGGAGATCCTCCAATGACAGGTCTAAAACGTCGTCTAACGCAGCGCTTTCAGGGAGAAGTCCGAGTCTGTGGAGCCTATCCAGAAGTGGCTTTTCGAGTCTTCTCCGCTCCTCTGCTGGCATGCCCAGAAGTGACCGCGCAATCTCCCTAAACCTCGAAAGCATCGTTTTGTGACGCCATAACTCCCTTTTGTTCCGCAGCCCATACTGACCGAGCAGTTTGAGTTCTGCCTGCAAGACGTCGGTTCGCCAAGGAAATCTTGAGGTCTCATACTTCTTGCGCTGCTTTTTTGGATCGCCCATTAAGCAACCCTCTCCGCCGGCTTTTTCTTCACGCTCATGGCCTTTCTGATCCTACCCGTTGTTCTCGTTCTTTGCCCCCTGACCCTCAACCCATAAGCGTGACGAAATCCACGCCACGACCTGATCTTTTTCATCTGATCTATATCGGTTTTTATTTGAAGGGCTAGGTCAGATGCGGTAAGGTGAAGGGCCTTTCCGGTCTCTTTATCCTTGGGGCGGTTGAGAAGCCATCCAGGGACACCATGTCTCATGGGGTTATTTATGATGTCCTTAAGCCTTTCCACATCAGCCTCGGAAAGGAGGCCTAAGCGAGTATCCGGATCAATCCCAGCTTTTTTCATGATTGCGTTGGCCAAACTGATCCCAACTCCCCTAATTTTAGCTAGAGCATAACCCACCTTCAGGGTGCCATCTAAGTCGGTGTCCGCAATCCGGATGATGTGTCGAAACTCCTTAGACATCCTTAACCGCCCACATCTTTCCTTAAGCTAACTACGAAGTCACATGTAATTTATTTAAACCTATCTCTGCAGAAGTTTATGGGCACCTAATAGTATTTCTTTGACTATTCGACAGGCCTAAATGCACTTATCCACCCGCCTAATTTTTGGGGAAAGGCGCGCCTCAGGTGGTTTAGGACTCTCTTATCTTGAATTGGTGCCTGATGATGCATGTTGCCTCCTAGAGCTTGGCCATCATGCCTTGTGGGTTTTGGTCATTGGTGGGGAGCTCTCTCCTGATCCCTTCTGTAGAAGGCCACAATCACAGCCTTGTTTGGTGGAAGAAGGGGAGTGAAGTTTCGCCTGAAGCGGTTGAAGGGGCAATCAGGGATGCTGAGAAAGAGTTAGATAGGTTAAAGGGCCAATACTACGACATTTCGGACTCTCTCAAGAAGATTGAAGACGCTAAAAAGGCCCTGAATGATTTTTTATCTGGCTGGGGGTTAGTTCTATTCTTTTGTTTTTAATGAAGTGGTGATTTCTTGGGTGAATGTCACGGTTTTCGTGTCGAAATATTTTCTCCACATTCATCGCAAACCTCCACGGGTACCCCTTTTATGATAACCCCCTCTAGTTCCAATCAACAATTTTTCTTAAAACAGATCCACCGCACTGATAGCACGTCTTCATGCTCTTTTCCTCCTAGATTTGAAGTCTTCTTGCCACTCCTCTCTAGAAGGTGTGTATACGGTCACTATTATAAGCGCTTCCTCATGAGGG